>NZ_JADCKW010000052.1:0-27336 GCF_014982155.1 Enterobacter cloacae complex sp. P16RS2 | reverse complement strand
ATCTGTTTATGCTATATGCCAATAATATTAAAAACTAAACAAATGTAATAAAAATTAAATAAACAAGATTTCTATTAACTCACTGAATCTATTAAGCACGGATATTCTTATGATTTTTTAAATGGCCTCCTGAAAGGCCATTTTATATAGTTTAGAGGCTACCCATTATTTCTGTAAGATCTGTAGCTCTAACATATTTTGCTGCATTACTCTGTTCTTCTTTTAGGGCACTAAAATGCNNTCCACAGGCTATCTTCGCATCTTCTTCATGACCAAGACCAATGTGTTTACTTTTTGTCTCTACAACAAAGTAAATATGTTCTTCACCATTGTCTTCAATAACTAAGGCCCAGTCAGGATTGTAGGTTCCCAGTGGAGTCGGTATTTTAAACCAACCGGGAAGCTTCACATAAAGCTTAACTTCATCCTGTTCTTCGAGTTCCTGAGCGAAACGGCCTTCGACTTCAGAATCTTTAGGAACGTATTCGTAAACTGACTTAGACGAGGTTTCAAAAAGATTACGGGCATATCCTGTTAGCTCTTTATCCATAAAGAGACTTTGCGCATACACCTCGCCTTTTAGTGGATAATATTTAATACCATCAACAATTGACAGGCGTTTGCAGTAGTTGATTCGGCCTATAGCTTCACTGATAAACTGCTGTGGATTTTTAGCAAAATCAGCGAGTCTTCCACTCTCTTTCAGGATGGTGCTTAAACTGCGTCTTGTCAGTCCGGTTTTTTCCTGTAGAACACCAAGAATATCTGGCAATGGCTGTTCTTCAACATCAATAACAGAACTTGTTGTACCATTAGACTGCACTTTAACATCAAGACCTGACTGACTTTGTTTGATTGTTGCTTTGCTGAAACTGACCATTGCTTTCGCTACAGGCTGCATTTCAGAAAGTGATTTCGTACAGGATTTAATCAATTCGTTTTCGTCAAATGCCAGACGGTACAGCGTTTTTTGACTAATGCGCTGCCATAACGCTTCGAATTCCGGGCTGTTTAAAATTTCTTTCCGGTATTTGATTGTTTTACGTTCATCAGCATTGTTTATATTGAGTCGCCCTGCTGATTTACGCAGGATAGATTCAATTTGCTCCTGAAGGGGAAGGAACTTTTCGCTAACAGTAAAAGTGTCTTCGAATAACACTTCTTTCAGGGCTTTTGTGATTTTCCCCGATTTTTCCAGATAACCTTCGGTCTGTAGTTCAGACCAAATCTCATGTGAACCGGCGATACCCACAACTTGTGAGGAATCAGAGAAGATCAGATGGGCAAACGCATCTTTTTCGATGATACCAAAACGGATGCCTGTTTCGTTCTCAATTTCGCTCTGTAGTCGTTCGGCATAGGCTTCATAATTTTCACTGGCAACGACAGTCAGAATGTTAATGCTGTCATCACGAACACGTTCACCCTCTTGGTTAACGCACAGGCGAAGACCACGGCCTAAAGTCTGGCGGCGTTCTCGTTCACTTCCCATCTCTCGAAGGCTACAGATCTGGAACACATTGGGATTATCCCAGCCTTCTTTCAAAGCAGAGTGTGAAAAAATAAACCTCACCGGATTCGAGAAACTTAAAAGCTTCTCTTTATTTTTCATGATGAGATTATAACCACGTTCCGCATTTTCGCGGCCTGTATTATTGCTTTCGCTTGTTTCAGCCCACGCACCTTTTTTATCGATGGAGAAATAACCATCATGAACGTCTTTCGCATGTTCTGGGTGAGAAGGGATCAAATCTTTATATGCAGGGCTTTTAATGGCTTTGAGGTATTCTTCTTCAAAAATACGAGCATATTCCCCCGGTTCACGCTGTCCTTCTTCATTGAACTGGCGGTAGAAATCAACCTTATCAATGAAAAACAGAGTAAGGACCTTGATTTGCTGATTGTTGAGACGCAGTTCTTTATCCAGATGTTCACGGATTGTACGTCTAATCATATGACGCTGGATGAGCATAGGGTCAATATCCCCCACGACATCACCTACTTTCATATAATATGTATTAGAAGGCGTTTCCAGTGTAAGATAGCCTTCTTTGCCCGTGCGGATCTCGCTTATCCGGTATCCCTGATAAATATCACGTCCTGTTTCGTCATCAAGTGTCATACCGTCATATACGGTAATCTCTGAACGATCTACGTTCCCTTTTTTATCGGCTATATCAACAATAACAGTCGCGTTAATGTTATTTTTATTACTGTTAATACTGACCAGTTTTACATAGGGGCTGTTGCTTGCATTCTGGACTTCAAGCCCGGCAACCTCGATCTGTTTGACCAGTTTCTGATTGTAAGCATCAATGGCATCAAGGCGGTACACCATATGATGTTTATGAATATGTGTTGCTGAATAGCGTAAGGTGAACATAGGGTGCATAGCATCAAGTGCGGTTTTACCCGCACCGTTCAAGCCACCGTCAACACTTTGCGGTTCATCGACAATAATAATTGGACGTGTAGCACGGATTAAATCAATGGGCTTATCCAGATCGTCCACAGTTGTTTTTTCACTGGACTGATAGAGCTTGTTAACATCTTTTTTGTTAATCGCACCCACAGTCATTACCATGATCTGCATAACAGAACTGGTTGCAAAATTTCGAACATCCGCAGGTTTTGCCGAATCATACAGATAGTATTCGTATGGAACTCCCGCATACAGGCTTTTGAAATGTTCTTCAGTGATTTGTAGTGTTTTATAAACGCCTTCCTTGATAGCAACTGAAGGAACCACAATAATAAATTTACTCATGCCATAGCGTTTATTTAGCTCCAGCATGGTGCGAAGATAAACATACGTTTTACCTGTCCCTGTTTCCATTTCGACAGTAAAATCATGACTGTCAAGGACAGGTGAAGGTAGAAGCTGGTTTTTTAACTGAACATTGTTCAGATTTTTAAGCAGTACATCATCTTCGGGTATTTGTGGGTTAACAGGCATTGAACCCGTTGCGCCTTCAAATGAGAGTGCACCCTGAGCTGGGGCCAGCACAGTCATTTCGCTTTCCCATTTCTCTTGCCCTTCAAACAAATCACAGACCGAAGTTATGGCGTTTTGCTGATAGGTAAGGTCAGATTCAAAATGTAGTTTCATCTCATTCCCTTACAGGCTGTGCAGGTTAGTCAGGCCATGTTGTTCCAGAATGGCGCAAAGATTTGTTTTAGCAACGTTATTTTCAAATGCGTCATCAAGGAAATAGCAGACCGTATCTTTGCCAGCTTTTAAACTCTTATGCCAGTCAATGATCCCTTTGGTTAGTGCCTCAACAGAAGAGGCAGGGATTTGACGGGTAAAGCAGGTAAACAATTTTCCACCGTCAACACAAGAAACGGTTAATCCATCAAACTGACGGGTTTCAATGTTAACACTCAAGTCAATGCCACGCTTTAGCATTAACTCTGTGAGCAAATCTTCTTCACTACGGCCTTCAAGGATTGGGCTTACATAGGCATCAATCTGTTCTGAAAGGGTTTCTGCTGTGGCTTCCCACGGACGGATATTAGATGTATCGAGTTTAAACACACGAAAACCGGTATCTCCATTCCAGTCTGGATTAATTGCTTTAACCTTATTACCTGCACGGCGGAGGCGTTCTTTCGTTAATTCAGATAGATACAATGGCTTATCAAGCTCTTCGCAGAAGTAGATTGCAGAAAGATCTTCCTTATTGCTTTTAGATAGTGTTTCAGGGAGTTGAACCAGAATGAACTTTCTATCTTGTTTATCCGTCTCGTTCAATTCGTACACTGCTTGCCCTGTAGTACCACTTCCCGCAAAAAAATCCATGATAATATCATTTTCTTTGGTCGCTATTTGTACAATCCGCTGTAGCAACCTCACGGGTTTTGGATTAGGAAATGGTGAACGTGTGCTATCAAATAGTTCTGCTAACTGTTTTGTACCTTCATCTGTGTGCCCAACATGCTCAAATCCCCAAAGAGTTTGTGGAGGAATAGTGTCTCTCACCTCTGAGCGAAATCTTTTTAGTCGCGGCTTGTTATTACCATCTTCGCCAAACCATATTCTGTTATCAGAAATTAACTCTTCAATTTTATCCTTGTTAAATCTCCAACTACTACCAGCGGGAGGATAATGTTCCATCCCCGAGGGGGATGTGATACCAAAAACTGCATAATCTCTGACTTCAGTTCTGAGAAGATTATCTGAAGCCCATACACCCCTAGGGTCATTATCTAAATTCTTGTATGTTGATTCTTGTTGCTTACTTCTTGGTAAGCCGAGTATTTTTGATTGGTCTGATTTTTTGTAGCAAAGAATATAGTCATGTGACTCTGAAAAGTTTTTTGAATCTGCTTTTGTGCTATATTTTTTTTGCCAAATAACATTGGCAACAAAATTTTCTTGCCCAAAAATATCATCGCACATTAATTTCAAGTTATTGACTTCATTGTCATCAATGCTTAAAAATATAAACCCATCCTCTTTGAGAAGATTTCTTGCAAGTTTAATACGTGGATACATCATATTCAACCAGTCTGTGTGATAACGCCCACTGGTTTCTGAATTAGAACTTACACGCACGCCATCTTCTGTTTGCCCAGTAATCTCCAGATAATTTTTCATATTATCTTGGAAGTTATCAGGATAGACAAAATCTTTACCGGTATTGTAAGGAGGATCGATATAAATAAGCTTAACTTTTCCGGCATAACTTTTTTGAAGAAGTTTTAACACTTCAAGGTTATCACCCTCGATCATGAGGTTCTTGGTGTTATCCCAATCAACGCTTTCATCTTTACATGGGCGTAAGGTGCCACGGGAAGGGGTAAGAGCAAGCTGACGAGCCTGACGCTTACCATGCCAGTTCAGGCCATAGCGTTCTTCTTTGTCGTCTACATTTTCACCCAAAAGCTGCTTTAAAACCTCAAAATCAACACTGTCTTCATTAAAAGCTTCAGGAAACAATGATTTAAGTTTGGTGATGTTATCGGCAGTGATATTCATTGATTGCAGTTCGGGCATTTCAGGCGAAAGTTTGTTCATTGACCATTCCACGTATCTGTATCAGGTTACTGTGTGATGGGGGATATTTTACGGTAAATAGTGCATTTCATCAATGAACAGTGTGCTGCAGATTTCTTTTTAAATCATTATGTTAATGCATTTATTGAATGTCCTGTCCTTGTATTAGTACAATTAGCTTTTATGCGTCTACCAAACATTATCAGGATGTGATGATGGCTAAACTGAACAAGAAACAACTTGCTTTACTCAAGGAAATGCCTGCCGATCAACTCATGCAAATAATTTGTGATATTGCAGAGAGTAATGGTCAGGCAAAATCCTTTATTATTAATAAATATCTGTTAACTCCAGAAGAATCACTGAAAAAGGCTGAGGCTGAATACAAAAGGGTAATTAAAACAAAACGCTTTTATGATTATTATGAAGCAGCGGTTTTTTTTGAGGGGCTATACAGGAATGTCATATTTCCACTTGAAAAGACGGTATCAACGCTGCCTGAAAAAACCGAGGCGTTTTGCCATGATTTACTGCTCTCATTTGATAAAGTCAGCGAAATTGCTGATACATCAGATGGATCATGGATGAACTATTATAATGGTGCTGTCGAAATATGGTTAAAATCCCTGTTCCTACAAAAAGACAAAAGCATTGATGTTATAGCGGATAGAATACTTTCCGTACTTAAAGGTGATGTATATTTTAACTTTGATATTTTTGATAAGTATAAAAAAGAGCTGGGATACAATGTTATTCGTGCTTTAAGGGAAAGTCTTCTTAAGACAGGTGATGTTAATGATGCTGTTGAGTTAAGTCTGTATATCAGGGATGTTGATTTTATCAGGCAATGCTTTGAGAAAAGAAAACTGAACCAGCCAGAATACATCATTAAGTTTGCTGAGTTGCTGGTTGATGAACTGTGCACTGAGGAAGCCATTCAGGTTCTCAATAAAATCAAAGAAGATAAATCAGTTGATCAGGCAGGGCTTCGTGATAAATGGACTGAGGTGTTGGCTCTGGCGTTGATTGAAGAAGGCGAGATTCAGCAGGCAAAAACAATTTGTATAGACGGATTTAAGAACAGGTGTGATGTTATTTTTTATAATATCTATAATCGGGTAGAGAAAAATAATGACTCACTGGATTTGTTCTCTGGCATAGCAAAGAACAAAGGCTTTCCGTTTGTTATTCTTTTCTTGTCCGGGACAGATAGTTATGGAAAACTTGATTCTGAAGTCATGAATGCGAGTGAAAATGAAATCGCAGAGATGATGTCTTTATTACGCGGTTCTTTTGTTCGTACTTTATCGAGTGAACTTTACAGGCATGGTTATGCATGTTCTGCAACTTTGCTCCGTAGAGTTCTGGCAGAGGACAGTATCAGTCGTTCTCAGAGTAAATACTACACCTATGCAGCATCTGATATGAAAAAAAGCATTGATTACAGTAAAGATATTACATGGACTGAAAAAATCCCTTCTACAGAAGAGTATTTAAAATCCCTGTTTATTGAGCACAAAAGAAAATACGCACTCTGGGAAATAATGCTGGAAAAAATCGCTGGTTTAGTGATAGAGAAAGATTCAGTATCATATTCAGCATAGAGTGTAATTAAGCATGAAGTTGAAAGGCCGCGAACGGCCTTTCCCTTTATTTATTTGAAGCAAACTCAAACGGCCTGACCATATGATTGCTGTTAGCATCAAGGAAATCGGCCCACCACTGAAGCATCAGACGGCGTTGATCAAGGTGTTTAGCCTTGTGGGTATAAGCTGCCCGGACACTATTGCTTTCCTTATGGCTCATCTGAAGCTCTACAGCGTCTTCTGACCATAGCCCGGACTCAATTAAGGCACTACAGGCCAGTGTTCGGAAACCGTGTCCACAGATGTCCTGCTTCGTGTCATAGCCCATATTGCGAAGAGCTTTGTTGATGGTGTTTTCACTCATGGGCTTAAACGAGTCATAACAGCCAGTAAAGATTAACCCATCATCTTGACCTTCTTCATAAGTCAGTTGTCGGATCTCTTTGAGTATCTTCATGGCTTGCTTACAAAGGGGAACGAAGTGCTTACGCTTCATTTTAGCCCCACGAGTTGAATGTTTGACGTTTTCAATCGCTTCACGCTGTTCGGGTATCACCCATAACTTACTTTTGAAATCAATTTCAGACCAGCGAGCGAAACGAAGCTCACTGGAACGAATGAAAATCATCAGATTGAGCTGTATTGCCAGTATGGTTAACCTGCGGCCTTTGTATTCGGCAATTTTGTTCAGTAGCTGGGGTATTTCTTCCAGCTCAAGTGCAGGGCGGTGTTCAGTTTGTGGTTTCTGAACTGCACCTTCCATATCATAGGCTGGGTTATGGCGTATCAGCTTTTGCTGGACGGCATGACGCAGGATTGCCGTAATGTATTGTTGAATGCGCATGGCAACTTCAAGATAACCAAGAGCCTCAACTTTTTTCACCGGAACCAGCAGATCACCCGTATCCAGTTCGGCAACATCTTTGTCACCGATTACCGGGAAGACATAAGTTTCAAGGCGCTTCCATACGGCATCACCATAATCATCAGACCATTTTGTTTTCGTGGAGAACCACGCTTTGGCTACTGTTCTGAAGGAGCGTGTATTATCACGTTTGGCTTTAAGCTCTTTAACCTCTGCCTGTTTCTTTGCATTAGGGTCAATACCCTGAGCCAGAAGCCTTCTGGCCTCATCACGGCGTTGCCTTGCGTCAGAAAGAGAAACAGCAGGGTAAACACCGATAGAGAAAAGTTTTTGCTTTCCTTCGAAACGGTAGGCCATTTGCCAGTATTTCGAACCTTTAGGGGTAACACGAAGGAACATACCAAAGCCATCAGTCAGCTTATATTCCTTCTCAAGGGGTTTTGCATTTTTTGCTTTAATATCAGTCAGTGACATGAAAACGCCCCCTCGTTTGTTGGTAAAAGGGAAATCGAACCAGCATTACCAGCATTTTTACCATCAAAATGATATGGCTTCGAGTGGTTTTTAGTGAACGAGGGTGAACGACTGAGAGGGGATAACCAATTGATAGAAATGCAGAAAGCAGACGTTAGTGAACGTCTGCTTTCTTGAAAATGGCTCCTCTGACTGGACTCGAACCAGTGACATACGGATTAACAGTCCGCCGTTCTACCGACTGAACTACAGAGGAATCGTGTGAACGAGGCGCATAGTAGCGGCCTCGGTACGGCTTGTCAAAGGGTGAAAACGCACTTTTCTTTCGTTTGCCGACAATTTCAGCAAATCGCTGATTTTATGGCAAATTCGCGTTGAAATTACACAGCAAAATGCGCCGCCCGCAGGCGGCGCGCAGGATCAGAACAGTACGGAGTAGTTCAGACCAAAGGTACGTCCGCGGCCTTTATAGGTATACAGCCCCGGCGCACCGTAGGTTGGGCTATACAGCCCCGGCGCGCGCTGGCCCCAGGCGGTGGTGTAGTCTTTGTCCAACAGGTTTTCCACGCTGAAGCTGACCTTACCCACCGGCAGGGCGTAGCTGCCCAGGAAGTCGACCGTGTTATAGCCATCGATCTTCTTGCCGTCGGAGTCTGACACGTCAAAGGTTTGCGTGCTCTGCACGCGCAGGGTCCAGTCGCCCGGCGCCCAGTTGACCCAGGCGCTGGCTTTCGACGGGCTGGCGCTGTCGACCGTCAGCTTCTCCCATTTCCCGTTTTCGCGGGTTTCAGACTTGATAGCGTTAAAGTTCGCGCCGGTGCTCCAGTCGCTGTCAGTGAAGAAATAGTCCACCTGACCTTCCACCCCGTAGATACGACGCTTGTCGTCTTCCAGGTTGATGGTCATATCCGTCTTGTTGATGGTGATGGTTTTATCCGAGAGCGAGTAATACGCCGCGACCTGCGTGCGCAGGTTATCGCCGGTGTAGCGCCAGCCCAGCTCATAAGCGTTAACCTTGATACCGTCCAGCGTCGAATCGTTCACGTTGACGCTGTTCAGCAGGCGATAGTGACCGTTGCTGAGCTGATAGGTGCCGGAGCCGTAGTACTTCGCCAGGTCCGGAATTTCGAAGCCCTGGGAGAAGTTAAACCACAGCTGCTGCTGTTCGGTCAGGCGGCCGAGGATCCCGGCGTTAAACAGGAAGTTGTTGTAATCGGTTTTCCCACCCGGCACCGCATCGGCGGAGGTAGCTTTCCCGGTGGCGATGGCCTGCTGCTGGGCGTAACCGACAAAGTCGTCCACCTTGTTCTCGGTGTACTGATAACGCACGCCGCCGCTCAGGGTGATGGCGTCAATGTCGTAGCTGGCCTGCAGGAACGGGGCGAGGTTGGTGATGCTGTAGCCCGGGTAACGGCCCACGTTGTAGACGTTATCCAGCTCCATGCCGCCGCTCGCCGCAGCCTTGCTCAGGTTAAAGAACTGCTGGTTGGCATCGAAGGTTTCGTGGTCGGCATCCACACCCCAGGTCAGCGTTAAATCGTCCACCGGTTTGCTGTTCAGCGTCAGCTTGCCGCCGTAAAAATCGGTTTTCTGCTGGGACGCGCCGATGCTGCTCACCACGCCTTTGGTCAGGGTTGGGAACGGATAGTAGGTCAGGCTCTCGTCGCGATAGTAAATCTGCGCGACCAGATCCTGTCCCCAGAAGTCGGTATTGGAGTACTGCAGGTTGATCAGATGGCGTTCGGTACCCGGCACGCGGTCAGAGTCCAGGTTACCTTTGTTGTAGGCGGTCGCATCCCCCGTTACCGCCGAGAAGTTCTTCCCGAGATACAGCCCATGCTTGCCGTCGGACTCGCTCTTGTAGTACTGGGTCGTCAGCTGCAGCTGCTGACGATCGTCAATGTTGATGGTGCCTGTTCCCATCACATCAATACGGTCGGAATACTGGAGGCCGGTCTGGGTGTTATCAATGATCACCTCGTCGCCGTTGCCGTCATACCAGCCGCCGTAGCGCTGATACGACACCGACAGACGGCCGGAGGCATTGTCGTTGCCGCCGCTTACCGCTGCCGACACGTTCTCATCGTGATCGTTATGGCTGTTAAACCCGCTTTTTGCCCCGGTCTGGAACTCAACTTCGGTCTCCGGCTGGCCCTTTTTGGTGACGATGTTCACCAGACCACCGGTGCTGCCGCCGCCGTAGAGCGAGGTGGCGCCGGAGATCACTTCGATACGGTCAATGTTGAACGGATCGATAGAGTCCAGCTGGCGGCTGTCGCTGCGGGACGAGTTCAGGCGAACGCCGTCCACCATCACCATCATGGAGCGGCCGCGCAGGTTCATGCCGTAGTTAGTACGGCCCTGGCTGCTGACGTCCATGCCCGGGATCAGCTGCGCCAGCACTTCTTTAATCTCTTTCCCGCCCTGAACCTGCTGCTCAATTTCAGCTCGCTCGATGACCCAGGTGGTCTGCGCCATCTCGGCCACGCTGCGGTGCGCACGGCTGGCGGAGACCACGATATTTTCTTCCTTTTGTTCTTCCGCCCACGCAGAGGTAGAAAGCATTGCAAGCAAACAAGGATTTAAAACCCAAAGATGAGAACGTTTCATTGTTATGTTGACCCTGATTGTGTGTGTCAGTACTCGGTGGTTTTTGCTAATGATTTAAAAACCGGGCTGTTCTCCGGGCTGGTGGTGCTTCGCCAGTGGATAACGCCAGGGGTGGTAGCCAGCTCAAACGGCTCGTCGGCGTGCGCGCGATTCAGAATGCGCGCCGCGCGCCAGGCCATCAGGCTGAGCTGGGGTTCGGCAATGCCGAGACGGTGCATCCCGGCGTTCACGGCGAACAGGCGGTTGCTCTGCGGACCGTCCCATTCCAGAGTGAAATCATTGTTAATGCAGAAGGCTTCGTCCGTGTCCAGATGCAGGCGGTGAGACAGCGGTGCCAGGAACGCGGGCTGCACGGCGCGGTAGCCGGTGGCGAAAATCACCACGTCGCTCTCCAGCTGCTCGCGGCCGCCGTCGAGGTGATGCTGAATGCTCAGGCGATGTCCGTTTTCCTGGCGCGTCAGGGCCGTCACCGAGCGGGACGGCATCAGGTGCGCCCAGGGTTTTTCACGCAGCACTTCGAAGCGGTGGTACATGGCGCGGTAAATCGCCAGCAGGGACTCGGTGGTGATGCCGTCGGAGGTCATCTTCTGCTCGTGCAGCATCTGACGTCGGGCCTCTTCGCCCAGCGTGGAGAAGCTGTCCACGTACTCCGGCGTGAAATACTCGTTGGCAAAGGCGGCTTCATCCAGCGCGTTGTAGTTATTACGGCGCGATACCCAGTTCAGGCTCAGCGGCTGCCCCCATTCGCCGCGGAAGATATTCAGGAACAGGTCGGCCCCGCTCTGGCCGCCGCCGACGACGGTGACGCGCTTGCCGGTGAGATCCGGCGTGCGCAGCATCATCTCGCTGGCGTGGAAGCAGGTATCGTCCTGCGTCGTAACGCAGTCAGGCAGGTTGATCTGTTTGCCAATACCCACGCAGACGTGCCGCGCCAGGAAGCGGTCGCGCTGGGTCACCACCTCAAACAGGCCGCTTTTCTCATCAAAGCTCACCTGCTGCACCTGCTGGCTAAAGGCCAGGTTGGTGAGGTTATCCGCCGCCCAGCACAGATAGTCCGCAAACTCCTCGCGGGAAACGGTGCGCTGCTCGGTGGTCAGGAAGCGATAGAACTTTTTGCGCTGCACCAGGTAGTTCAGGAAGCTGTGGCGGTTGGTCGGCTCCACGGCGCTGACCAGATCCTTCAGGAAGCTGGTCTGCATGTGGCAGTCCGGCACCATCATTCCCGGGTGCCAGGAGAAGTGCGGTTTACGCTCAAGGAACAGCGAGCTAAAGCCGTCCAGCCCTTCGGCCAGAGCGGCGATGCTGAGGTTAAACGGGCCAATACCAATGCCGATGAAATCATAGGTTTTCATTGCGCTGACTCCCGGGAGGCGAGAAAAAGAGGGTTATCAAGATCGGTGACATAGTTCGGCAGCATGCGGCTGCCGCCGTCGTGTTCGGAGAAGGTCAGTTTGACCGGGTTGAGGATCACGCGAATAATCTGCGGCTTGAAGAGATCGAATTTGGCGAAGCGCTCTGCCAGATCCGGGTGCGCCGCCATATACTCCCGTAAAACTCCGGCCAGAATCTGGTAGAAATGCGTTTCGCTCACGCCGCATTGCAGGGTGAGGCGCGAGATAAAGCGCAGCACCGTCACAAAGTTGCCGGTTTGCAGGTCGTGAATGATGTAATCCGCGCTCAGGCGCGCCGTGACGGCCTTCACCTGCTCCGGCAGGCTCTGGGCCTGCGGGAAATCCTCATCAACCAGGCGCATATCGCCCTGGAAATCTTTCAGCAGGATGCGCTGCGGGACGTAATCCTTCATCACCAGCGTCACGTTCTGGCCGTGGGCGATCAGCGCCACGCCGTAGCGGCAGAGCAGGTGATAGAACGGGATCAGCGTTGCCTCAAACAGCTTTTCCAGCCATGCGTCGGCGCTTAGCCCCGAGCGTTTAATCCACGCGTCGATCAGCGGGCGCCCGGCATTGTCGGTTTCCATCAGCGCGGCCATCAGCACCGCCTGTTCACCGTCTTCTAAATAACAGGACGGATTCTCGCGCCAGATCACCCCCAGCATCTCCTGATAGCGGTAGGGCGCTTTCGGCAATGCGGCATAGCCCGGATGCGACAGATAGCCGGCAGCGGGTTCGCCAAGCACCTGCGCGCCAGAGCGGGCAAGCGTGGCGTCGGTGGCAAACTGCTGCTGAAGCCAGCGCGAGGCCAGCGGCCCGGCGGCAATGTATTTGCCCGGAATGCCGCGATAGCAGGAGGTGTTGTAGATGGTCAGCGGAAGCTTGATGTCATACGGAGCGCGACGGCTGGCGTTGGTGAGCGTGCGCAGGGACTGCTGCGCCAGATACTCGTCGCCAAATTCGCCCAGTTCAACCATCTCTCCGCGCGCCAGCTGTGCCAGGAAATGAATGGCGATCTTCTGCTGCCACTGCCACGGGTGCAGCGGCACCGGCAGCCAGGCGTCGTTGAGACCCAGCGCCTGCCAGCGGGCGTCAAAGCGGGCGCGCTCGGCGTTGTCCATGGCGCTCGCCAGCAGAGTGTGAATGTCGCAATCCGCGTCGCTGCTCCAGACCAGATGCTCCCGCTGAACGGCAACCCAGTGCAGACGAAAACGTCCGCGATACTCGGGCGCGTACTGACGCAGCGCGTCCAGGCCCCAGCCGCGGCGACCTTTGTTGAAAATAAACTTCGGGTGACCGCTCATCAGACACTGTAATTCGTCCGGGTCGAGGTGGATCAGCGCGTCCGCGTCCAGCGCTTCACGCGCCTGCAGCAGCTGCATGTCGCCGCGCAGCGTGGCGTAGAGATCTTCCATGTGCTCTGCCGTTTGCGCGTCGCTCATCTCCAGCACCGTCGACAGCTGCAGCAGCGCGCGTTCCGCTTCGACGGCATCGCCGCTGGCGGCGATCAGGCTGTCCGGGTCGATATGCAGCCAGCCCCAGATCCCGCGCGCGGCGCGAAACTGCCAGGACTCGGTGCCCATAGTGATGCGCCAGCCGTCTGACGAAACCGGCTCAGCGCGCAGGGTGCGTTCATACTCCAGCTCGGCGAGGATCTTCGCCACCATCTCGCGGTTCACTTTTTCCCACAGCGCGTTCACAGGCCCACCTCGCTGAAGAAGCGGTGACGCTGGCTCATGATGAGACGCGAGCGCTTGTGCGGGAAGTCGAACTCTTTCACCGTCTCGAAACCGGCGGAGGCCAGATGGCGGAACAGGCGCTGGTTGTCGAAGCGCGGCTCGGCCACGATGCGCGCGGTGCGCGGTTCATCGAGATAAAGATAATGGCTCAGGCCGCGCAGCCAGCTGCGGATGTACTGCGCGCCGCGCCAGTTCTCTTCGCCCACCAGCATGTGCAGCCCGCGGTCAAACGGCTGCCAGCGGTAGTGGCGGCCAATGCGGTCTTCGGGCGCCCAGTAGAGCTCAAAATAGCCGAACGGCTGGTCGTCGAAGCAGCCGATAACCGGGTAACAGTAGGTTGAGTCAAGCTGACGGCGCAGGTAGCTTTCCTGCTCGGCCTGCGGGCCCGCCATCTCCCAGAAGGCGTTCACGCGCGGGTTATTCATCCATTGGGTAAAGCGCTCGCCGTCCAGCGCCACGTCGACCACGCGGAAGCTGAGGATGCGCTTAATTTGCGGATCGTAACGGCGGTACACTTCGCCCTGCGGGCGGTGAGGGCGCAGCGGGAAATACAGCTGACGGCTATCATCAAACTGCATTCCGCCGTTCGCCTGCGGACGCTCGCCTTTCAGCCACAGCGGCAGCTGCCAGAAGGCATCGCGCGCCAGATAATCCCCGTGGGCAAGGCTAAACAGCGCCTGCGCCTGGGGTTCATCCTGCCAGCTTGCCCACGGCAGGGTAATGCCGGTCAGCGCCGGTGCGGCAACAAATAGCTGATCCAGAGCTTCAACCAGCCAGCCGTCCGGGATCCCCTTCAGACGCTCCAGCACCGCGCTGCCGTCGAGACCCAACGCCAGCGGCAGCGCGCGATCCGTTGCGGTGCAGCGAAAGCCGTAGCCGGAATGGACGATATTCGCGATTGCCATTACGCCTTCTCCTTGTAAAACGGGTTGCTAAAGTCGAAATAGATCACCGCCGGATCGGCGATGGTGTTTTCATTGCGATCGTGCAGGTAGCAGAAGAAGTTGCCTTTGCAGTTCCAGGTCGGGCTGTCGAGCACGTAGTCGAGGCAGCGGGTCTGCTTTGCCGTGCGGCGCAGTTCGGCCAGCGCGTCGCGCACTCGGGACATCAGGTTCTCCTCGCTGTCAAAACCGGCAGCGGCGAGGGCGGCGGTGACGGCAAGGGTAGAGTTCAGCAGCAGGTAATAAGGGAAGTAGCGCAGCAGCTGGCTCTCACCGAAGCGGTTTTCCACCTCCGTTTCGCCCGCCTCTTTCAGCCACGCGTCGGCCCCTTCGGTCCACGCGCTGCCCTGGCAGTCGCGGTAGATCAGCCCGACGGGGAAATCCTGCTGCATCTCAACGAGGATATTTTGCTGGTGCGCCAGCAGGACCAGACCGTAGTCCGCCTCGGCGCTGAACAGCGGGAGCAACACGCGGTCGCAATAGGCGTCCAGCCAGCAGCGGGCGGCCTGGGCGAGCGGTAAATCCAGACGCTGGCTCAGACGGCGCACCGCGGAAGCCAGCAGGCTGTCGCCGCCGTCCGGCGCGGCCTGGGTCAGGCTCACCAGCACGTTAGTCTGGGTGTCTGGCGTATCGAACAGCAGATTGACGCGCAGGGCCATCAGGCTCTCTTCCTGAATAACGCCGCTCTCGTCACGCAGCCCCGCCCAGCCGTCCTCCTGCATCACGCGCATGGTCGGGTAGCGTGCCTGTAAATCTTGCCAGCGTTCCGTTTTCGCCAGGCGCGCCAGGCGCATTCCGCGCTTAACTTCTTTGACCGACAGCGTGCGCACGGAGTTGGTCAGGCGCACGCTGAGGGAGAACTTAATCATGTCGCTGTTGGTTTCGCTGTACAGCGAACGCGACGAGCTGGTAGGCAGCCACTGCGCGCCCGCTTCGCCCAGGTCCTGCAATGAACCGTTTTCCGCCAGACGCTGACACCAGTCCTGCTCCAGCAGATAGTCGGCCTGCCACGGATGCATCGGCAGCAGCCAGCGGGTGTCGGTGAAGTGGCCGAGCAGCTCAGGCGCGCTCTGGGCCGCGAAGCGCAGCAGACGCTCGCGCAGGGAGACGTTCAGGCTGTCGCCGGCAACGAGCGTACTCTCAACGGCAAACCAGCGCAGCGGGAAGCGGGAGGCGAAATCGGGCAGATAGCGACGCGCCTCGGTTTCGTTGAACGGCTCGTGCGACTTCGGTGCAGGGTGAAACGCGTGGCCGACCAGCAGCGCCTGTTCCGCGTCGGCAAACGTCAGCGGCTTATCGCGCAGGTTTGCCCAGCTGTGGCGCAGATCGATCGCCTGCCAGGTGTGCGCATGGCTTTCCAGAACGCGCTGCTTAAAACGCGCCAGCGTATCGGCATCCAGCGAGCCTTTAACTGATGGTTTTTCAAGAATTAAATCAACCAGTTGGTCAAATGTGACGGCGTCACCGTCATCACTGTTGCTCTGAATAAGCGTTGCCGGGAAACGGTACTGATGATGCTGGGTGGGAGAGAAATAGCGTACCGGAACACGAAGCGCCTGGGTTTGGGACAGCGGGATATGAATGTTCGGTAACGCATCCGCAGCGGTAGCGGGGAGATAGCGCCAGTCCTTCGTTTCGCGCAATAGGGCGTTTAAAAAACACTGGGCTGCAACGTCTGTACCGGCAGAGCGGGGCAGAGCACGCATAGATGTACCTCATTCCATGATTGATAATAATTCTCGTTATGATATTCATTCTGTTTACAGTCGCAACCATTTTTGCAATATTTGTTTTCATAAACTTCATGATTTCCACACATTTATTGACACTATGTTCACATTCTCATGCGCGCTGACTCAGAAACATTGACCGAAAACGTCACCTCAAAAGCCAACTGGCCCCTGGCGTTATGTGCGGGTTTATTAGGTATCGGGCAAAACGGCCTGCTGGTGATGCTCCCGCAGCTGGTGACCCTGACCGGGCTGTCGCTCTCGGTCTGGGCCGGTCTGCTGATGTTCGGATCCATGCTCTTTTTACCGGCCTCGCCCTGGTGGGGACGCCAGAGCGAGCGGCGGGGATGTAAGGCCGTGATGCTGGCCTCGCTGAGCGGCTATCTGGCCAGTTTCGCCGTCATGGCGCTGGTGGTCTGGGCGATGGCGGCCGGAAGGCTGGATACCGTCTGGGGACTGGCGGGACTGATTCTTTCGCGTCTGCTTTACGGACTGACGGTGTCGGGGCTGGTGCCTGCGGCCCAGACGTGGGCTATTCAGCGTGCGGGGCTGGAGAAAAGAATGGCGGCGCTGGCGACGATAAGCTCCGGCCTCAGCTGCGGACGTTTGCTCGGCCCGCCGCTGGCGGCGCTGATGCTCAGCGTCAGCCCGGTGGCGCCGCTCTGGCTAATGGCGATCGCGCCGTTAATCGCGCTGCTGCTGGTGCTTCGCGAAGCCGCAGACCCGCCGCTGCCGCCGGTGGCGCACCAGGCGACCCGCCTGCAGGCCTCGATGCTGCCGTTCCTGCTGCTGGCGCTGCTGCTGGCGGCGCTGGTGAGCCTGATGCAGCTTGGCCTGTCACCGCATCTTAGTCCCCTGCTGGAGGGCAACGCCCGGGAGATCAGCCATCATGTTGCGCTTCTGCTGAGCCTGGCCGCGCTGGCCACGCTCGCGGCGCAGTTTCTGGTGGTCCGCCCGCAGCATTTCACCCCGGTGACGTTGCTCTGCATCGCGGCGGTGCTGATGGTGGCCGGGCTTGGGCTGATGACCGTCGCGGGTTTAACGCTGTTCTACGTGGGGATTGTTATCACTTCACTCGGGGCAGCGATGGCCACGCCGGGCTACCAGCTTCTGCTGAACGACAGGCTGACCACCGGGAAAGGCGCGGGCGTTATCGCCACCAGCCACACGTTAGGCTACGGCGTCAGCGCGCTGCTGGTGCCCGTGGTGACGCGCTTTTACGGCGAGCAGTCTTTGACGGTGGCCGCGTGGGGAATGGCAGTGCTGTTTTTAGCGTTGAGCATAGGGGTACGCTCAAGCGAGCGGCCCCCTTCTGAAAAGCCTTAATGGATCTGGCGGGAGGAATGGCCGCCAGACTCCTCATTTTGCCGTAGACGCTGGAGCGGATCCTGCTGATAAAACTGGCAGAAACGCTGCCACAGCGCCGGGAAACGGGGCGCGAAGAGCTCGGGCGCGCTGAAGAAATATTCCGACAGCACCGCAAAGCACTCGGCCGGGTCGGTTGCCGCATAGGCGTCAATGCTGGCCGCGCTTTCGCCCACCAGGTCTATTTCATCCTGAATGTTATCCATCGCCGCGTGCAGATCGTGCTCCCAGCCCGCCACCTCGCGAAGCGGGATCAGCGGAACTCCGCTGGCGCGATCGCCGTTGCGGGTATCGAGCTTATGCGCCACTTCATGGATAACCAGATTAAAACCGGACGCATCGAACGAGTCCTGAATGTCGAGCCAGTTCAGGATAATCGGCCCCTGCTGCCAGCTTTGTCCGGACTGCACCACGCGCTGGTTGTGCACCAGCCCGATATCGTCCTGCCATTCGTCATCCACCACGAACGGCGCGGGATAGATAAGGACCTCGTGGAAACCGTCCAGCCACTCAATGCCGAGCTCAAGCACCGGCAGACAGAAAAGCAGGGCGATGCGCGCGTTTTTCAGGGGATCGAGTTCGAAACCCTGCAGTGGAACCAGACGTTTTTGCTGTAAAAAACGATCCGCCAGCTGAACCAGTTTCGCTTGTTCATCCGGCTTAAGATTAGCCAGAACAGGGATCGTCAGCGCGTCATCCCATGGCAGCGCCATATCCCGGCCAGCTTCATTCGTTTTCCAGGGCCACTTTATCATCGCTTTGCTCGCAAACTCGTCACTTGAACAAAAATGGGAAAGTCAGGTTTGGTTAAGATGCCAGAAAATCGCTCACTGCGACAATTCCAGCCTGAATAAACTATCATTCGTACGTAGCGGTGGGTAGCGGTTTACGGGCATCACCTTCATTTTGTGAAGTCTGTCGTAGCCTTAACCCACAGGTTCAGTGAAGAAATCAGTACGGTATTGAAAAGATGAGCGATTTCAAAGGTAACAAGCAGAGCCTGCCCAGCCGTGCGTGCGCGCACTGCCAGCGGCCCATGACGTGGCGCAAGAAATGGGCGAAATGCTGGGATGAGGTCAAATACTGTTCCGAGCGCTGTCGCAGGAGCCACCGTTGACCGAACTGCGCCTGATCCTCGGCGATCAGCTTAATCCGCACCACAGCTGGTTTGATGCCTGCAATCCAAATGTCATTTACGTGATGCTGGAGCTGCGGGCAGAAACCGCTTACGTGCTTCATCACGCTCAGAAAGTGATCGCCATTTTTGCGGCCATGCGCGCGTTTGCCACTGCGTTAAAGGAGAAGGGGCATCGGGTGAGGTATGTCCGGCTCTCTGACGACTCAAACCGCGGCGCGCTGGAAGACAATCTCAACGCGCTTGTCGCGCATTATGGCGCCAACAGGGTGATATGGCAGGAGCCCGACGAATGGCGCCTGGATACGCAGCTGCAGGCGTGGGCGAAAGCGGCGTCCGTCGAAACGGCCTGCGTCAGCAGCGAGCATTTCTTCACTACCCGTGAACAGGTGAGCGCGTTTTTTGCGACGCGCAAAAGCTGGCGAATGGAGTACTTTTACCGGGAAATGCGTCGTCAGCACGGCGTACTGTTGACTTCTGAAGGCGAGCCGGAAGGGGGGAAATGGAATTATGATGCCGAAAACCGCAAACGCTGGTCCGGCGAGCCGCCCGCACCGGAGGATTCGCGTCCCAGCCACGATTATTCAGCCTTATGGGCGGAGATCCAGCGCTGCGGCGTAAAGACCTTCGGCGAACCGCAGGCCGGGAATTTTCGCTGGCCGCTCAACCGTTCGGAAGCCAAAGCCGGGCTGGATGAATTTATCGCTCACGTGCTCCCCCAGTTCGGCGTCTGGCAGGACGCGATGAACGCTGAGGAACCTTTTCTTTTCCACTCGTTAATTTCATTCGCGCTGAACACCAAAATGCTTAATCCGCGGGAAGTGGTAGCTGCCGCCCAGCAGGCATGGCGTTCGGGCCATGCGCCGCTGCCTGCCGTTGAAGGGTTTATCCGACAAATTCTCGGCTGGCGGGAGTACGTGCGTGGGATCTACTGGTCGCAGATGCCGGGCTATCGGGAGCTGAATGCCTTAGACCAGCACGCCCCGCTGCCGGACTGGTTCTGGACCGGCAAGACGCAGATGCGCTGCCTGGCGGATGCCGTTGGACAGTCGCTCACCGAGGCTTACGCCCACCATATCCAGCGCCTGATGGTCATCGGGAACTTTAGCCTGCTCAGCGGCCTGTCGCCGCAGGCGGTTCATGAATGGTATCTGGGGGTCTACATTGATGCCTTTGAATGGGTAGAGCTGCCCAATACCCTCGGGATGAGCCAGTTTGGCGATGGCGGATTGCTGGCCAGTAAGCCCTACGTTTCGAGCGCGTCGTACATTCACAAGATGAGTAATTACTGTCAGGGGTGCCGGTATCAGCACACCCAGCGTACCGGAGCGCTGGCGTGCCCCTTCAATGCCCTTTACTGGGATTTCTTTGCGCGCAACCAGGCGCGTCTGGGTAACAATCCCCGCCTGGGCATCATCTTTAAACAGCTTGCGGACATGAAGGAAGAGGAGCGGCAGGCCATTGCCGATCGCGCCGGGTATGTTCGCCTGCATCTCAACGAGCTCTGACGTATTTCAACACCACGCCGGTTGCGGTGGGTCAATAAGACGCTATTATTTTTGACTTTGTTGCGTATTCCCCGACAGGACATCCAGACGCTATGCCCGTGAATTTTGACCTTAACGATCTTTATGCTTTCAGAGCGTTAGTGGAATACGGTAACTTCCGTGTCGCTGCTGAATCTATCTGCTTATCCCAGTCGGCGCTGAGCCGCAGGATTGAAAAACTGGAAGCCGCGCTGGGAAACCGACTGTTTGACCGTACCACCCGCCGCGTGGCCTTAACGTTATACGGGCAAAACTTTGCTGAACGCTCCGCGCAGCTGCTCGACAACGTTGAGTCAATGCTGGCGGATGTCGATAAGGTCAGCGAAGAGCGGACGGGGCTGATCACGGTTGCCACGGTCCCTTCCGCCGCCTGTTACTTTATGCCCGATGTGATCCGTCGTTTTCAGTCTCGCTATCCGCGCGTTCGCATTAAGCTCATCGACAGCAGCGCGGGGAATGTGATTGACGCCGTGGCCCGAAGCCAGGCGGATTTTGGCATCAGCTTCGCAGGAAACCTGCCGTCTGACATCGAATTTTTCCCGCTGGTGGAGGATGTTTATGTTGCGGCGTGCCGAAAGGATCACCCGCTGGCGCAGAAGAGTCATCTGACGTGGCAGGCCTTTTACCAGCAGGATTATATCTCCCTCGATAAAACGTCAGGTAACCGTAACCTGCTCGATCGGATGCTGGGGGATATCGTTCCCGAACGCCCCAGCGTCTGCGAAACGCGCCACGTTACCACGATGCTCGGTATGGTAGAGGCGGGGATCGGCATTGCTGCCGTTCCCGCCATGTCGATGCCGACGTCAGAGCACACGCTGCTGACGCATCTGCCGCTGGTGGCGCCGGAAGTGAAACGCACCGTGGGGCTTATCCGGCGCCGGGGGCGCATCCAGTCCTACATTGCGGCTGAACTGGAAAAACAGATCACCGAGCAGTATCGCCGGACGTAACGGGGATCATTCCCGTCTTCTTGATGACGCCCCTGGAGGGCGGTGAGGCGAGATAGGTTAGCAGCGCTTTCCCCTCCGCGGGATATTCTGCGTGACGGGTGACCGCACCCGCGAAGCGCGTGATGTACTGCAGATTATCCGGGATTTTCCCGATAAAGGTGACGCCCTGAACCGGCAGCAGCTCGCTCACCTGCTGGAAACCGACGGCGTATTTTCCTTTCGCCACTTCTGAGGCGACCGGGATACGCTCGACCATTGTCGCTTTATCCGCCACTTCCTTTTCAATCCCCAGCTTTTTGAACAACGTCTGGCTGACGTACCTGCCGCTGGCGCTGTCAGAGTAGGCGATGGAGCTGGCCTGCAGCAGCGTTTTACGTAGAGCCGCCTCGCTGCTGATATCAGGGACATCCGCCCCTTTTTTCACCACCATGCCAACGGGGGAGTCCGCGAGTTCGGTTCGCGAACCCGTCCGGGTCTGGCCGGCTTTTTCGAGCTTCTCCAGCGCATCGCCCACCATAATCACCACGTCGGCTTTCTCGCCGCGCGCCAGTCGGTTTGGGATCGCCTGCGGCGTAGCGCCCATTGAGGGGCCGGGGATAATCACGATTTTATCCCCGGTCCGGCGTTCATAGTCCGGGGCCAGCTTTTCCAGGGCGGCCTTGAAGCCGCCTGAAATCATGACCTTCACGTCCTGGGCACAGGCATTAACGCTCAGAAGCGCCAGCACCAGCGCGCTGGCGGTAAAGCGATAGGTGCGTTTCATACTGCCCCCTGTGACTTAACGGTGTTTTGCAGCGATACCGCGCGGCGGCGGTAGAGGTAGAGCGTGGCCAGCAGGGCACACACGGCGGCGAAACTCATCCAGTAGCCAGGCGAGGCTTTGTCACCGGTGTATTCAATCAGCGCGGTGGACATGACCGGGGTAAAGCCGCCAAAGACCGCCGTTGCCAGGCTGTAAGCCAGAGAGAACCCCGCCACGCGCACTTCAGCAGGCATAATCTCCGTCAGGGCCGGGATCATCGCGCCGTTGTACAGGCCGTAGAGGAAGGAGAGCCACAGCAGCACGATCAGCATCATGGAGAAGCTGGGCGCGCTCGCCAGAAGCGTCAGGGCAGGGTAGCTGGTCGCCAGCGCAAGCAGGGCCATGGCAATCAGCACCGGCTTGCGCCCGAAGCGATCCGACAGCGCGCCGCCGACCGGCAGCCAGATGAAGTTAGAAATCGCCACCAGCAGCGTGACCAGCAGGCTGTCCGAGGCGCTGAGCATCAGCACCTTTTTGCCAAAAGTGGGGGCGTAGACGGTGATCAGGTAGAACGCGGTGGTGGTCATCGCCACCATCAGCATGCCTGCGACCACCACCTGCCAGTTGCCGAGCAGCGTTTTAAAGACCTGACGCATCTCCAGATGCTGGCGGCGCGCGCTGAACTCTTCCGTCTCCTCCAGCTTGCGGCGCAGGAAAAAGATAAACGGCACGATTAAGCAGCCGAACAGGAACGGGATGCGCCAGCCCCATTCGCGAATGGCGCTCTCCTCCATCAGGGCATTCAGGGCAAAGCCCATCGCCGCGGCGACCATAATGGCGACCTGCTGGCTGCCGGACTGCCAGCTGGTGTAAAACCCTTTGCGGCCCGGCGTGGCGATTTCAGCCAGATAAACCGAGACGCCTCCAAGCTCCGCACCGGCGGAAAAGCCCTGCAGCAGACGGCCCGTCAGCACCAGCAGCGGCGCCCACAGACCGATGCTTTGATAAGAGGGGATAAGCACGATCAGGAACGTCCCCGCCGCCATGATGGAAAGCGTGACGATTAGCCCCTTTCTGCGTCCCACCTTGTCGATATATGCGCCAAGCACGATGGCGCCTATTGGACGCATCAAAAAGCCCGCGCCGAAGACGGCGAAGGTCATCATCAGCGACGCAAATTCACTGCTTGCCGGGAAGAACGTGTGGGCGATGTAGGTGGCATAGAAGCCGAAAAGAAAGAAATCGAACTGCTCAAGAAAGTTGCCGGACGTCACGCGAAGTATGGCGCCCGCTTTCGAGCGTACGGTTGCAGGTGAGGTTGAGGAAAACATGGTTATCTCCAGTTTATTGTTGACGTTTTACGCGTCTGTTTTTGAAAACTGGATCAGGATGAGGAAATAGATAAGCGCAAATGCCGCATCGGCTGATGCACTTTTTGCATGAATAGCCTTCGCGGGATAAATACAATTAATGACAACAATAACTTAACAATTTATTGATTTTTTATTCACCACCTTTTGCTAAGTGGCTGATATCACGGTTTTGTGACATGACGCAGACGCATGTCTTTCTGCGACTGCCGGGCAGCGTTGCGCCACCCGGCCTGTCTCAACCTAGCGCTGTGAACAACCCGCGCACTGTTTGTTCTGGATCTGCTGGAAGAAATCGTTGCCTTTGTCATCCACCAGGATAAACGCCGGGAAGTTCTCGACTTCAATTTTCCAGATGGCTTCCATTCCCAGCTCCGGATATGCGACGCATTCCAGGCTCTTAATGCTGTTTTGCGCCAGCACCGCCGCCGGGCCGCCAATGCTGCCCAGGTAGAAGCCGCCGTGTTTATGACAGGCGTCGGTTACCTGCTGGCTGCGGTTGCCTTTCGCCAGCATGATCATGCTCGCGCCGTGGGATTGCAGTAAGTCCACATACGAGTCCATACGGCCAGCCGTGGTCGGGCCGAGTGAGCCAGACGCGTAGCCTTCCGGCGTTTTGGCTGGGCCTGCGTAGTAGATCGGATGGTCTTTAACGTACTGCGGCAGTTCTTCACCGTTGTCGAGCAGCTCTTTCAGCTTCGCGTGGGCAATATCGCGCGCCACGATGATGGTACCGTTCAGCGACAGGCGGGTAGAAACCGGGTGCGCGGAAAGCTGCGCCAGGATCTCATTCATCGGCTTGTCCAGATTGATGCTCACCACGTCGCCTTCGCCCTGCTGACGCAGTGATTCAGGAATATACTGGCCCGGGTTGTGCTCCAGCTTCTCAATCCAGATCCCGTCGCGGTTGATCTTCGCTTTGATGTTGCGGTCTGCGGAGCAGGAGACGCCCATGCCGATCGGGCAGGAGGCGCCGTGGCGCGGCAGGCGGATCACGCGGATATCGTGGGCGAAGTATTTACCGCCGAACTGCGCGCCGAGGCCGAGGTTCTGCGCTTCCTGGAGCAGTTCCTTTTCGAGCTGAACGTCGCGGAACGCCTGGCCGTGTTCATTACCCTCCGTCGGCAGCGCGTCGTAGTAGCGCGTGGAAGCGAGCTTCACGGTTTTCAGCGTGGCTTCCGCTGACGTACCGCCAATCACAAACGCGATATGGTAAGGCGGGCAGGCCGCAGTGCCCAGGGTGCGCATCTTCTCAACCAGGTAGTTTTTCAGCTTCGCCGGGGTGATCAGCGCTTTGGTTTCCTGATAGAGGTAGGTTTTGTTGGCAGAACCGCCGCCTTTTGCCATGCACAGGAATTTGTATTCGTCCCCGTCCACGCTGTAGAGATCGATCTGCGCGGGCAGGTTGGTGCCGGTATTCACCTCTTTATACATGTCCAGCGCCGCATTCTGCGAGTAGCGCAGGTTATCTTCAATGTAGGTGTTATACACGCCCTGGCTCAGCGCCGCTTCGTCACCGCCGCCGGTCCAGACGCGCTGGCCTTTTTTGCCCATGATGATAGCAGTGCCGGTATCCTGGCAGGTTGGCAGCACGCCTTTTGCGGCAATTTCAGAGTTACGCAGGAACTGCAGGGCAACGTATTTGTCGTTCTGGCTGGCTTCCGGGTCGTTGAGAATGGCGGCAACCTGCTTCTGATGGGAAGGACGCAGCATAAACGCGGCATCGTGGAAGGCCTGCTGCGCCAGCAGGGTCAGGGCTTCCGGCTCCACTTTCAGCACTTCCTGACCGTCGAATTCGGCAACGGAGACGTGCTCTTTGGTCAGCAGGTAGTATTCGGTGTCGTCATGCGAAAGAGGGAAGGGGTTCTGATAAAAAAACGGTTTATTCGACATAGTATTGCTCCACAAAAATAAAACCGCCGGAGGAGAAGTCCGGCGGTCAGGAATCAGAACATCATGGACATCCACGGATAACCAATCAGCAGCAGGGCCGCCAGGAAGATGGCACCGAAGATGGTGCCGAGGCGCCAGTAGTCTTTGGTTGGCAGGTAGCCGCTACCGTAATAAATCGGGCTTGGTCCAGTACCGTACGGGGTGATGATCCCCATCACGCCCAGCGAAGTCACCATCAGCAGAACGAACACTTCCATATTCATGCCGGGGATGGTGGAGGCGATGGTCAGCATCGCTGGCAGCAGCGCCGTGGTGTGCGCGGTGGTGCTGGCAAACAGGTAGTGCAGCAGGTAGAACGCCAGCAGCAGGACGACGGTTGCCACGCCCGGAGAGATACCGCTCATCAACAGACCGCCTTCTTTACCTAACCAGCTGATAAAGCCGGTAGAGGAGAGGCCATCCGCCAGTGCCACCAGGGTAGCGAACCAGACGAAGGTGTTCCATGCGGCCTTGTTACCGGTGATATCGTTCCACTCCAGCACGCCGGTCCACAGCATCAGACCGACGATGAGCAGGGCCGCCATGGCAGGCTCAATCCACGCGGCGGCGAAGATCCACATCAGCAGAGCACAGCAAACGAACACCAGCAGCAGAATTTCGTTGCGGGACAGTTTGCCGAGTTTTTCCAGCTCGCGGGTCGCCCACAGCGGCACTTCGTTATTCACTTTGACTTCAGGTGGGTAGAACCAGTAGGCCAGCAGCGGCATGGTCAGAATCAGCAAGATACCCAGCGGCAGGAAGGCGAGGAACCAGGTGCCCCAGGAGATATCAATCCCAACCGTACTTTTCACCAGCGCCAGGGCCAGCAGGTTTGGCGCGAGGGCGGAGAGGAACATTGAGCTGGTGATACAGGCCGCGGTGATCGCCACCCACATCAGGTATGAACCAATCTTACGCGCGCTTGGGTCATTCGGTTTTGAACCGTACAGCGGCGGCAGGTTAGCGATAATCGGGTAGATGGTCCCGCCGCTGCGCGCGGTGTTGGACGGGGTGAACGGTGCCAGCAGCAGGTCCGCAAACGTAATGGCGTAACCGAGCGTCAGGCTGCGACGGCCGAGGTACTTCACCAGAATCAGCGCCAGACGGCGGCCGAAGCGGGTTTTGTCATAGCCTGCGGCGAACATAAAGGCACCGAAAATCAGCCAGACGGTAGAGTTACCAAACCCGCTCACCGCCCATTTAAAGGAGGCGCCCGCCAGTTTGAATTTCGGGTCAGCCAGCTGATCGGGGCTGAACAGCACCCACTGGCTGCACAGGGCGATGGCGACCACGCCGGTCAGGCCGATCACCGCACCCGGCAGCGGTTCGAAGATCAGACCGACGATCACGCCGACAAAGATGGCGAAGTAGTGCCATGCGTAAGGCGGCAAGCCTTCAGGAACGGGAACAAACAGCAGCAGTACGGCGACGATGACGGGTAGCGCCATCATCAGCAATCGTTTTGCGTTTCCATTTGATGCCTGGTTCGCCACAGGGGGCGTTACAGCAGTTTTTGTATTCATAGTTTCACGTCTTAAGTTGTCAAAAATTCGGTCACAATGAAAAAGCACTTTATTTAGTTTCTTTGCTTTTTTTAGTTATTAAAGGTGCTTTCTTGTATTTTCAGTAATAGCGATTTAACGCGTTTTCGTGTGCGCTAAATTAAAAAATGATGATGTTTTTATATTGCGCTTTTGAATGCCATAACTATTGATCGCGATCAAAAAAATAGAATTACAGCGTTATTTTTATGCTTTTATTAATAACCACTCTGGCGTATGTGGTTATTGCCTGTTTTTGGCATATTTTTTATCATTTTTTTAACATGTAAGATTGTGGTGTGTTTTTATCGCATTGTTTTTATTAATCTTAAGTTTGTTTTGGTGAATTGGTTTTACCATTAATCATTTAACGAATTTTAAATTATTGTGAATGGCTGAATTACAATCGCTAACAC
>NZ_JADCKW010000051.1:0-15732 GCF_014982155.1 Enterobacter cloacae complex sp. P16RS2 | reverse complement strand
ATTCTTATCTATTATTCATGCCAAAAATCTATTCGTCGCTTATATTTATTCATTAACCTCTGGTTTTTATCTCCTCGCAATAACCCGTCGCTGTTCATTCATCTTTTTTTGATATCATGCTGTGATGTAAATCAAAACAAAATGGTTTTATTAGCATTTCTCTGTTTGTGATCCTTTTTACGATACAAATATTCGCTTTGCATGAAGAAGGTAGTGTCTTTTACTAAGGCAAATGGATAATTCGCAATAATGTAATAGTGGAAAATTCTTAAGAAATTTCTTATTACGGGTAAATGATCTGTATATTTGATTTTACGTCGATCATTATTCTAATATTGCGCATCAAGAACGATACCGTGAAGTTGGCGTAGCAAAAACACAGAGGGATGATGAAATGGCTGACAGTTTTCAGAATGAGGTGCCTAAGGCACGTATAAACCTGAAGCTTGACCTGCATACAGGCGGGGCAAGCAAGAAAATGGAATTACCGTTGAAATTACTGGTTGCGGGTGATTTTAGTAACGGTCAGGAGTCTGCTCAAATATCTGAGCGTGAGAAAGTTAACATTACAAAAAATAATTTCGACAGCGTTCTTTCCGAATATTCCCCAAAACTTAATCTAACCGTTAAAAATACGCTGTCCGAGGATGGTGGTGAGGACTCTATTCAACTGACTTTTCAGAGCATGAAAGATTTCACGCCAGAGCAGGTGGCTGCTCAGATACCGCAGCTGAAAGCAATGCTGGCGATGCGCAACTTGCTGCGCGATCTGAAGGCTAACTTGCTGGATAACCAGACTTTCCGAAAGGAGCTGGAAAAAATCGTTCTGGACCAGTCGCTTAGCGCTGAGTTGAGAAATGAACTTTCCGCGCTGGCATCAAGAAAATCGTAACCATCATGCTGTTTTAACGGATTTATCAAGGAATGCTCATGTCTGTACAAAATAATATTGCCGGGAGTGAAAGCATGGTGCTGGAACGTCCTGCAGCGGGTGGGGTTTACGCCTCCCTGTTTGAGAAAATCAATCTGAGTCCTGTCTCCGAGTTGAGCGCGTTAGACCTCTGGCAAGATGCGCAGGCGATGTCGGATGCGACCGCTGACGAGCGTCTCACCGCAGGTATGCAGGTCTTTCTGGAATGCCTGACCAAGGCAGGCTCGAAGGTCGAAAAACTGGATAAAAGCCTGATCGATCACCACATCGCTGAGCTCGATTACCAGATAAGCCGCCAGCTCGACGCCGTTATGCACCATGAAGAGTTTCAGGCGGTTGAGAGCCTGTGGCGCGGCGTGAAGTCGCTGGTTGATAAAACGGATTTTCGCCAGAACGTAAAAATTGAGCTTCTGAGCATGTCTAAAGAAGACCTGCGCCAGGACTTTGAAGACAGCCCGGAAATCATCCAGAGTGGTCTGTATAAACATACCTACATTGATGAATATGATACTCCAGGCGGCGAGCCGATTGCGGCACTGATTTCCGCTTACGAGTTTGATGCTTCAGCGCAGGATGTCGCTCTGCTTCGCAACATCTCCAAAGTATCCGCTGCTGCACATATGCCATTTATCGGCTCTGCAGGCCCGAAATTCTTCCTGAAGGAGTCAATGGAAGACGTCGCGGCGATTAAAGATATTGGTAACTATTTTGACCGCGCAGAGTACATTAAGTGGAAATCGTTCCGCGATACTGACGACGCCCGCTACATCGGCCTGGTCATGCCGCGCGTATTGGGACGTTTACCGTATGGCCCGGACACCGTTCCGGTTCGCAGCTTCAACTATGTCGAAGAAGTCAAAGGTCCGGATCACGACAAATACCTGTGGACTAATGCATCATTTGCCTTCGCGTCAAACATGGTACGCAGCTTTATCAATAATGGCTGGTGTGTACAAATCCGCGGCCCGCAGGCTGGTGGTGCGGTTCAGGACCTGCCTATTCATCTGTACGATCTCGGTACCGGCAATCAGGTAAAAATCCCGAGCGAAGTGATGATTCCCGAAACCCGCGAATTCGAATTCGCGAATCTGGGCTTTATTCCTTTGTCCTACTATAAAAACCGCGACTACGCGTGCTTCTTCTCAGCCAACTCCACTCAGAAACCGGCGCTGTATGACACCGCTGATGCGACGGCGAACAGTCGCATCAACGCCCGTCTTCCGTACATCTTCCTGCTGTCGCGTATCGCCCACTACCTGAAGCTGATTCAGCGCGAGAACATCGGTACCACGAAGGACCGCCGACTACTTGAACTGGAGCTGAACACGTGGGTCCGCAGTCTGGTTACCGAAATGACCGATCCGGGCGACGAGTTGCAGGCTTCTCACCCGCTGCGCGACGCGAAGGTGGTAGTGGAAGACATCGAAGACAATCCGGGCTTCTTCCGCGTGAAGCTTTACGCCGTGCCGCATTTCCAGGTGGAAGGCATGGACGTCAATCTGTCGCTGGTTTCCCAAATGCCGAAAGCCAAATCGTAAAAACAGGCAGGAAGCTGATGAAAACGGAACAACCGTTATGGGGCAGGGGCATTATGGTCTCTCCCCAGCATTTTCAGCAACAGGTCGCGTATGCGGCCTGGTCTGCCGAATGTATTGCCCGACTGGGCCTCTCCTGTCCATGGGGGGTTATCAACGCCACCTTCGAACCGGAAGCTCTCAGGCTTGGACGTCTGCAGGCTCATCATCTGCATGTCCGTTTTCAGGACGGTACGCTGATTGATACAGATAATGCTGATACCCTGCCACCGGTCCTGTCGCTTGAAAACGAATCGCAGGAGGTGACAGTGGTACTGGCACTCCCGCTGCTGCGGTCGAACGGCGGCAACTGCCTGAAATCCGAAGAAGTAGCCGAGCGTCCGGTGCGATATCGTCAGCGCTGGCGGGATGTGCGCAATGCTTATGGAGATGACACCCGTCAGATTGCCGTAATGCAGCCCGAACTGACCCTGCGTTTTGCGCATCAGAACAACAGCGATTACCTGATTTGTCCGGTCGCCCGTCTGCAGCAAGACTCGCAGGGTACATGGCAATTAGACGAGACGTTTCTTCCTCCACTGTTGACTCTCCAGGGCAGCCGTTGGCTGGTTACCCAGCTTGAACAACTCATGTCCCAACTGCGGGCTCGTCTGTGCCGTCTGATGGCGATGCGGCGTGAAAGCAATGAGCGTATGGCAGACTTCGCCGTGGCCGATGTATCACTGTTCTGGCTGCTCAACGCGCTGAACAGCGCTGAGCCCGTGCTTGGCCAGTTCCAGCGTAACCTGCAAAGCCCGCCGGAGCGTCTGTATCCGGAACTTTCTCGCCTGGCAGGGAGCCTGCTGACCTTCTCTCTGGAACATCAGGTGAGCGCTATACCGATCTGGCACCACGAGCAACTCAATACGGTGTTTCCACCGCTGTTTGATTTGCTTGGCGATCTGCTTGAAGCCAGCTTGCCGTCCCGCGTGGTGGCCCTGTCACTCGACTATGACCCACGGCTGCACTTCTGGCAGGCTCGACTGCATGACCCGCGCCTGCGCGAAGGGGCTGATTACTATCTTTCTGTGCGCTCGCCGATCCCGGTGGCGCAACTGCAGGAACAGTTCCCGCGTCAGTGTAAGGTGGGCAGTCCTGACCATGTGCGGGGGATCGTCAACTCTTCCCGCGTGGGCGTGCCGTTGATGCCATTGCGCCATGTACCAGCCGCCATTCCGCTGCGCCTGGAAAATCAGTATTTCAGTCTCGATCTCTCCCATCCTCTGGCGACTGAGATGCTCCAGAGTGGGACGTGTATGTTTTACGTCCCGGGCATGCTGGGCGAGCCTGAACTTGAACTCTTTGCGGTACTGAGAACATGAGTGAACGTAAACACGGCGCTGCCGTATCTGTTGATATTGACGCACTGCTGCAGAATACCTGGCTGCAGGTTATTAGCCTTCGTCATGGATCGCAGTTTCAGGAAGGTGAAGGTCGGGTTTTGTGGGAGCGTTGTGTCGCTGACGTGGAGCGCGTTCAGCGCGAACTGAAAGCGAGTGAACTCGACGAAGCCAGCTGTGAGCATATCCTCACTGCACAATGTGCATTACTTGACGAGGCGGTCAAAGGGCGCGGTGTAGAGGATGACGCCTGTGTGCAGTGGTATGACATTCCCCTGCAGGGACACTTCCTCGGCACGATGGACGCGGGTGACACCCTGTGTGACAGGATGCGCGATGTGCTGCGCGAACCCGCACCAGACGTTGCCGTACTGACCTGCTTCCAGCGGGTAATGATGCTTGGATTCCTGGGGGGCTATCGCGCGCTGAACGATCCTGAACGCCAGAAGCTGGTCAGCGCGCTCAGTGAACATGTCGCGCCGTTCAGCTATCCGCAGACCCACCCTGTTCTGGCAGAAAGCCGTACCGGGTGGGGAATGGGCGGATGGCTCGCATCATGGCCTGCACGTATTGGACTAAGCGTGATTGTTCTTGCCGCGCTCTGGTGGGGACTGGATCGTTGGCTCGATCAGATGCTGCTGACCCTGCTGCCGGGAGCCATAAAATGAGTCCTGCACAACAGCGCGGGCTTGCGCTGTGGGCCGCCTTGCTGAGTGCCGTGGTCTGTCTGGCTTTTCTGCCGGTATCCCGGCTGGCTTCAGTGCTCGTTCAACTGGCGATGCTCGGGGTTATCTTCGTGTTCTGGTATATCACCAAACCTCGTGCGGAGCATGACGTCACCCTGCTTCTGGATGACCTTCCTGAATCCTCTTACCGTCAACCCGTGGTGCTGGTTTGTGGCGATCTGCCGCTGACCTGGCCGCAGCAGTCATCAGTACTCATCGTCACGCAGGGATGCTGGATCCGCGTTGAGGACCATCAGGATCTGGAACAGGTTGCCCGTCAGGTACTGTGGCAGCGTCCGGACTGGGGCCGTCAGATGTCGGTGATGGTCAGTGTCTGCCCGCAGAAACACGTTGACAGCGAAGCCCTGACAAGTCGTCTGCTGGCTCTGCGCTGGCAAATCAGCCAGCTGCGTAAAGAAACGGGACATTCTGTGCCATTGATTTTGAATGGTCAGATCGGCAGCGCGATGACGGATGACATGATCTGGCAGGCCGCTATTTCGGGTGAAGAGTCGACTGTCTGGCGTGAGTCGAATGCGCCTTGTTCAATTGCAGCGTGGGTCACCACTGGCGGTGCGCCTGTGATGCAAAAGCAGGTGCTGATGAATAGCCTGATGAGCTGGTTCCATCAGCATGTCCAGGCGGTATTCATCGATGATAATCCTGATGTTCCGGCCATTGCACCTGCAGCGGTGCTGTGGGGAATGGGGCCGATTCTTGCCGCGAGCCTCGCGTCGTCGGCCTGGACGGCGTGGTTGTCGCGTCACACTGCTATGCAGCAGGTGATCGGCTGGCAGCCCAGGGGGACGGACAGTACGGTGATCTCACCCTTACCGGATTTCATCCTGCCGCTGCTACCGGAGGGAAGTGGACTCACTCCCCGGGCCCGCACCTGGCGCTGTGTCCTTGGTCTATTCACTCTGGCGGCCATCGCCGCGCTGCTCAGCAGTGGCTGGAACAATCGCCAGCTGCTGCATCGCGTGAGCTTCGATATAGCCCGTTATGACAGCCTCTCCATGGATGACTACGGCCTGAAGGCTAGCGCCGTAGCGGCCCTTCGTGAGAATGCGGCGCTGCTGGATGACTATGCACGTAACGGCGTACCGGCCCGACTGGGTCTGGGGCTTTATCAGGGGGAACGTCTACGGATGCCCCTTCTGGAAGCGATCCGCTCGTATGTGCCGCCGCCTCCTAAACCGCAGCCAACCCCAAAACCGGTGCCGAAAATTGTGAGGCTCGACAGCATGTCACTGTTCGATTCCGGCAAGTTCGAGCTGAAGGCGGGTTCCACCAAAATGCTGGTGAATTCACTGGTTGGCATCAAAGCGAAGCCCGGCTGGCTGATTGTCGTGTCAGGGCATACCGATAACACCGGTACTCCGCAACTAAACCAGACGCTGTCTCTGAAACGTGCCGAAGCGGTGCGCAGCTGGATGCGTGACACCGGCGACGTGCCGGAAAGCTGTTTTGCGGTGCAGGGCTATGGCGAAAGCCGCCCTGTCGCAACCAACGACACCCCGGAAGGGCGTGCGCTTAACCGCCGTGTCGAAATCAGTCTGGTACCGCAGGCAAGTGCCTGTCAGATACCCGGCAAACACCTGGCGCCATCGCAGGATGATGGCGTCTCAGAAAATAAAACGGAGTAATTAACATGGCAATTCCTGTTTATCTTTGGCTGAAGGACGACGGCGGCGCGGACATCAAAGGGTCTGTTGACGTTCAGGATCGTGAAGGCAGCATTGAAGTGGTTGCACAGGAGCATAACCTGTACATCCCGACCGACAACAATACCGGCAAGCTGACCGGCACCCGCATCCACACGCCGTTCCTGTTCACGAAGGAAATCGATTCCTCCAGCCCGTACCTGTACAAGGCGGTGACCACGGGTCAGACCCTGAAATCCGCTGAGTTCAAGTGGTACAAAATCAACGACGCGGGCCAGGAAGTGGAGTACTTCAACACCAAACTGGAAAACGTGAAGGTAGTGAAAGTGAATCCTGAAATGTATGACATCAAGGATCCTTCTAAAGAGAAGCACAACCACCTTGAACGCGTTGAACTGCGTTACGAAAAAATCACCTGGACCTACAAAGACGGCAACATCATTCATTCCGACTCCTGGAACGAACGCGCCACGGCGTAATCCTGATGCGGGCAGGTTTTCCTGTCCGCAGTTTTTTGCTGAGTGCCTGAGATGCGGGTACTCAGCAAAGAAAAAACAATCTGCCTGCCTGACCTTATGCGCTTTGGTGAACAGCGAGGGGCGGTAGCGTGTCCAGGAACCGACAAAGAGAGAATCTCATGGAAAATCCAGCCATCCTGTTACGTCGTCTGAACCCTTACTGTGCCCGAGCAATGGAAGGCGCAGCTTCGCTCTGCCAGACCCGCGCCCATGCGGAAATTTTGCCGGAGCACTGGCTGCTGAAGCTGCTGGAGCAGGGGGAAGGTGACCTGACGGTGTTGGCGCGTCGCTATGAATGGGATATGGATGGCATCTGGCAGGATTTGCTTGGCTGGCTCGACAGACAACCTCGCTCCGTACGCCATCGACCCCAGCTCTCTGATGCCATTCAGACGCTGATGCAGGAAGCCTGGATGATTGCCTCCCTTAACAGCGAAGAGCACATTCGCAGCGTCCATCTGCTGATGGCCCTGGTGGAAAAACCAAAACTGGCACGTTGTGACGGCCTTTGGCCGTTGTTAACGCTTGCTCAAAGCCATCTGGAACGCCTGCGGCCTTTACTGGATGCGCAATCGGATGAGCGTCCGGAAATGCAGCGCGAAGCTGAGCTCACACAGAGCCACGGTGGTGAGGTGGAGTTTGTCGGGCGTCCGGCTGGTGTGGAAATGAAAGAGGGGGAACTGAGCCCTGCGCTGCAGAACGCGCTGGATAAATTCACCCTCGACGTTACCGCCAAAGCGAAGGAAGGGAAGATCGATCCTGTGTTTGGCCGTGACACAGAAATCCGCCAGATGGTGGACATCCTTTCTCGTCGCCGCAAAAACAACCCGATTTTGGTCGGCGAGCCGGGCGTAGGGAAAACTGCACTGGTTGAAGGTCTGGCGTTGCGTATAGTCGAGGGTAATGTGCCGGAATCCCTCAAAACGGTCACTCTCCGCACCCTTGACCTGGGTCTGCTGCAGGCTGGCGCGGGCGTGAAAGGTGAGTTCGAACAGCGTCTGAAAAACGTCATCGACGCGGTGCAGCAATCGCCTGTACCTGTTCTGCTTTTTATTGATGAAGCGCATACCATCATTGGCGCAGGTAATCAGGCGGGTGGTGCAGATGCGGCCAACCTGCTGAAACCGGCGCTGGCGCGTGGCGAACTGCGTACTATTGCGGCCACCACATGGTCTGAATATAAACAATACTTCGAGCGCGACGCCGCTCTGGAGCGACGTTTCCAGATGGTAAAAGTGGATGAGCCTGACGATGACACCGCCTGCCTGATGCTCCGTGGCCTCAAATCCCGCTATGCCGAACACCACAATGTGCATATTACCGACGATGCGGTTCGTGCGGCAGTTACTCTTTCGCGTCGTTATCTGACCGGACGTCAGCTTCCTGATAAAGCGGTCGATCTGCTGGACACCGCTGCCGCACGCGTGCGTATGAGCCTCGATACCGTACCGGAACAGCTAATCCGCCTTCGCGCGAGTATCGCTGCGCTCGACATGGAGAAGCAGGCGTTACTGGAAGATATCGCCATTGGCAATCAGTGTCATGCCGAGCGTTTGAGCGAGATTGAGCAGGAAGAGGTGCGCCAGATAGTGACACTCGACGAACTGGAAACCCAGTACGGTCAGGAGATGAAACTCACCGAGCAGCTACGCGAAAGCCGTCAGGATATATCACGCCAGCGTGAGACTCACAGGCTGCAACAGGAGCTTAACGAGATGCAGCGCAGCAACCCGCTGCTCTCTCTGGATGTGGATGTACGCACCGTTGCCAACGTGATTGCTGACTGGACAGGCGTTCCACTGTCATCGCTGATGAAAGACGAGCAGACCGAACTGCTGGCCCTGGAAAATGAAATCGGTAAACGTGTGGTTGGGCAGGATGTGGTGCTTGAGGCTATCGCCCGACGTCTGCGTGCGGCAAAAACGGGTCTCACGTCCGAGAACGGTCCGTTGGGCGTATTCCTGTTGGTAGGACCGAGCGGTGTGGGGAAAACCGAAACAGCGCTTGCGCTGGCCGATGTCATGTACGGCGGCGAGAAGTCACTCATTACGATTAACCTTTCTGAATACCAGGAGCCGCACACGGTTTCCCAGTTGAAAGGCTCGCCGCCGGGCTACGTGGGTTACGGCCAGGGCGGTATCCTCACCGAAGCTGTGCGCAAGCGTCCGTACAGCGTGGTGCTGCTGGATGAAGTGGAAAAAGCGCACCGTGACGTGATGAACCTCTTCTATCAGGTCTTCGACCGCGGATTTATGCGCGACGGCGAAGGCCGCGAAATCGACTTCCGCAACACCGTCATCCTTATGACCTCTAACCTCGGAAGCGACCACCTGATGCAGTTGCTGGATGACAACCCGGAAGCCACGGAAGCAGACCTACACGAACTGCTGCGCCCAATCCTGCGCGATCATTTCCAGCCCGCGCTACTCGTCCGCTTCCAGACGGTGATTTACCGTCCGCTGGCTGAAGCTGCCATGCGAATCATTGTGGAAATGAAACTGTCACAGGTCAGCAAGCGCTTGCACCGCCACTACGGGCTGACCACGCAAATTGACGAGAGTCTCTATGACGCGCTGACCACAGCCTGCCTGCTGCCGGATACCGGTGCGCGTAACGTCGACAGCCTGCTGAATCAACAAATTCTGCCGGTGCTGAGTCAGCAATTGCTCACCCACATGGCCGCAAAACAGAAACCAGCGTCGTTACGCCTTGGCTGGGATGATGAAGAAGGGATCGGCCTGGAATTTGAATGGAATCAGGGGGTAACGTATGAGCACTAATCCTCCGATCAGATACAGCCATAACCACCACCTTCTGGTGGTGAAGGGCTGTGAGGCCGAACCCGACGTGCTGGCTTTTGAAGGCGACGAAGCCCTGAGCCGACCGTTCAGCTACCGTGTTGAGTTCACCAGCCGTGACCACGGCATCAGCAAAGAGATGATGTTGATGAAGCCCGGCTCGCTGACGCTGCAGGCCCCGGTTGACCAGGGCTACGGCATCAAAATCCAGCAGCCGCTGCGGGTGATTCAGGGGATGGTGACCGGTTTTGAACGTCTCGGTACCTCAAAAGATGAAACGCATTACGCCCTGACGCTCCGGCCCCGTCTGGCGCTGCTCGATCGTTCGCAACAGAACGCCATTTACCAGGACATGTCGGTCCCGCAAATTGTGGAAAAAATCCTGCGCGAGCGTCACGGCATGCGCGGTCAGGATTTTCTGTTCTCGCTGTCAAAAGCATACCCGCGCCGTGAGCAGGTGATGCAGTACGGAGAGGACGATCTGCACTTCATCACCCGCCTGCTGGGCGAAGTGGGCATCTGGTTTCGCTTCACCACCGACACGCGCCTGAATATTGATGTGGTGGAGTTTTACGACAGCCAGCAGGGTTACGAGAAAGGCCTTAGCCTGCCGTCGGTGCCGCCGTCCGGGCAGCACTCGCAGGGTGTGGACTCGGTGTGGGGGATGGAAAGCCATCACAGCGTGGTGCAGAAGCAGGTCAGCACCCGCGACTACAATTACCGTCAGGCCACGGAGAACATGAATACTCTGGTTGACGTCACCCGGGGGGACGCGACCACGTACGGGGAAGCGTACCACTATGCCGATAATTATCTGACGCCGGGCAGCGCGTATGACCTCAATCCGGCGCCCGAGTCCGGTGCATTTTATGCCCGCATCCGGCATGAGCGTTATCTGAATGGCCAGACGCAGACCCGGGCCTTCACCAGCAGCCCGGCGCTCTCTCCGGGGATGCTGCTGAAAGTCACCGGCGGGTATGAAGTGGCTGACGTGTTTGCGCATGGCGTGGTCATCACGGCGATGCAGACCCACGCGCGGCGGGATGAAGACTTTAGCCTTCGTTTTGACGGCATCCCGGACAGCCCGGATTTCAGCTTCCGCCCTGAGCCCGGCTCACGTCCCGTGATGGCCGGGACGCTGCCGGCACGTGTCACGAGCACCACCGAGAACGACACCTACGGCCACATCGATAAAGACGGCCGCTACCGCGTCAGCATGCTGTTTGACAGGGACAGCTGGGAGACCGGGTTCGAGAGCCTGTGGGTGCGCCAGTCCCGCCCGTATGCCGGCGACACCTACGGCCTGCACCTGCCTCTGCTGGCGGGCACCGAAGTGGCGATTGGCTTTGAGGACGGTAACCCGGACCGGCCGTACATCTCCGGCGTGCTGCACGACTCGGCCCACGGCGACCACGTCACTATCCAGAATTACAAACGCAACGTTCTGCGCACGCCGGCGAACAACAAAATCCGCCTCGATGACGAGCGCGGGAAAGAGCATATCAAGGTCAGCACCGAGTACGGCGGCAAGAGCCAACTGAATCTCGGGCATATGGTCGACAGCGAGAAACAGCAGCGCGGCGAGGGGTTTGAGCTCAGGACGGACAGCTGGGGTGCGATACGGGCGCAGAAAGGGATATTTATCAGCGCTGATGGCCAGACGAAAGCACAGGGTCAGGTGCTGGATATGGCAGCGGTTAAACGCCAGCTATCCGACGCCCTGTCTTTGGCTGAATCACTCTCCAGTCTCCTGGAAACTGCAAATATCGATTCACTGGATAATGACACACAACAAAGTTTCTTACAGCAAAGTGTGGATGCCCTGCAACAGCCGGTGATTGTGGCGGGTGCACCAGCAGGGATCGCACTTTCTACGCCTCAGCATATTCAGTTCAGTGCTAACCAGAATCAGATATTAACTGCAGGCGGGAATACGGAAATATCAGCGCTAAAACGTATTGCCTTAGTAGCGAAAAAAATGGTGGTGGTGTTTGCACATGAGATGGGAATGAAACTGGTTGCGGCGGCAGGGAAAATCGAAATGCATGCCCAGACTGATGGGCTTGATATCACGGCCGCGAAAGGGTTAACCATTACCAGTACAGAAGATGAAATCCTTATTACGGCAAAAAAGAAAATCACCGTGCAGTGCGGTGGTTCTTATCTGACGATTGACCCGGCCAAAATTGAACACGGCACCAATGGTTGCTTTAAGGTAAAAAGTGCTGATTTTGACTATGCGGGGCCAGCGAAACTGGATGTTCCCTATCCGAAATTTACCGCCTGCGAATCCATGGCTTCAGAAGCTTCAGCTAAGGGTGATGCGACCATACCGTTGAGTTAAGGACGATTGATGATTAATTACCTGGAGCAGCCTTTTCAACTGGCGGACCATCAATATGCAATAATTGACCGGATGCGGGTGCCAGAACTGCCGGAAAGCTGGCCGCATATCGAACTGGTTTCGTCGATGCTGGCACCACAGGCCCATCTTTACCCGTGGCTGATACCGTTGCATGAGCTTCCACCTGGCGAGTGGAGAACATTTATGGCAGACCTTTCACGGTGTGCAGACCCAACTTCACCGCCGAATTGTCCTCTTTTACTGTCCAGTCCACGTCCGGTTAAGATTGTACGCAATTTGCTGGTTAATGCCCTGTTTTTAAGGGATGCAAGCCAAAGGGGACATATCTTGCGTTATTACGATCCGCGAGTGTTGTTTCATCTGCACTGGATGTTGAGCCCATGGCAATTGTTTAACCAGCTACCCGCCCAGGAAATACCGTACTGGACATTCTGGCTGGAGGGAGAGTGGCACACACTGGCGTTCCCGGCTCGAGTTTCTTGCCTGCCCGGAGACCAAACAGAAATTCCGCTGGCGCAATTACAACGTTGTGGGCAGATAAACCTTGTCCTGGAAAAACTGCCACGCAATGTCAATATGGCGCAGCGTCAGGAAAGCAGTCGCAAAATAGACGCTTTGCTTGTGCAGGCGATGACATGTGGACTGCCGACCCAGGAAGATCGTATTGCATTTGCGCTGCATGGATTAGTGCAGCCAGAAGGTTTCTGGATGGCTCCGAAGATGGCGGCATTTCTGGCACAGTCCCGACAGGCTCCTGACTATTATCGTGATGTAACCAGTAACTGGGATGAACATCTCTGGCAGGAAATGACCCAAATGCAGCCTTATAATAATGCATGGAACAATTAATATGAGCACACAAAAAGGCTGTAAATTCTGTACCCGCTATGGGTTGCCACTTTTACCCGTTCGCCCGGCGGTTGTGGCAAGGGATGATGCATTACCTCTTTTGCCAGGCAGCGTCACCATACCTGCAGTAGCAAAGGGCGAAACTGCATGGACGGGACGCTTGCTGCGTGAGGGCTATTTATACATCTGGTCTGAGTCAGGTAACCGCTGGATAAATTATTTTGTCACTCGCGAAGGATATTATTACCCGCTGCCTGAAAATGGAGATGTGCCTCCTGATATTGCAAATGGTAAGGCTAAGCCATGCGTTACTCAGCCAGAAGAACTGGCGAGTGCATCACTGATAACGCTGCCGGTAAAGCCCTTGGGCATGAAAAACGGCGTGTTCTGGTTCTGCTGGTCCGAAGTGGAATGGACGCCAGCGGTCCGCACAAAGCATGAGGACGCGTCTTATCGTATCCAGTATATGCAACGTTTTGACATGGATGCCTGGATTAATAGCGGTAAGGCGGACCAGGTTATTGCAATATCAGCACTGACTGAAACTGTGGCAGAGTACAGCAGTGAAGGAAAAAACAGCAGCGCCAGGATATGGTCCCCTGCACCATGGAAAGCTGCCACGACATTTGAAGCCCTTTTAATCAAAAAATCAGCGGACAAGCTTTACCCAAATAAGGGGGCAATGATTGTGCTGCAGGATCCACCTGCAGTCTTGCAGGATCTCTCCGCCGTTATAGACTATGAATTGCAAAAAAATGTCTACAAAAAAGCCGAATATCAACGGGAGCTTGCTCTGGCTTCTGCAATTACTGGTTTGAAAGAATCAATGAATCGTCAGTTTGAACGTGACGCTATTGAGAAGAATGAGAGCCGGGAACGCAATGCGCTTTATGGCCCCTTTGGCTATAGCGTGAACGGTGATGTTCCGGATAATATGTATACCTCGATTGGCGATCGTAAAGTGAAGTCTGAAGCAGCAAGGAAGTGGGCGAAATATGAACAATATTACGAACCATCACAAGTGGCTGACTTTCAGAAGAAATTTAATCAAGTTTTACAGCAGTATAACGACAGTGTCGTAAGTCCACGCACCGAAATGTATCTTGAGTGGATAAAGGGCAGTGTGTTGCTGGGATATTTTAAGCATAATTTTGATACCCGGAAATTGAAAAGTGGTATTGAATATGTCCAGACGCTGAATTATTGCATTGCCGGGATGCAGGACAAAGTGGGGGTCATCCGGCATTTTAATGATTTGTTATCAGGGACACCCACAGATGTAACAAATATACTGGCTCGTGCTTTAATATTGAATCAGGATGTTCTGGCTGAAAAGTTAGCTAAAGCTACTGAAGGCTTTTCGGACTGGTTTGCCATTCCCTGGAATGGGATCGCCGATGCCTTTAAAGATGGTATCGAAAAAATGCGTGACAATGCCGCCGGTGTGGCGGGGATATTCATCGGATTGCTCTCAGGTATCTTAACAAAACAGATCGCACAGGCATTAGAATCAAACAAAGTATACAGCAGTTTAGTTGCAATGGGAGCAATAACAAATAAAGCACTGTTTCCTTTAGAAAAAACAGGGAAATATAAACACTTTGTTTCTGAAGTGGTCACGCAACTGGCTAAGGAAAGCGGACTGGACAGCAGAGCAAATAAAGACAGCTTACGACATTATATCAGACGGGAGTTAAGACGACTCAGAATCGACGGGTTGCCAATGGAAGTTGAGGAAACAAAAAAATTTCTGGTCATGGTTGATATTGACAAAGTACACGAGATGGCATCGCTGCCACCTAAAGAGCGTGCTATTGCATTGAGCAAATTACTTCGAACCTCGGCAGATGTTGAAGCTCAGCAATTTAGCCGCTGGCAGGGGGCTGTCCAGCGTGGAGTCACAAAAGCCGGACAGGCTATGCCATTTACATTGGGGATATGTTCCGGGATTCTTCAGGTTGCAGCACTTTTTATTTCTGCTGATATTCACAATAAAAAAACGCTCACTGCCGATCAGGGAGAAGCGCATTCCCGATTTTGGGCGGGCGTATTAGGCCTTGGAAGCACGACATTAGGCATTATTGAGACCGGTATTAAACAATTTCGGTTATTTGCCAATGCTGCGTCGAGGCTCCGGGTTTTCAGCTCTGAAACCTTTCTCAGATGGGTTGGCTACGTGGGAAAAGCATTGGGCGTGGTGGCTGGAGTAATTGCTGTGGTATATGACTTCTATCATGGCATTAACGAATTTAATAAAGGACATACCGGGTTGGCTGTAGCTTACGGTCTTTCTGCAGCGGCTGGTGTTTGGGTGACTGTTGCTGTACTTTGGACGATACCTGTTATAGGAACGTTTATTGCGGTTGCGATTTTAATAGGTACAGCAATTTATCTGGCGTTTCATAATCGCGATAGTATTCAGAAATGGCTTGTGCAGTGCTTATGGCGAAGAATACCTGTTGACACAGATAAAACGAGTGAAAAACAAGAGGAATATAAGCAGATAGAAGCTGCCGAACTGCCTGTATGGCCAACCATGAAAATGGAAATGGATGAGCTTAAATTAGCTCTCGGAGTGGAGGGGTAAAATGGATTATTACGGTCTTTTTCCTAAGTTTAAATTAAATCGGTATCTTAGTGATGAAGAGAGAACGCATCAGCTAAAACAACACCGGACAACTGAACTGGATGGACAATCTTTAGTTACTGATATGAAAGTCATAACATTAAATTCCCACTATCTGGAGTTAGTTGACAAATATTACTCAGCGAAGGGTTTCGGTGGATTAATCGCTGCAATTGGTTTTTTTGGATTTTCGCTATTTTACCTAGTTGTGCTTATTGGAACCATTCCTTATCTCAGGTGGAAGTTTTCGGGAAGTGAAAAAGAACTTTTGATTTTTACGTTAATGTTAGTTCCGGCAATTCTGTTTTCATTCAAGCTTCTAAAAACAGAATGGTTTGCCTG
>NZ_JADCKW010000050.1:0-439 GCF_014982155.1 Enterobacter cloacae complex sp. P16RS2 | reverse complement strand
CCCCACTCCGCCAGGGCGGCCGCTGCGCACCCGCCGGGCTTCGCCGAACCCCTCCGGGTTTCGGGCTGACGCTAGGGTCTGATGGCGAAGGTCAAAAGCTGCGGCTTCTCCGGCCGTGCCGTCCGGAACGCCTTCACCGCGCCGGCTGATGCCGTCGCTTTAATGGCGCCACGCCGTTCCGCCGTGTCGGGTGTGTGCATCCTGTTCCCCCGGTGAAGCCATCCCCCGTGCGTCCTCACGCGGAGGGCTTGTCGTAGCACCGTCAGTTCGTCATCCGAAGGGTGAAATGCACTCCGCCAAAACTTTTTGCGTGCCGCAAAAACTTTCGTCTCCGCCCTTCTCCTGCCGCCCTGCCGTTGCTCCTTTGCCCTTTGCCGCGAGAGAACTCACCAGGGAGATGGACAACCATCACCACAGGAGAAAACCAGGATGCACACAC
>NZ_JADCKW010000005.1:0-117955 GCF_014982155.1 Enterobacter cloacae complex sp. P16RS2 | reverse complement strand
TATGTTCACTCAGAGACTTTGTATTCATTTATTTTAATAATATATTATTAATCCATGTCACTTTGAGTGCCCACACAGATTGTCTGATAAATTGTTAAAGAGCAGTGCAACGCGGCTTTCGCTCACCGTTGCGAGGTCCCGTATATTACGTTTTCCTCATTCAGAGTCAAGCGATTATTTTTGCTTTTCTCTGTCGGCGTTCATCTCTGAACCCCGCTAACCCGGCGGCCTGTAAGCCGTTGTTCCGTGTCAGTGGAGGCGCATTATAGGGAGTTCTCAGACGTTGACAACCCCTCTTTTAAAAAAAACTTTCAACCGTCTCTTTTTTGCTCAAAACCGTGCTACAGCGCCAGTTTTTCGAGCGTTTCAAAGCCATAACGGCGTAAAACGGGTAAAAGTTGGTCAGTCTCTTTCGTTATGGCCATACAAAACGCGATATTCGCGTCCGACGATTTCGCATCCGGCGCTTCATGCTCCAGCAGCCAGGCCGTACGACGGGCGATAGCCGCACCGGAATCCACCAGGCGCGTCCCCTCCGGCAACACCTCTAATAGCTCTTCCTGTAATAGCGGGAAGTGGGTGCAGCCCAGCACAACGGTATCCGGAGGTTCGGGCATCCGCAGCCACGGACGAAGAATACGACGCAGCTCGTCGAGTGATACCGCTTTTCCATGCAGCTTCGCTTCAGCCATCTCCACCAGCTCAGCCGAACCCAGCATCGCAATCTGGCATTCGTTGGCAAAACGGTCGATCAGCTCGCGGGTATAAGGACGCTTTACCGTGCCTCGCGTTGCCAGCAAACCCACAATGCCATTCGCCGTCAGGCGCGCGGCAGGCTTTATCGCAGGAACAACGCCCACAACCGGGAACTGGAATTTTTCACGCAGGGCGGGAAGAGAAACGGTGCTCGCCGTATTACAGGCGATGACGGCCAGCGCAAGGGGATAGCGCTTTTGTACCGCGGTGACGATTTCAACCACACGCTCAACAATAAAATCTTCGCTCTTTTCCCCATACGGGAAAGCGACGTTATCGAAGGCGTAGATGTAATGGAGATCCGGCAGGAGATGCCGAATCTCATCATAGACCGAAAGCCCACCGACGCCGGAATCAAATACCAGCACGGTGGGACGCGGATTAGAAGGTGTAGCTGCCAGACAAGGTGTATTCCCGTCCTGCAGTTTGGTAGCCATAAACTGTCTCGTAATCTTTATCGAACAGGTTGGCTATTTTACCACGAACTGTGAGATGTGAGGTGACAGGATACGAAACTGCGACATCCCAGAGGCTGACACCACCCATTTTTACTTTCTCAGACGGATAAGCACCAAAGTCAGTGTCGTAACGCGTACCGAGATAGTGATAAGTCAGGCTCCAGTCGAAATCATAGATCTGCGTGTCGAGCTGATATTTCACCTGCTGTTTAGCACGACGGTCCAGAAGTTCGTTGGTTGCGGCATTGCGGGCATCCACATAGTCGTAGCCTACAGTATGCGTCAACGGGCCCGTATCAAACGATGCTGTCGCTTCCACACCTTTAATGCGCGCTTTACCGACGTTGTAATATTGCTGAAGGTTATTATCGAAGTCGATGAGATTATCGACGTCATTACGGTAGCCGGATACGCGCCAGCTCACGCCCGCCGTCAGGCCTTCAAACGCACCTTCCCACTGCTTGCTCTCTTCTGGATCAAGATGGTCATTGCCATAGAAACCATAGAGTTGTCCCAGATTCGGAGCCTTATAGGCCGTACCATAAGAAGCAACGAAGCGGTAACCCTCCACGAACTCCCAGGCCGCACTACTTTGCCAGGTGCCATGGCGGCCGAACTGAGAGTTGTCATCGCTGCGAACCGCTCCTTCCAGAGTGAAGTCACCAAACTGCTGCAGCCCGGTCAGGTAAACGCCGGTGTTGCGCAGGTCGTAGCCGTTGGTCACGTAGTTTGTACCCGGCTCGGTGCTCTGCTTCTGCCAGTCAACGCCCGCGCCAATGTTTCCATGGCCAACATCAACGGAATTCAGCCACTGGACGTTGTACTGTTTGATTTCATCCAGGGTGGCTGTCGAATCGTAGCGGCCCAAATTTGGGTCGTAGTTATAGTCCTTGCTGTGGCTATAGCTGGTGAGCAGCTGTGAATGGAAGATGTCATCGTTGAAGCGCAATCCAGCATCCCAGGTCTGACTATAGAGCTGGCGGGTATCGACCAGTACATCGGGGGTAAATGAGCTGTAGTAACCGTCGTAGGCAGTACGGTTGCTGTAGCCAAAGCCGCGAACAAATCCGCTCCACTGCTCCGAGAATGCGTGATCCAGTGCACCATAGAGCGTTTTATTCATAAAGCCGTCGCGATCGGTCTGGGCAAGGCCACCATTGTTGCCGTCCGCAACCACATCAAACCCTTTGGTATAGGTGTAATCACCCGCAAGCGTGACGCGCGTGCTGTCGCCCAATGTTTGCTGAGTACTGCCGCCATAATTCTGGTAACCATGCGACCCTGCACCTGCATTCAGCGTGGTACCGTCCTTCGCGCGAGTGGTAATAATGTTTACGACTCCGCCGATCGCGTCCGAGCCGTATACCGCCGAACGCGGTCCACGAACATATTCGATACGCTGCACCAGGGAGATCGGGAACTGGCTGAGATCGGATGACCCCGTGACGCCCGCCTGGTTAAGGCGGATCCCATCAACAAGGATCAGGACGTGGCTGGAGTTGGTGCCGCGTATAAAGAGAGAAGAGAGTTGCCCCATCCCGCCACTTTGCGCCGTATCCACGCCGGGCAGGCGACGCATAACATCCAGGACTGAGGTTGATTGCCAACGGTCAATATCGGCACGCGTAACAACGGAGGTTGCAGCCAGAATAGTTTTTTCAGGTTGTTCAAAACGATTTGCCGTCACCACCAACGAGTCGGCGCTATCCTGCGCCCAGCCCGAAAATGCCGTGACGGACAACGCCGTCAACAGCGATACTTTTTTAATCATTGTTAAAGCATCCACAATATAAGAAGGATGCCGCAGGCCTCATCGATAGCACGCGATGATGAAACCAAATGCGACGTGATCCCGGCAGGTCTTCGGGCTAGGTGGCTATATAAGGATGAAGACTTCCCATTTTCACAGTGTCTACAACGCTCATCCCGCCAGACTTTACCGCTGCGCGTCAGCTCCAGATTTACACTGGATTCCCTTTTCACTCTCAAGAGACCGGAAACAGAATGCTACAATTAGACACGTATAGATGTCCAGACAGCTATTGCCCATTAAATCTGGACATCCCCTGAACAATGCCTACAATCCCCGCGTAATTCTTTATCACTCAGGACGCATCATGACCCCAGAACACCTCCCGACAGAACAGTACGACGCGCAGCTGGCAGAGAAAGTCGTCCGCCTGCAAAGTATGATGACGCCTTTCAACGCGCCCGTTCCCGAGGTGTTCCGCTCTCCCGTCAGCCACTACCGCATGCGCGCCGAGTTCCGCATCTGGCACGACGGCGACGACCTGTACCACATCATTTTCGATCAGCAGACGAAATCCCGTATCCGCGTGGACAGTTTTCCGGCGGCGAGCGAGCTCATTAACCAGTTGATGACGTTGATAATGGACGGCGTGCGCAACAATCCGGTACTGCGTAACAAGCTGTTCCAGATTGACTACCTGACCACGCAAAGCAATCAGGCGATTGTCTCTCTGCTGTATCACAAAGCGCTTAACGACGAGTGGCGCGAGCAGGCAGAAGCGCTGCGCGATGCGCTGCGCGCGCAGAACATCAACGTTCACCTGATTGGCCGCGCGACCAAAACCAAAATCATGCTGGATCAGGACTACATCGACGAGCGCCTGCCGGTGGCAGGTAAAGAGATGGTGTATCGTCAGGTCGAGAACAGCTTCACCCAGCCGAACGCTGCGATGAACGTGCAGATGCTGGAGTGGGCGCTGAAGGCGACGGAAGGGTCAACGGGCGATCTGCTTGAGCTCTACTGCGGTAACGGCAACTTCTCGCTGGCGCTGGCGCGTAACTTCGATCGCGTGCTGGCAACGGAAATCGCAAAGCCGTCGGTGGTAGCCGCGCAGTACAACATTGCCGCCAACCATATCGACAACGTGCAGATCATTCGTATGGCCGCAGAAGAGTTCACGCAGGCCATGAACGGCGTACGCCAGTTTAACCGCCTGGAAGGGATCGATCTCAAGAGCTACCAGTGTGAGACGATTTTTGTCGACCCGCCGCGCAGTGGCCTGGACAGCGAAACCGAGAAGATGGTGCAGGCGTACCCGCGTATTTTGTACATCTCCTGTAACCCGGAGACGCTGTGCAAGAACCTCGAAACATTAGGCCAGACGCACAAGGTTGAACGTCTGGCGCTGTTCGATCAGTTCCCGTATACGCACCATATGGAGTGCGGCGTACTGCTCACGGCGAAGTAATGTGGGGCTTGTAGGGCAGGTAAGCGAAGCGCCACCTGCCAAAAAAGCCGGATGGCGCTTCGCTTATCCGGCCTACAATGACGAAACCCTTTACTCTGATAACTGGCTCTTACGGCTACGCATGCGGGAGCCAATCCAGAACACCAGCGCCACAGACAGTACGGCAGGGAAGAAGTTAGAGCCGATATCCGGATATTCCGCGCGAACCACCGTGCTATACAGCAATACGCCCAGAATAAAGCAGGCAGCGGCCAGCCCCGGTAACCCCACCGGCATGGTGCGGTTCAGGTAACGTTGATGCAGGCAGTAAACCGTCAGCACCAGCGCAATAAGCGGGAAAATCGAAAACGGCACGATTGAGCTAAAAATAGCGGCAAACGTACCATTAATGGATAAGCCAGCGATCAATGCCAGCAACAGCGTCCCTTTATCCTGACCTGACTGTTTCATTACTCACCTTCACTCTTCGGTTTGATGTGCCAGTTTCTCTTGTTCACGGCGATACCAGTAGTACGCGCCTTTGGAGATCATCCTGAGCTGCAATACCAGCCGCTCTTCGAGCTGCTTGCGTTGTTCAATGCTGACATCCAGCGCTTCGGCACCCGCGCTGAAAACAATCGTCACCATCGCCTCGGCCTGTGCTTCAGTAAACGCGCGCGGCATATGGTTTTCGAGTTCAAGATAGTCGGCAAGTTCCGCGATGAAATGCTGGATTTCACGCGCGACGGCGGCACGAAACGCCGCCGATGTGCCCGAACGCTCGCGCAGAAGCAGACGAAACGCGTTGGGGTTATTGCCGATAAATTCCATAAAGGTCGATACGGAGGTGCGGATCACGCTGCCCCCTTTGGCGATACGCTGACGCGCCTGGCGCATCAGCTGGCGCAGCATCAGACCGCTCTCGTCGACCATGGTCAGGCCCAGTTCATCCACATCACGGAAATGACGATAGAAGGACGTTGGCGCAATCCCGGCCTCGCGTGCGACTTCGCGCAGGCTCAAACTGGCAAAACTTCGCTCAGCACTCAGTTGACTGAATGCGGCTTCCACCAGCGAACGCCGGGTTTTCTCTTTTTGTTGTGCTCTTACGCCCATCACGATAGTTGAATCCTTCCAAAGGCCTGATGGCACTATACCAGAGAATAAAATTAATCTGTTTGCCTGGCTTTGTGAATGATTGTTTACGTGCGGTTTGTGCTCCACTGCCCGAAAAAAGCACAACGATAATTGGGTTACCCTGGCAATGATGTTATGATTCTGTTGCTTTTATGTATAAGAACAGGTAAGCCTTACCATGCCACATTCCTACGATTACGACGCAATAGTTATTGGTTCCGGCCCCGGCGGCGAAGGTGCTGCTATGGGTCTGGTGAAACAGGGAGCCAGAGTAGCGGTCATCGAGCGCTACCATAATGTCGGCGGCGGTTGCACCCACTGGGGCACCATCCCTTCGAAAGCCCTCCGCCACGCCGTTAGCCGCATTATCGAATTTAACCAGAACCCTCTTTACAGCGACCACTCCCGACTTCTTCGTTCATCCTTTGCTGACATCCTGAATCACGCGGATACCGTTATTAACCAGCAAACACGCATGCGTCAGGGATTTTATGAGCGTAACCACTGTGAAATTTTGCAGGGCAACGCGCATTTTGTGGATGAACACACCCTGGCACTCGAATGCCACGACGGTTCGGTTGAAACCATCACGGCTGAAAAATTTGTTATCGCCTGCGGCTCACGCCCTTACCATCCCGCCGACGTGGACTTCTCGCACCCGCGCGTCTACGACAGCGACTCGATTCTGAGCCTGCACCATGAGCCTCGCCACGTCATTATCTATGGCGCAGGGGTCATTGGTTGCGAATATGCGTCGATCTTCCGTGGAATGGACGTCAAAGTTGACCTGATCAACACCCGTGACCGCCTCCTGGCGTTCCTCGATCAGGAGATGTCGGACTCCCTCTCCTACCACTTCTGGAACAGCGGCGTGGTGATTCGCCACAACGAAGAGTACGAGAAGATTGAGGGCTGTGACGACGGGGTGATCATGCACCTGAAGTCAGGTAAGAAGCTGAAAGCAGACTGCCTGCTGTACGCCAACGGTCGTACCGGCAACACCGATTCACTGCAGCTGGAAAATATCGGGCTTGAAACCGACAGTCGCGGTCAGCTGAAGGTCAACAGCATGTATCAGACCGCCCTGCCACACGTTTACGCGGTCGGCGACGTGATTGGCTACCCAAGCCTGGCCTCAGCCGCTTACGATCAGGGACGCATTGCCGCACAGGCGCTGGTAAAAGGCGAAGCGACGGCGCACCTGATCGAAGATATTCCGACGGGCATCTATACCATCCCGGAAATCAGTTCTGTCGGGAAAACCGAGCAGCAGCTGACGTCAATGAAGGTGCCTTACGAGGTGGGACGCGCCCAGTTTAAACATCTGGCGCGGGCGCAAATCGTGGGGATGAGCGTGGGAACGCTGAAGATCTTGTTCCATCGCGAGACCAAAGAGATCCTCGGCATTCACTGCTTTGGTGAACGCGCGGCGGAAATCATTCATATCGGCCAGGCGATAATGGAGCAGAAAGGCGGTGGTAACACCATTGAGTACTTCGTTAACACCACCTTTAACTACCCGACCATGGCGGAAGCCTATCGGGTAGCTGCGCTGAACGGCTTAAACCGCCTGTTTTAACGCGCTGTCGAAATGGCCATCCATCGAACCACGGATGGCCTCTGCCAGCTGCTCATAGCGGCTGCGCAGCGGTGAACCCGGACGATACACCAGGCCGATAGTGCGACGCGGCTCCGGCTTAATGCACGGCAGATAAACCACGCCATCACGTTTACGCTCGCGCGGCACGGCCAGCGCAGGCAGCAGCGTAATACCGCTTCCCGCCGCGACCATATTACGCAGCGTTTCCAGGCTGGTTGCGCGGAAATGGGTATCTTCATCCGCACCCGCTTCAAAGCAAAAGCCCATCGCCTGATCGCGCAGGCAGTGGCCATCTTCCAGCATCAGCAGCTTTTCACCGGCCAGATCGGCCATCGGTACGCGATCGCGGTTCGCCCACGGGTGATCTTCATAGATCGCCAGCATCATCGGCTCATCGAACAGCGGCACTTCAATAAAGGCTTCACTCTCTTTCACCAGCGCCAGAATGGCGCAGTCGAGCTTGCCGCTGTCTAACTGCGCCAGCAGCTGATGGGTCTGCGCTTCATGCAGGTACATTTCGAGTTTCGGGAACGTCTGGTGCAGCATCGGAATGATGTGCGGCAACAGGTACGGGCCAACGGTTGGGATCAGGCCAATATGCAGCGGGCCGGACATCGCCTCCCCCTGCTGGCTTGCCATTTCCTTGAGCACTTTGACCTCGCGCAGCACGGTGCGCGCCTGATCCACCAGCAGCAGACCTGCCTGTGTGAACAGAACCTTACGACTGGTGCGCTCCAGCAGCATCACGCCCAGCTCGTCTTCCAGCTTGCGGATCTGACCGCTCAGCGTGGGCTGGCTGACGTGGCAGGAGTCTGCCGCGCGGCGAAAGTGACGATGCTCGGCTAACGCTACCAGGTATTCAAGATCACGAATATTCATTATTCATCCTCCGTCGCCACGATAGTTCATGGCGATAGATAGCATAGCAACGAACGATTATCCCTATCAAGCATTCTGTTGAATAATACACCACATAGACGAGGCGGCACGTGTTTGACCCTTGACGTCCCCGCTCCGTCAGCGAGTTTCTCTCAAAACTCGAACAACTAAAGCCAACGTGAACTTTTGCGGACCCCGTGGTCCGCTTTTTTTTTTTGCGTAAAAAACCCCGCAGATAAAAGCAAAATGGCAACCGAAGCTGCCATTTTTCGTGTTTACCCCTTTTCCCCGGTACATTCTCATAAGCATCTCTTATCTGACGCAATGGGAATTAAATTTCGTAAATTGCCCTCATTTATTCGTTTGCTGAACCGTTTTCGCAGCAATTGACGACGGGGGTTTTACGTGGCTTTATAAGGGGAGATGACAAAATAATGTCCAGAAAATTTTCGCCTGGGCATAAACAAAAATGATGGGGTGACTGGGTTTTTATGAACGAACAATATTCCGCGTTGCGTAGTAATGTCAGTATGCTCGGCAAAGTGCTTGGAGATACCATCAAAGACGCGTTGGGGGAGAACATTCTCGACCGCGTTGAAACCATCCGCAAGCTGTCTAAATCTTCCCGTGCCGGTAACGAGGCCAGTCGTCAGGAGCTGCTCACCACCTTGCAGAACCTCTCAAACGATGAGCTGCTGCCCGTTGCACGCGCATTCAGCCAGTTCCTGAACCTGGCTAACACCGCTGAGCAATACCACAGCATTTCGCCAAATGGCGAAGCGGCAAGCAACCCGGAAGTCATTGCCCGCACCCTGCGTAAACTGAAAGACCAGCCAGACCTCAACGAAGCCACCATCAAAAAAGCGGTGGAGTCGCTTTCGCTGGAGCTGGTGCTGACCGCACACCCCACTGAAATTACCCGTCGCACCCTGATCCACAAAATGGTGGAAGTGAACAACTGTCTGAAGCAGTTGGATAACAAAGACATTGCCGACTACGAACGCAACCAGCTGATGCGCCGTCTGCGCCAGCTGATTGCCCAGTCCTGGCACACCGATGAAATTCGTAAGCATCGTCCAAGCCCGGTCGACGAAGCGAAATGGGGATTTGCGGTGGTGGAAAACAGCCTGTGGGAAGGGGTGCCTAACTACCTGCGCGAGCTGAACGAACAGCTGGAAGAGAACCTCGGCTACCGCCTGCCGGTCGACTTTGTTCCGGTCCGCTTCACCTCCTGGATGGGCGGCGACCGCGACGGCAACCCGAACGTGACCGCGGAAATCACCCGTCACGTCCTGCTCCTGAGCCGCTGGAAAGCGACCGATCTGTTCCTGAAAGACATTCAGGTACTGATCTCCGAGCTGTCGATGGTGGAAGCCACGCCGGAACTGCGCGCGCTCGCCGGCGAAGAAGGCGCCAGCGAGCCGTACCGTTTCCTGATGAAGAAACTGCGTGGTCAGCTGATGGCCACTCAGGCCTGGCTGGAAGCGCGTCTGAAAGGTCAGCGCCTGCCAAAACCAGAGGGTCTGCTCAGCCAGAACGAACAGCTCTGGGAGCCGCTGTATGCCTGTTATAAATCACTGCAGGCCTGCGGGATGGGCATCATCGCTAACGGCGAACTGCTCGACACCCTGCGCCGCGTGAAGTGTTTTGGCGTGCCGCTGGTGCGTATCGACGTACGTCAGGAAAGTACCCGTCATACCGAAGCGCTGGGCGAGCTGACCCGCTATCTCGGCATCGGCGACTATGAAAGCTGGTCCGAAGCCGACAAACAGGCCTTCCTGATCCGCGAGCTGAACTCGAAGCGCCCTCTGCTGCCGCGCAACTGGGAGCCAAGCAACGAAACCCGCGAAGTACTCAACACCTGTAAAGCGATCGTGGACGCGCCGAAAGGATCGGTGGCCGCCTATGTGATCTCCATGGCGAAGACCCCGTCAGATGTACTGGGCGTTCACCTTCTGCTGAAAGAAGCGGGAATCGACTACGCTCTGCCGGTCGCCCCGCTGTTTGAGACCCTCGACGACCTGAACAACGCCAACGACGTCATGACCCAGCTGCTGAATATCGACTGGTACCGCGGCTTTATTCAGGGCAAACAGATGGTGATGATTGGCTATTCCGACTCCGCGAAAGATGCGGGCGTGATGGCGGCATCCTGGGCGCAGTATCAGGCGCAGGACGCACTGATCAAAACCTGCGAGAAAGCCGGTATTGAGCTGACCCTGTTCCACGGACGCGGTGGCTCGATTGGCCGTGGCGGCGCGCCTGCACACGCAGCGCTGCTGTCGCAGCCGCCGGGAAGCCTCAAAGGCGGCCTGCGCGTCACCGAGCAGGGCGAGATGATCCGCTTCAAGTACGGTCTGCCGGAAGTGACCATCAGCAGCCTGTCGCTCTACACCAGCGCGATCCTGGAAGCAAACCTGCTGCCGCCGCCGGAGCCGAAAGCATCCTGGTGCCATATCATGGACGAGCTGTCTGATATCTCCTGCGATCTGTACCGCGGCTACGTGCGTGAAAACAAAGATTTCGTTCCTTACTTCCGCTCGGCCACGCCTGAGCAGGAGCTGGGTAAACTGCCGCTGGGCTCACGTCCTGCGAAGCGTCGCCCGACCGGTGGCGTAGAGTCTCTGCGCGCGATCCCGTGGATCTTCGCCTGGACGCAGAACCGTTTGATGCTGCCCGCCTGGCTGGGTGCCGGTGCCGCACTGCAAAAAGTGGTGGAAGACGGTAAACAGAACGAACTGGAAACCATGTGCCGCGACTGGCCGTTCTTCTCTACCCGTCTGGGCATGCTGGAGATGGTCTTCTCGAAAGCTGACCTGTGGCTGGCGGAATACTACGACCAGCGTCTGGTGAAACCAGAGCTGTGGGCGCTCGGTAAAGAGCTGCGCGAACTGCTGGAAGGCGACATCAAAGTGGTACTGGACATCGCCAACGACTCACATCTGATGGCGGACCTGCCGTGGATTGCCGAGTCTATTCAGCTGCGTAACATCTACACCGACCCGCTGAACGTCCTGCAGGCAGAGCTGCTGCACCGTTCACGTCTGGCAGAAGAAGAAGGGAAAGAGCCGGATCCGCGCGTTGAACAGGCGCTGATGGTGACGATTGCGGGCGTTGCGGCAGGTATGCGTAACACCGGCTAATGCTTTACGCCCGGCGGCGCTACGCTTGCACGGGCCTACGATACGTAGGCCGGGTAAGCGTTAGCGCCGCCCAGCAATACCCTGGTATCCACACCATGCACCACGAGATTACCCACATCCTGACTGACCTGATCAACGGCACAACGCCGCTGCGTCAGGTGCATTTTGCGAACCCAGCGATCCCCGCCCCCGAACTTGCCCTGCAGGTCGATTTTCCACGTCTGGAGATCGCGATCGAAGGTTCAATGAAAGACCAGGCTGGCTGCGTTTTAAAGCAGGGGGATGTTTTATACGTCCCGGCTGGCGGCTGGAATAATCCACATTGGCAAGCACCCGCAACCACGCTGAGTATCCTGTTTGGCAAACAGCAGCTTGGGTTTAGCCTTTTGCATTGGGACGGTGAAGACGTTCGAAATCTGGCAAAGCAGCACGTTGCCCGCCGCGGTCCGCGTATTGGATCGCTACTCTTACAGACGCTCCATGAAATCCAGATGCAACCGCATGAGCAGCAAACCGCGAGGCTGATTATCGCCAGCCTGCTTAGCCACTGCGTGGACCTTCTGGGGAGTCAGATCCAAACCGCCTCCCGCAGTCAGGCTCTGTTTGAAGCGATTCGGGTCTATATTGACGAACACTACGCCACTCCCCTTACCCGGGAATCCGTCGCGCAGGCGTTTTATATCTCTCCAAACTACCTGTCGCATCTGTTCCAGAAAACGGGCGCAGTGGGTTTTAATGAATACCTGACGCATACCCGGCTGGAACACGCGCGCCAGCTGTTGAAAGGGTATGATTTAAAAGTGAAAGAGGTGGCGCATGCCTGCGGATTTGTCGACAGCAACTATTTCTGTCGGTTATTTCGCAAGAACACGGAGCGTTCGCCGTCAGAATACCGTCGCCAGTATCACAGCCAGCTCACCGGGAAGGGTGCTAGTCCAGAATGATCTGAGTTTGCTGCGGAGCGGATAGCATTTTACGCACCGCGCCCATCACCTTTTGTGGGTCACGTAAAAAGGCGTTAATACCGCACTTTACGTAGCGCGTATGCTCAAAACGTTCACTGCCCGCCAGTTCGATATCAGTAATGAGCAATACGACATCAGCACGCCGGATGTCCTCTTCCGTAAGCTCACTCTCAACGCCCAGCGCTCCCTGCGTCTCAATGTTAACGCTCCACTTCTCCTGCTGGCAGAGCTTTTCCAGCCGTTCGGCAGCCATATAGGTATGTGCGACGCCACTGACGCACGCGGTCACCGCCACCAGATGACGTCCCGCTATCACTGTCATGTTCAGCCTCCCAGGGTAACATTGAAACCTTCGCACTCGGCCAGTTGACGCATCGCTGACACCTCATCTTCTGTCGGCGGGATCGCTTGCCGCATTCCCCACACCTGTCCCAGCAGACGGTATTTTGGCTCCCCATACTGATGGAAGGGCAATAAATGCAGCTGCCGTATTCCTGAAGGTAACAGGAAAGCCAGCACGCGCGCCATGTTCGTTTCGTTAAGCGTATAGCCAGGAATAAGCGGGACGCGGGGAATCACGTTTATCCCGTCAGCCACCAGCTGACGGAAATTATCCAGCACCCTGGGGAGATTCATAGACAAAACGGATTGGGCCAGCGCCGTGTCCATGATCTTCAAATCAAACAGCACTTCATCACACTGGTGAGCCAGCGGCATTAATCGGGACAAAGGCGCATCGCCTGCCGTTTCGATGGCCGTATGCACGCCGAAACGACGCAGCCTCTGGAGAAACTGAGTTGCGAAAGGCGCCTGCAGCAACACTTCCCCGCCCGAAAGCGTCACCCCGCCTCCCGAGGAACGAAAGAAGACATCGTCTTTCATCACCTCGTTTTCCAGCCCATCCAGGGTCACATCGCGCCCGATGTGCTCGAACGCGCCGGAGGGACACTCCTCAGCGTCCCGCAGGCAGGGAGCACAGTGCAGGCATTTGCTCTCCCAGCGCACCGTCTCGATTTTCGGCGAAATCGACTCCGGATTCGCACACCACGGACAGCGGTGAGGGCAGCCTTTAAAAAAAACCACCGTGCGGATGCCGCTTCCGTCGTTCAGTGAGTAGCGCTGGATGTTGAAAATACGCGCCACGTCGACGCGCGTTTCAACCACGTCACAGCTGATGCGCTGTGCGGCGGATAATGTCATCCTGGATCTCCTTCGATAACTCGACAAAGAAGGCGCTGTAGCCGGCAACGCGCACCACCAGCCCGGCAAAATCCTGTGGACGCTGTTGCGCTTCACGCAATGTTTCCGCGTTCACCACGTTAAACTGGATATGCTGCAGCTTAAGCTGGGTGAAAGCGCGAAGGAAATCCGCCAGCTTTTGCAGCCCGGTATCGCCTTCCAGCGTCGCAGGGGTAAATTTAACGTTTAGCAGCGTGCCGTTAGATAACAGATAGTTATCCAGCTTGCTTACCGATTTCAGTACCGCCGTCGGACCCTGCATATCTTGCCCCAGCATCGGCGATAGCCCACCGTCTGCCAGTTGCTCTCCCGCAAAGCGCCCATCGGGCGTTGCCCCCACCACCGCCCCCAGCGGTACGTGTGCCGATACGGTATAAGAACCCGGCGTGAACTGCCCGCCGCGCGGGTTCCGGTATTTTTCGACCTCTTTACAGTAGTGACGCAGCAGTTCAGCGCTGATGTTGTCGACATCATCGACATCATTGCCGTATTTTTCGAAGCGATTGATCAACCGGGCGCGGATTTTTTTGCCCTCAGACGTGGCAAAGTTAGCGTTTAACACGGCTAACAGCTCGTCAAAACTTAAGCGCTGCTGTTCAAACACCAGCCCTTTCAGGGCGTGCAGCGAGTCGCTCAAATTCGCTATCCCGATGCCCTGCACGCCGGAAAAGTTATAGCGTGCGCCACCGTCAGTGATGTCTTTTCCCGCATCCAGACAATCGCTAATAAATGAAGAGAGCAACGGCACCGGAGCCCAGTCACGATGGCCGATATCGCAGATATTGCTCCCCTCGACCATCAGAGCAATGTAGTGATTAATTTTGGCACGAATATGCCCCAGCAGGCCTTCATAACTCAGCGCTGCGTTGCCTTCATTCTCCTGCATCGCGATTTCCATTACCTTTAGCAGGTTAAACATCGCGATATCGTGCAGACCGTAGGTTTTACCCGGAATCGACAGTTCTACACAGCCAACCACCGCGTAGTCGCGCGCATCTTCCAGCGACACCCCCCGATTGAGGAAGGCAGGCACCACCACTTCATCGTTAAAGATCTGCGGGATGCCGGTGCCCAGGCGAATCGTCTCCGCCGTTTTCAGCAGGAAGGGCCGGTCGATAAGCTCGTTAACCCGTACGCCGAGGTTCGGTTGAGGAAGCTGAACGCTCTGGTAAGCATCCAGACACAGGAAGGAAAGCACGTTCACCGCGCTACGCCCGCTCTCCGTCAGGCCACCCAATAGTGCGGTATACCCGGTCGGGAATCCGGCAAAATAGCGGGCGCTGCTGGTCGAGCGTAAAAGAACCACGTCATTGCACTTCACCCACAGCGATTCCAGAATCTCTTTCAGGAAAGCGGGCGCTTCGCCCTGTGAGAGCGAGGCCTGATAAAAGGGCAGCATATACTGGTCAAAGCGCCCGATGGAGAGCGAGCTGGCGTTGGATTCATACTGCAAAATGACGTTCATGTACCAGAAGAGCTGACACGCCTGCCAGAACGTTTGCGGCTTATGCTGCGCGTTATGGCGCGAGATTTCTGCAATCTTCCGTAATTCTTCACTCCGCGCTGCGTCACTGCTTTCAGCCAACTCTTCAGCCAGTGATGCATAGCGCAGTATATGACGCTGGGAAGCTTCCAGCAGAATCAGTGCGGCGGCATAGAACGTGTTCTGCGCATCGCGGGCGCAGTGCTCGCGCAATTCCTCCACCAGCGCACCCAGGCCGTTATTGAGCAGGCGCGGATAATCAATAATGATATGCCCCTGCCCTTTGTCGGTCTGGTTGACGCTGAAAATTTGCGTCCCCACAGCGGCTTTCACCTCATCCGTCATCTGGCTGTTGATGAAATCCTTCATCGACCGTTTTTCCCAGTAGGGATACAGCACGTCACGGTAGATCTGCTTATCTTCTTCGCTGATTTCAAAGCGGTCCTGCGGACGCGTGGCAAACTGGTCCAGCTCCTTAAGCAGCCAGTACGGATCCATCTCAGGAGACATGATGCCTGCACGCGGTTTAACGGTCCGGTTGCCGGCAATCAGTTCCTCATCACGAATCGCGATGTTCACATGGTCAAGAATGTACGCCGTGGCTTTTGCACGTCTGAGGATTACCGGCTCGCCTTCCGTCTGCTGATGGCTGGCGGTATAGAGCAAAGCACGCTCAAGCGAGATTTCACGCGGACTGGCAAAAAGTGCGTCTTTCAAACGCTGGGTACGATTCGTCATGAGGGAACTCCTGTAACGGAAAACGAGCCCGCCCCGAAGGGCGGGAGAGCGTCAGGCGGTTTGCGCCAGGTGGGCATCAATCTTGTTCATGATGGCGTCGGCGCGTTTTACCGCGTCGCTAATGTTGACGCGCACGATGGTTTTCCCGGCAAAGCGCTCTTCAAATTTAATGCCGATATCTTTGGTCAGGATCACCATATCCGCTGCGGCGATATCCTCAGCATTCAGCTCGTTCTCAAGACCAATCGACCCCTGCGTTTCAACCTTCACTTCCCAGCCTTTGGCCTTAGCTGCGCTTTCTAGCGCTTCGGCCGCCATGTAGGTATGGGCAACGCCTGACGGGCATGCTGTTACTGCGATAATTCGGGCCATGTTCTCTTCCTCACTCAGTTAATTTCAAAATCCAGATCCAGGTCGTCCTCTTTTTCCTCGACCTGTTTTGCATTCTTGCGGGCAATACTCTTCAGCACGTTGACGCTAATGGCCGTCACCACCGCCCCTACGGCAACCGCCGCGATGTAGCCCAGTTTGCCTTCCACCACAGGGAGAACAATAAGTCCGCCCCAGCCGGCATAACATTGCGCCCCCATCACGGCAGCCGTCACTGCGCCACACGCGGATCCCAGCATGATGGAGGGAATAACGCGCAGAGGATCGGCAGCGGCGAACGGAATGGCCCCTTCGGTAACCCCCACGCAGCCCATCACTAATGCAGCCTTACCCGCTTCACGCTCTTCACCGGTAAAATTCTTGCGGTTAATCAGCGTCGCCAGGCCTAATCCCAGCGGTGGCACACAGATACCGACTGCCGCAATCGCCACCACGGTGTAGACGCTCTGAGCAACGCAGATCAGCATGAAGGCATAGGCGACTTTATTAATCGGGCCGCCCATGTCGAAGGCCAGCATCAACCCCATGATGACGGCCAACACAACGATGCTGCCCTGCTGCATCCCTTGCAGCCACTGGGTTAAGCCCGTCGTCAACGCACCAACAGGTTCGCCCAGACCCCACATCATGATGCCTGCGGTAACAAAGGTGCCGATGATAGGGATGATGAAGATAGGCATGACGGAGCGCAGGACTTTCGGGACCGGCAGTTTTTTCAGATACCAGACCACAATCCCGCCGAGGATCCCGGCAATAATGGCGCCGAAGAAACCGGCACCGAAGCTGTTACCGACCCACGCGGCAATAGCGCAGGGAGCAAGCGCGGCGCGCTCGGCAATGGAATAGCCAATATAGGCGGCCAGGAAAGGCACCATCAGCGTTAACCCCGCCACGCCGATATCAAATAGCTGTTTGAGGTTAGGATCGGTTGCGGCATCCGGTACCGCGCCCTTGCCGTACAGCATGACCGAAACCGCCAGCAAAATACCGCCCGCGACCACGAACGGGATCATGTGCGACACCCCGGTCATCAGATGCTGCCGCGTGTTCTTGAGAATATGCACCAACTCTTTCATATGTCGCTCCTGGCCTAAAACCATAAAGATGTTGTGGCAAACAATAGGCAATCAGGAAGACGGTGGACAGGAGACAAAAAGGCCATTTACTGGATTTTTGTAATATCGAAATAAAAATGCGATCCGCCTCGACATTTCGGATAGACGTTACGCATAAGACAAACCACCATAACCTGTGAGTCAAATCTCACTTTTCAGCTGATATTACATTTGTCCAGCTTTTGGCAGATTTGTCACATGGCGCGCGCCATCAACACACTCGTATGCTGTTCCCCAATGAATGATGATGAGTTTCAGGAGTGTGTATGGCTCTGGTAGTGGAATTTACCTGTGAATTGCCCAACGGTGTTCACGCGCGTCCGGCAAGTCATGTGGAGACGCTGTGCAATACGTTTATCTCACAGATCGAGTGGCACAACCTGCGCACAGACCGCAAAGGGAATGCCAAGAGCGCACTGGCACTTATTGGCACCGACACGCTGGCAGGCGACGCCTGTCGTCTGGTGATCCACGGTGAAGATGAGCAGAGCGCCCATCAACAGCTGGAACAATGGCTCCGGGAAGAGTTTCCCCACTGCGACGCGCCGCTTGCGAAAGCCCCTAATACCGAGCTTGATCCGCTGCCAGAATCTCTCACGCGCCTTAATCCAACGCTTTTTCGCGCCCTGCCCGTTTGCAGCGGCAGCGCCCGGGGCGTGTTAACCTTGCAGACCTCGCTGGATCTCAATGCACTGACGGATTTACCCGACGCGAAAAACGTGGAAGAAGAGCAGTCAGCGCTGGATAAAGGCCTCACCCTGCTGGTGAAAAACATTGAGCTGCGCGCGCTGGACAGCGACAGCACCGCCAGCGCCATTCTTGAGGCACATCGATCGCTGGCGACAGATACCGCTTTACGCCAGCATCTGCTTGCGGGCGTGAGTCAGGGGCTAAGCTGCGCGCAAGCGACAATCGCCACAGCCAACCATTTCTGCGATGCGTTCTCTCGTTCCAGCAGCAGCTATCTGCAGGAACGCGTGCTGGATGTGCGCGATGTTTGCTATCAGCTGCTGCAGCAAATCTACGGTGAACAGCGCTTCCCCGCGCCGGGCCAGCTGACGCAGCCGACCGTTTGTCTGGCGGATGATCTTACGCCCGGCCAGTTCCTGGAGCTCGATAAAACCTTGCTTAAGGGGCTGCTGTTAAAAAGCGGCGGAACAACCTCGCACACCGTTATTCTTGCACGTTCCTTTAATATTCCGACGCTGGTCGGCGTCGACAGTGAAAGCCTGCTGCAGTGGCGCAATAAGCCCGTATTTATTGATGGCAATGCCGGTGCGGTCGTGGTCAACGCCAGCGATGCGGTGGCGCGCTACTACCGCCAGGAAGCACGGGTACATCAGGCACTACGCGAGCAGCAGCGCATCTGGCTCGATCGGGAAGCCAGAACCGCCGATGACCTGCGCATTGAGATCGCCGCAAACATCGCCCACGCGGTGGAAGCGCAGGCAGCATTCGGGAAAGGCGCCGAGGGCGTTGGCCTGTTTCGCACCGAAATGCTGTATATGGACCGTACCAGCGCGCCCGGCGAAAACGAGCTGTACAACATTTTCTGTCAGGCGCTGGAAAGCGCAAACGGGCGCAGCATTATCGTGCGCACCATGGATATCGGCGGCGATAAACCGGTGGCGTACCTGAATATCCCGGCCGAAAACAACCCGTTCCTCGGCTACCGCGCCGTACGTATTTACGAAGAGTATGCAGCCCTTTTCACCACTCAGCTTCGGGCGATCCTGCGCGCCTCTGCTCACGGCAGCCTGAAGATCATGATCCCGATGATCTCTTCTATGGAAGAGATCCTGTGGGTGAAAGAGAAACTTGCTGAAGCGAAACAGCAGCTCCGGGATGAACACATTCCGTTCGATGAAAAAATCCCGCTCGGCATCATGCTGGAAGTACCTTCGGTGATGTTCATCATCGATCAGTGCTGCGAAGAAATTGATTTCTTTAGCATTGGCAGCAATGACCTGACGCAGTATCTACTGGCCGTCGACCGCGACAACGCCAAAGTCACACGCCACTACAACAGCCTGAACCCGGCCTTCCTGAGGGCGCTGGATTATGCGGTACAGGCCGTCCATCACCAGGGGAAATGGATTGGCCTGTGCGGAGAGCTGGGCGCAAAAGGTTCAGTGCTGCCGTTGCTGGTGGGTCTGGGACTGGACGAGCTGAGCATGGGGTCGCCCGCTATTCCGGCAACCAAAGCGCGCCTGGCACAGCTTGATAGCCGCGCCTGCCGCCAGCTGCTGAACCAGGCCATGGCGTGTCGCACTTCGCTTGAAGTGGAACACCTGCTGGCGCAGTTCCGCATGAATCAGCAGGACACGCCGCTGGTCACACCTCGCTGCATTTCGCTGGACAATGACTGGAACAGCAAAGAAGAGGTTATGAAAGGAATGACCGATAACCTGCTGCTCGCCGGACGTTGCCGCTACCCCCGCAAACTGGAGGCCGACCTGTGGGCGCGCGAGGCCGTCTTCTCCACCGGGCTCGGCTTTAGCTTTGCTATCCCGCACAGCAAGTCTGAGCATATTGAGCAATCCACCATCAGCGTTGCGCGCCTGAAATCCCCCGTCATGTGGGGAGATGAAGAAGCACAGTTCATCATCATGCTTACGCTGAACAAACACGCCGCTGGCGATCAGCATATGCGTATTTTCTCCCGCCTGGCCCGCCGCATCATGCATGACGATTTCCGCAGTGCGCTGGTCAACGCCAGCTCAGAAGAGGCCATCGCCTCCCTGCTGCAACACGAATTAGAACTCTGAAACGAGGAAGAGTAATGGAACTGTATCTGGATACCGCCAACGTGGCGGAAGTTGAACGTCTGGCCCGCATCTTCCCTATTGCGGGCGTTACCACCAACCCGAGCATCATTGCCGCCAGCCATGAATCCATCTGGGACGTGCTCCCGCGCCTGCAAAAAGCCACTGGACCGGAAGGCACGCTGTTTGCTCAAACCATGAGCCGCGATGCAGAAGGCATGGTAGCGGAGGCAAAACGTTTGAGTAACGCCGTCCCCGGCATCGTGGTGAAAATCCCGGTGACGGCTCAGGGGCTCATCGCGATTAAGGCATTGAAAAAAGAGGGTATAACCACGCTGGGGACCGCCGTTTATAGCGCGGCACAAGGTTTGCTCGCCGCGCTGGCAGGCGCGAAATATGTCGCGCCGTACGTAAACCGCGTCGATGCGCAGGGCGGTGACGGCATTCGCATGGTCCAGGAGCTGCAATCCCTGCTGGAACTGCACGCGCCGGAAAGCAAAGTGCTGGCCGCCAGCTTCAAAACGCCGCGGCAGGCGCTGGACTGCCTGCTCGCCGGATGTGAAGCAATCACGCTTCCCTTAGACGTAGCGCAACAAATGCTCGGCACGCCAGCGGTAGAGTCAGCCATAGAGAAGTTCGAGCAGGACTGGAAAAACGCGTTTGGTAACCTCAACCTCTAAGGGAGAACTGTTATGGACCGTATCATTCAATCGCCGGGAAAATATATCCAGGGCGCTGATGTGCTTACCCGTCTCGGCGACTATCTGAAGCCTCTGGCCAACCGCTGGCTGGTCGTCGGCGATAAATTTGTGCTGGGTTTTGCCGAAGAGACCCTGCGTCAGAGTTTTAAAAAGGCCGAACTGCATGCCGAAATCGTACCGTTTGGCGGCGAATGTTCACAAAATGAAATCGACCGACTGAAAAAACTGGCCGACAGCGCCGACTGTCTGGCGGTGTTGGGTATCGGCGGCGGTAAAACGCTGGATACCGCCAAAGCGCTGGCCCATTTTATGGATGTGCCGGTCGCTATTGCGCCAACAATCGCCTCTACCGATGCGCCGTGCAGCGCCCTTTCCGTCATTTACACCGACAGCGGTGAGTTCGATCGCTACCTGATGCTGCCGCACAACCCGAACATGGTTATCGTCGATACCAAAGTGGTAGCGGGCGCGCCGGCACGCCTGCTGGCCGCCGGGATTGGCGATGCGCTGGCGACGTGGTTTGAAGCACGCGCCTGCTCGCGCAGCGGCGCGACCACCATGGCGGGCGGCAAATGTACGCAGGCAGCACTCGCGCTGGCCGAGCTGTGCTACAACACGCTGATTGAAGAAGGTGAAAAAGCGATGCTGGCGGCAGAACAGCATGTGGTGACGCCTGCTCTTGAACGCATTATCGAAGCCAATACCTATCTCAGCGGCGTAGGCTTTGAAAGCGGCGGGCTGGCGGCAGCACACGCTATTCATAACGGAATGACGGCGGTACCGGATGCGCACCACTTCTATCACGGTGAAAAAGTGGCGTTTGGCACGCTGACGCAGCTGGTGCTGGAAAACGCGCCGGTAGAAGAAATAGAGACCGTCGCCGCGCTTTGTCACAGCGTTGGGCTGCCGATCACGCTGGCGCAGCTAAACATCAAAGAGGATATTCCGGCCAAAATGCGTCTGATCGCGGAAGCCTCCTGTGCCGAAGGGGAAACTATCCACAACATGCCCGGCGGCGTAACGCCGGATCAGGTGTATGCGGCGCTGCTGGTGGCCGACCAGTATGGGCAGCGGTACCTGCAGAAGTGGGAGTAAATAGCGTGAATAAAAATCCCCGCATTAGCGGGGATTTTTTTGCCCGTAAGCCGGGTAAGCGTCAGCGCTACCCGGCACAGGGGTTACTGCAGGTCAAACCGGTCCAGATCCATCACCTTCGCCCATGCGGCAACGAAGTCACGGACGAACTTCTCATGCGCATCATCACTGGCATAAACCTCTGCCAGCGCGCGCAGAACGGCGTTAGAACCGAAGACCAGATCGGCGCGGGTGGCGGTGTATTTCACTTCACCGCTGGCGCGATCGCTTCCGGCAAACAGTTCATTAGATTCGTCGGTCGCCTTCCACTGGGTGTTCATGTCCAGCAGGTTCACGAAGAAATCGTTGCTCAGCACGCCCTCGCGGTCGGTGAACACGCCATTCTTGCTGCCATCAAAGTTGGCACCCAGCACGCGCAGGCCACCGATCAGCACCGTCAGCTCAGGCGCGGTCAGCGTCAGCTGCTGGGCTTTGTCGATCAGCAGTGACTCAGTGGTGGACACATCCACCTGCGCACGGTAGTTGCGGAAGCCGTCGGCAATCGGTTCGAGCAGGTTAAACATCTCGATATCCGTCTGATCCTGACGCGCATCGACGCGGCCCGGCGTGAACGGAACGTTGACGTAAACGCCTGCCGCTTTCGCCGCCTGCTCAACGCCCACCACGCCCGCCAGCACGATGATATCCGCCAGAGAGGCTTTGTTGGTGGTGCGCTGGATAGCTTCCAGAGCCGGCAACGCGCGAACCGCTGCGGCGTTCACATCCCAGTCGCGCTGAGGGGCCAGTGCCAGACGCGCGCCGTTGGCGCCGCCACGCTTGTCGCCGCCGCGGAAGGTCGACGCTGATGCCCAGGCAACGGAAATCAGTTCGCTCACGGAGAGGCCAGAGGCAGCGATTTCCGCCTTCAGGCTTTCAATGTCTTCTTTCGACGGATTGAACACCGCCTGCGGCAGCGGATCCTGCCAGATCAGATCTTCTTTCGGCACTTCCGGGCCAAGGTAACGGGATTTTGGCCCCATATCGCGGTGCGTCAGCTTGTACCACGCGCGCGCGAAGGCTTCGTTGAAGGCCTGCGGATCGTTCAGGAAGCGGCGGGAAATTTTCTCGAATTCCGGATCAAAACGCAGCGTCAGGTCGGTGACCAGCATAGTAGGTTTGCGTTTTTTCGACGGGTCGAACGGGTCAGGCATGATTTCCGGCGCATCCACGGCTTCAAACTGAATCGCTCCCGCCGGGCTGCGGGTCTGCACCCATTCGTATTTGAACAGGTTCTCGAAGAAGTAGTTGCTCCACTGGGTCGGGGTTTGCGACCAGATGACTTCCAGACCGGAGGTAATGGCATCTGCGCCAACGCCCGTGCCGTGCGTGCTGGCCCAGCCCAGGCCCTGCGCTTCAATCGGCGAGGCTTCCGGGTCGGTGCCGACGTGCGTGGCTTCACCCGCGCCGTGGGTTTTGCCGAGGGTGTGGCCGCCCGCGATCAGCGCAACGGTCTCTTCGTCGTTCATCCCCATGTTGCCGAAGGTCGCGCGAATTGCCGCTGCAGCAGACAGAGGTTCACCGCTGGCGTTTGGCCCTTCCGGGTTAACGTAGATTAGGCCCATTTCGGTGGCGGCCAGAGGACGCTTGGCCAGCGCCTCCGGGTCACGGTGGGTCAGCCAGGCTTTTTCATCACCCCAGTTCACGTCCAGGTCTGGTTCCCAGACGTCTTCACGCCCGGCACCAAAACCAAACGTACGGAAGCCAGAGTTCTCCAGCGCCACGTTACCCGCGAGGATAAACAGGTCGGCCCAGGAAATTTTTTGTCCGTATTTTTGCTTGACTGGCCACAGCAGACGGCGCGCCTTATCCAGGCTCACGTTATCCGGCCAGGAGTTCAGCGGCGCAAAGCGCTGTTGACCGCGTCCGGCACCGCCGCGTCCGTCAACGGAGCGATAGGTACCCGCGCCGTGCCAGGCCATACGGATAAACAGGCCCGCATAGCTGCCCCAGTCGGCAGGCCACCACGGTTGAGAGTCGGTTAAAAGGGCTTTGAGGTCGCCTTTAAGGGCGGAGTAATCAAGTTTGCTGAATTCTTTGCGGTAGTCGAAGTCTTCACCCAGCGGGTTCGAACGATTGGAATGTTGGTTAAGAAGATCGATGCGGAGTTGTTTTGGCCACCAGTCGCGGCTGCCTGTACCTGCCCCCGCGCTGTGATCGACGCCGCCCTGGTGGAACGGGCATTTGCCGACCGATGCCGCTTTATTGGTCTCGTCTGACGTGCTCATCGCTATGCTCCCTTTTACAGTGTTACCGTTACGATATACACCACTAGCAATAAGTTATAGTTGAATTAATCCACAGATTCGATAGCTAATACCTTTTAACTATTCGCGTGACAAAAAAACCCTCGTAAAACGAGGGCTTTGTGCTTGTTACGCCGGACGAACGCCCAGCGTATGGCAAATGGCGTAGCTCATCTCCGCGCGGTTCAGCGTATAGAAGTGGAAATCTTTCACCCCTTCACGGCTTAAAATTTTCACCATGTCCATCGCGATATTGGCCCCCACCAGCTTGCGGGTTTCCGGGTCATCGTCCAGCCCTTCGTACATTTTGGACATCCACAGCGGAATGCGAACATTGGTCATATCAGCAAACTTCTTCGCCTGTTTGAAGTTAGAGACCGGCAGAATACCCGGAATAATTTCAACGTCGATGCCTGCGGAGACGCAGCGGTCACGGAAACGCAGGTAGCTTTCCACATCAAAGAAGAACTGGGTAATGGCGCGGTTCGCGCCGGCGTCCACTTTACGCTTCAGGTTAAGCAGATCGGCCTGGGCGCTTTTCGCTTCCGGATGCACCTCAGGATAAGCGGCAACGGAGATATCAAAGTCAGCCACGTCTTTCAGCAGCGCGACCAGATCGGCGGCATACATGTCCGGCTTACCGCTGCCCGGCGGCAGGTCACCGCGCAGTGCGACGATATGACGAATGCCGTTATTCCAGTAATCCTGGGCGATGGCCCGCAGCTCGTCGCGGGTCGCGTCGATACAGGTGAGATGCGGCGCCGCTTCCAGACCGGTACGATCTTTGATGCCTTTAATAATGCTGTGCGTACGGTCACGCTCGCCGGAGTTAGCACCATAAGTCACGGAAACGAACTTCGGCTTCAGGCTGCTAAGACGATCGATAGAGCTCCACAGGGTTTGCTCCATTTCACTGGTGCGCGGCGGGAAAAATTCAAAAGAGACGTTAATCTGGCCGTTTACTTCGGCCAGGCTCTGATTCAGTGCTTCCCGCTGGTTGGCGTGAAAAAAGCTCATACCTTACCTCTATCAATCGCATGTCGTTATTTGTTGTGTTGTGAACTTCTATACGTTTAGACGTCCAGATGTAAAAATGACGGAAAAGCGGAGGGACGTCAACATAAATAATCAACAATAACGGTGAGGTTTGCTCAGGAAAGATGAAGAAAGTTCATGATGGGTGGTAGGGAGTGAGACATCGCCTCCCCAGGACCGTACACCCCTTTGGGTAAAGGGGAAAAAACCGCATCGCGCAGTCCTCTCCCCTATGGGATGTACGGTGCGGTTTTAATGCCAGCAGAAGTGATGCACAACCTGGGTAATCAGTTCGCGGGTTGGCTTGATGAAGCGGGTTTCCAGATATTCATCCGGCTGGTGCGCCTGGTTGATGGAGCCGGGGCCCAGGACCAGCGTAGGGCAAAGCGTCTGAATAAACGGCGCTTCGGTGCAGTAGTTCACCACGTCGGTTTTCTCACCGAGCAGCTTTTCCACCACCTCAACCAGCTGATGGTCCGGCGGGCATTCGTAACCCGGGATCGGCGGATGCAGTTCGGAGACCGTCAGGCGGCCCGGCCAGCGCTCGCTCACCGGAGCCAGAGCTTCATTCAGCAGGCCGTCGAGATCGCTGAGGGTCATGCCCGGCAGCGGGCGGATGTCCATATGCAGTTCGCAGCAGGCGCAGATGCGGTTCGAGGCATCGCCGCCGTGCAGGCTGCCGAGGTTCAGGGTCGGATACGGCACGGTGAACGCGTCGTAGTGGTAGCGCTCTTTCAGATCGTCGCGCAGGGTCATGATACGGCCGATGGCGTCATGCATCAGCTCAATGGCGTTCACCCCGCGCGCGGGATCGCTGGAGTGGCCGGACTGGCCCAGCACGCGCACGGCGGTAGAAATATGGCCTTTGTGCGCGCGGATCGGCTGCAGAGAAGTCGGCTCGCCAATGATCGCGCAGTCCGGGCGAATCGACGTGTTTGCAGAGAAGTAGCGCGCGCCCGCCATGCTGGTCTCTTCATCGGCGGTCGCCAGAATATAGAGCGGTTTTTTCAGCTTCGTCACGTCCACGTCACGCAGCGCGTCGAGGATAAAGGCGAAGAAGCCTTTCATGTCGGCGGTGCCCAGACCGTAGAGCTTGTTGTCGTGCTCGGTCAGGGTGAACGGATCGCGCGTCCAGCGGCCGTCGTCAAACGGTACCGTATCGGTATGACCGGCCAACAGCAGGCCGCCAGCACCGGTTCCGGTGCTGGCGAGCAGGTTAAATTTGTGACGGGTTCCGGGGACGGGCTGAACCTCAACGTTAAACCCAAGATCGCTAAACCAACCAGCCAGCAGATTGATTAAAGACTCATTGCTCTGATCCAGCGCTTCTTCCGTTGCGCTGATGGACGGTGTGGCAATCAGGGCGCGGTAGATCTCGATAAATGGCGGTAAGTTCATTTTCATTGTTGACACACCTTAGGTCGTGATAGTATCAATATTCATGCAATAAATGTGAATAAAAATACACTAACGTTGAGCATAAAGGAACCCGATGTTGAATACGCTGATTGTAGGCGCTAGCGGTTATGCGGGCGCAGAGCTTGTAAGCTACGTGAATCGCCATCCACATATGACCATAACCGCTTTGACCGTGTCAGCGCAAAGCAATGATGCAGGAAAGTTAATTTCCGATTTGCATCCGCAGCTTAAGGGCATTGTCGATCTGCCGCTGCAGCCCATGTCTGACATCAGCGAGTTTACCGACGGCGTCGACGTGGTGTTTTTAGCCACCGCGCACGAGGTCAGCCACGACCTGGCGCCGCAGTTCCTGGCGGCCGGCTGCGTGGTCTTCGACCTTTCCGGCGCGTTCCGCGTGAACGACGGTGCGTTTTACGAAAAATATTACGGCTTCACCCATCAGCATCCGGATCTGCTGGAAAAAGCGGTGTACGGCCTGGCGGAGTGGAGCGCAGACAAACTGAAAGAAGCGGACCTGATTGCCGTTCCGGGCTGCTACCCGACGGCGGCGCAGCTTTCCCTGAAGCCGCTGATCGACGCGGGCCTGCTGGATCTGAGCCAGTGGCCGGTGATCAACGCCACCAGCGGCGTGAGCGGCGCAGGCCGCAAGGCGGCTATCTCCAACAGCTTCTGCGAAGTGAGCCTTCAGCCGTATGGCGTGTTTAATCACCGTCATCACCCTGAAATCACGACGCATCTGGGCGCGGAGGTGATTTTCACGCCGCACCTGGGCAGCTTCCCGCGCGGGATCCTCGAAACCATTACCTGTCGCCTGAAGCCGGGCGTGACCAAAGAGCAGGTGAACGAGGCCTTCACGCAGGCGTATGCGGACAAACCGCTGGTGCGCCTGTACGGCAAAGGCGTGCCGGCGCTGAAAAACGTGGTCGGCCTGCCGTTCTGCGACATCGGCTTTGCCGTGCAGGGCGAGCATCTGATTGTGGTCGCCGCGGAAGATAACTTACTCAAAGGCGCTGCCGCACAGGCAATGCAGTGTGCAAATATTCGTTTCGGCTTCCCGGAAACGCAGGCTCTTATTTAAGGTGTGATGATGAACCCATTAATTATCAAACTCGGTGGTGTACTGCTGGACAGCGAAGAAGCGCTGGAGCGTCTGTTTACCGCGCTGGTGAACTATCGCGAATCACACCAGCGTCCGCTGGTGATTGTGCACGGCGGCGGCTGCGTGGTGGACGAGCTAATGAAAGGGCTCAACCTGCCGGTGAAAAAGAAGAACGGCCTGCGCGTCACGCCTGCCGATCAGATTGACATCATTACCGGCGCGCTGGCGGGCACGGCGAACAAAACGCTGCTGGCGTGGGCGAAGAAACACCACATCGCATCCGTCGGCCTCTATCTGGGCGATGGCGACAGCGTAAAAGTGACCCAGCTCGACGAAGAGCTCGGCCACGTTGGACTGGCGCAGCCAGGTTCGCCTAAGCTGATTAACACGCTGCTGGAAGGGGGTTTCCTGCCGGTGGTGAGCTCTATCGGCGTGACCGAAGAGGGCGAGCTGATGAACGTCAACGCTGACCAGGCGGCGACCGCGCTCGCGGCAACGCTGGGCGCGGATCTGATCCTGCTTTCCGACGTGAGCGGCATTCTGGACGGCAAAGGCCAGCGCATTGCGGAAATGACGGCTGAGAAAGCCGAGCAGCTGATTGCTCAGGGTATTATTACCGACGGCATGATCGTCAAAGTGAACGCCGCGCTGGATGCCGCACGCACGCTGGGCCGTCCGGTGGATATCGCCTCCTGGCGTCACGCGGAACAACTGCCGGCGCTGTTTAACGGCACGCCGATTGGCACGCGTATTTTAGCGTAAGTTTTTATTGAATGACCGTAGGCCGGGTAAGCGAAGCGCCACCCGGCAGAACTAACGAATAAAGGAATCATGTTATGGCACTTTGGGGTGGGCGTTTTACACAGGCAGCGGATCAGCGGTTCAAACAGTTCAACGACTCTTTGCGCTTCGACTACCGCCTGGCCGAACAGGATATTGTCGGCTCTGTGGCCTGGTCCAAAGCGCTGGTGACGGTGGGCGTACTGACCGCAGACGAACAATTACGGCTGGAAGAAGCGCTGAACAATCTGCTGGAAGAGGTGCGTCTTAACCCGCAGCAGATCCTCGAAAGCGATGCTGAAGATATTCACAGCTGGGTGGAAGGCAAGCTTATCGACAAAGTCGGCCAGCTGGGTAAAAAGCTGCATACCGGCCGCAGCCGTAATGACCAGGTCGCCACCGATCTGAAGCTGTGGTGTAAAGATACCGTTGGCGAACTGCTGGCGGCTAACCGTCAGCTACAGAGCGCGCTGGTGGAGACCGCGCAGAACAACCAGGACGCGGTGATGCCGGGTTATACCCACCTGCAGCGCGCGCAGCCGGTGACCTTCGCACACTGGTGTCTGGCCTACGTCGAGATGCTTGCGCGTGACGAAAGCCGTCTGCAGGATACCCTGAAACGTCTGGACGTCAGCCCGCTGGGCAGCGGCGCGCTGGCCGGTACGGCGTATGAAATCGACCGTGAGCAGCTGGCAGGCTGGCTGGGCTTTGCCTCCGCCACCCGTAATAGCCTGGACAGCGTGTCCGACCGCGACCACGTGCTGGAGCTGCTCTCCAATGCGTCTATCGGAATGGTGCACCTTTCGCGCTTTGCCGAAGACCTGATCTTCTTTAACTCTGGCGAAGCGGGCTTCGTCGAGCTGTCCGACCGCGTGACCTCAGGCTCATCCCTGATGCCGCAGAAGAAAAACCCGGACGCGCTGGAGCTGATCCGCGGCAAGTGTGGCCGCGTGCAGGGCGCGCTGACCGGCATGATGATGACCCTGAAAGGGCTGCCGCTGGCGTATAACAAAGATATGCAGGAAGACAAAGAAGGGCTGTTCGACGCGCTCGACACCTGGCTGGACTGTCTGCATATGGGCGCGCTGGTGCTGGACGGCATTCAGGTGAAACGTCCGCGCTGCCAGGAAGCGGCTCAGCAGGGCTATGCGAACTCTACCGAACTGGCGGATTATCTGGTGGCGAAAGGCGTACCCTTCCGTGAAGCGCACCATATTGTGGGTGAAGCGGTGGTGGAAGCCATTCGTCAGGGTAAACCGCTGGAAGATCTGGCGCTGGCCGACCTACAGAAGTTCAGCGCGGTTATCGGGGATGATGTGTATCCGATCCTTGCGCTGCAGTCTTGCCTGGATAAACGTGCCGCGAAAGGCGGCGTGTCGCCTAAGCAGGTGGCGCAGGCGATAGCGGATGCGAAAAACCGGTTGGTTTAATCTGTCCTGACAGGTGCCCTCTCCCACTGTACGGTCCGGGGAGAGGGCCAGGGTGAGGAGTTACAGCAGCTTAGCCAGACGGTTGATGTCGGACTGAATGGCTCCAGCGGTGACATCGCGCCCCGCGCCAGGACCACGGATCACCAGCGGGTTATCGCGATACCAGCGGCTTTCGATGGCGAAGACGTTATCGCACGGCAGCAGCGCCGCCAGCGGATGTTCAGGACGCACCGCCTCGACGCCGACTCGCGCTTTTCCGTTGGCCTCGAAACGCGCCACGTAGCGCAGCACCAGCCCCATCTCGTTCGCCGCCTCCAGACGCTGTACCATCTGCTCGTTAAGCTCTTCACCATTTTCAAAGAAATGATCCACAGAACCTTCTTCACAGCCGGCAGGCACCAGCGATTCGACGCGTACGGCATCCGGTTCGATATCGTAACCGGCCTCACGCGCCAGGATCACCAGCTTACGCATCACGTCTTTGCCGGAAAGGTCAACGCGCGGATCGGGCTCGGTTAAGCCCTGCTGCCACGCCTGATCCACCAGGTCGGTGAAGGGTACGGTGCCGTCAAACTGCAGGAACAGCCAGGAGAGCGTGCCGGAGAAGATACCGCTCAGCGCCAGAATGCTGTCGCCGCTTTCAATCAGGTCACGCACGGTGTGGTTAACCGGCAGGCCAGCCCCAACGGTGGCGTTATAAAGCCAGTGGCGCCCCGTTTTTTCAAACGCGTCGTGGATCTGGCGGTATTTATCGGTGCTGCTCGCCCCCGCCAGCTTGTTCGCACTAATAACGTGGAAACCGTGGCTGGCGAAATCCAGATACTGATCCGCAAGCTGTTCGCTGGCGGTAACGTCCAGCACCACCAGATCGTCATACGGATGCGCGCGCATCCACAGGAACAGCGACTCTTCATCCTGCTCTACGGCTTCATCATTAAAGAAGGCAAGCGCGCGGCTGGCGTCCAGCCCTTCGTAGTTCAGCAGGCTGCGGCGGCTGTCCACCACGCCCGCAAGAATGAATTCGAATCCGGTACGCGCCGAGAGCGTCACCTGTTCGCGGGCGAACAGCTCCAGCCAGCGGGAACCGATGTTGCCTTTCCCGAACAGCACCAGACCGATGCGCTTTTCCGCGCGGAACAGGGAGGTGTGCAGGCCCTGAATCAGGCTCTCGGTTGGGCCTTTGCGCAGGACGGCGACCAGGCTGATGCCCTCCTCCGACTGCCAGGTGAACTCCACCGGCTGGCCTTTCAGCTGCTGCCAGAAGCGGTGGCAGTGCAGCGGGTTACGGGTGACGCCCGCGCCCACCATCGCCACCAGCGCCAGCCCCTGACGCAGGCGAAGCTCGCCCGGCAGGCCAGCTTCATCCAGAATTTTCAGCGCGCTGTCCGCCACTTCAGCGGTGTAGCAGAACTGCAGCAGTTGACGATCGTTATGCACGCCAACGGCCAACGGACGCACCTGGGCGCGTTTCAGGATCGTGTCGATATCTTTATGCGCCAGCTTGAAGTCCTGGCCCGCAGGCACCTGGAACTCAATCAGGCAGATGTCGTCGTGGCTGGTGACAATACGCGCCCCGGTACCGGACGCCAGCACGCGCTCAATGCGCGTGGAGCCTTGATCCGGGGTGTAACTGCAGCGCAGCTGGAGGTCGATATCGCTGCCGGAAACCGGCTGCAGCGTGCGCGCGTGCAGTACCGGCGCGGCCAGACGCGCCAGCTCGCTGGCTTCGTCGAGACGCAGCAGCGGCAGCAGGCAGGCATCTTTTACTTTGCGCGGATCCGCGCTGTACACACCGGCCACGTCGCTCCAAATGGTGACGCGGGAGACGCCCGCCAGGGCACCAATCTGCGTTGCCGAGTAGTCGGAGCCGTTACGACCCAGCAGCACGGTTTCGCCCGCGTTGCTGCGGCTGATAAAGCCGGTGACGACAATACGTTTGCCCGGGTGCTGCACCAGCAGCTGTTGCAGCAGCGGGTAGGACAACCCTTCATCCACCTGCGGCTGCGCGGCGCGTTCGGCGCGCAGAAAATCACGCGCGTCGAGCCAGGCCGCTTCCACGCCCAGGTGCTGCAGCACGGCGGCCATCAGGCGCGCGGACCACACTTCACCGTGGCCCACCACTTCGGCATACACCGCGTCGGTAATCCCGCTGTCCAGCAGGGCAGCCAGACGCTCAAGGTCATGCGTGAAGGCGCCGATCAGCCCGTCCGCCACGTCCGCAGGCAGCAGGCCGGCAATCAGCTCGCTCTGGTAGCGGCGTAAGGACTGTTGCACCTGATGCGCAGAAAGGCGATCGGTCTGGCTCAGTTTCAGCCAGCTAATCAACTGGTTGGTGGTGCTGCCCGCCGCCGAGACAACCATCATGTCACCCGGCTGTGAATATTCCGTCATGATGCCTGCAACGCGCAGGTAACATTTCACATCAGCAAGACTACTACCACCAAACTTGTGCAGTTGACGACCCTTCGCCCCTGCCTGCGCTATCACACTCATGATTACCCCTTGGCTGCGATCCGGAAGGCATTTTCCAGATCGGCAATTAAATCTTCAGAATCTTCAATGCCGGTTGAGATACGCAGCAGCGTCTCAGAAATTCCGGCGGCGGCACGTGCTTCGGGTGCCATACCTGCGTGCGTCATGGTCGCGGCGTGGGAGATCAAGCTTTCAACCCCACCTAAGGATTCCGCCAGCGTAAACAATGACAGCCCGCTCAGGAAGCGACGCAGCGTTTGCTCGTCACCGTCCAGTTCAAAACTTAACATCGCGCCAAACCCTTTCTGCTGACGCGCAGCAATCTCGTGCCCCTGATTTTCCGGCAGCGACGGGTGATAAAGCTTTTTCACCAGCGGCTGGGTTTTCAGGAAATCGACAATCGCCTGGGCATTGCGCTGCGCCACGTCCATGCGCGGCGACAGCGTGCGGATGCCGCGCAACAGCAGATAGCTGTCGAAGGCCCCCGCGGTGACGCCAATATTATTGGCCCACCATGCCAGTTCGGTGACAACGTCGGGATCTTTAGCAATCACCACGCCCGCCACCACATCAGAATGGCCGTTCAGATATTTAGTGCATGAATGCAATACCAGATCGGCACCCAGTGCGAGCGGGTTCTGAAGGGCCGGACTGAGGAACGTATTATCCACTACACTTATCGCTCCCGCATCCCTTGCGAGCTGACAAATTTTCGCAATATCGACAACGCGCAACAATGGATTGCTTGGACTTTCCACCAGAACCAGCTTCGGTCTCTCTGCCAGGGCCTGTTTCAGCGCCTGTTCGTCGTTTTGATCGACAAACAGCACGCGATAGCAGCCGCGTTTCGCCAGGCTGTCAAACAGGCGATAGCTGCCGCCGTAGCAGTCGTGCGGCGCAACCAGCAGATCGCCCGGTTTCAGGAACACCGTGGTCACCAGATGAATGGCGGACATCCCCGTATTGGTTAATACTGCACCTGCGCCACCTTCCAGCTCGGCCAGCGCGCGCTGGGTCACGTCACGCGTAGGGTTGCCACGACGCGAATAATCATGCGCGCGGGGTTCATTAAATCCGGTGAAGTTATAGGTACTAGAAAGATGAATCGGCGGGACAACGCAGCCGTACTGCTCGTCATCATTTAATCCGCTACGCACTGCAATAGTGGCCTGTTTACGCGTCATGGTGAGGGCTTCCTGGCGAATGAGGTGAAAAGTCAGGCACCAGAGTAAACATTGAAAGTATGGACGTCAATACATCTGGACATCTAAACTTCTTTGCGTATAGATTGAGCAATGCGCTAATAGCCGTTAAAATTATATGCTTTAGTGCACGCTGCAGCGGCAATATCCGTGCCACGGTATCGTCTCTACGGTAAACTAGACAAGATTGCGGTTCAAAACGGGTGGTTACAGGTTTTGCACCTTTAAATAAATGACTGAGAGGATTAAAGGTATCTCATGGCTGAATGGAGCGGCGAATATATCAGCCCATACGCTGAGCACGGTAAGAAGAGTGAGCAAGTAAAGAAAATTACGGTTTCCATTCCTCTGAAGGTGTTGAAGATCCTCACCGATGAACGTACGCGTCGTCAGGTGAACAACCTGCGCCACGCGACCAACAGCGAACTGCTGTGCGAAGCGTTTCTGCATGCGTTTACCGGTCAACCGTTGCCGAACGATGAAGATCTGCGCAAAGAGCGCAGTGATGAAATCCCGGAAGAGGCGAAGGTGATCATGCGTGAACTGGGTATTGACCCGGATACGTGGGAATACTGAGAAGCGGATACAAAAAAGGCACCTTGCGGTGCCTTTTTTTCGGGAAACTTATTTAGCGCCCGGGATGCTGAAACGCTTGTTGAAGCGGTCAACACGGCCACCGGTTGCAACGTCACGCTGCTTACCAGTGTAGAACGGGTGGCATTTGCCGCACACGTCCAGGTTCAGATCGTGACCCACGGTAGAGCGGATCTGGATAGAGTTACCGCAAGAACAGTTTGCAGTAATCATTTCGTATTTCGGGTGAATATCTTTTTTCATGGGAGAACCTCAGTTAAGGCCGCGTCGCTCTTCCAGCCCTAACGCCAGACACCACGCGATGTTGATTGTAAGTTCTTTGGCGTAAAGTACACCAAAGGCGGCGAATCATACAGAATTTGACCAACGTATGCAAACTGATCCGCACGCCGCTTTTACTAATGTGTATACTAACGCGCCACTTTTCAAGTCAGGAAGATTCGATGCCCGTCGCTCACGTTGCCCTGCCCGTTCCGCTTCCCCGCACCTTTGACTATCTGCTGCCCGACAGCATGAGCGCCAAAGCGGGCTGCCGCGTGACCGTGCCGTTTGGCAAACAGCAGCGCGTGGGGATCGTCGTCTCCGTCAGCGATAAAAGCGAGCTACCGCTTAATGAGCTGAAATCAGTCGTTGAGGTGCTGGACAGCGAGCCGGTTTACTCTACCAGCACCTGGCGACTGCTGCTGTGGGCGGCGGATTATTATCATCACCCGATTGGCGACGTGCTGTTCCACGCCCTGCCGATTATGCTGCGCCAGGGCAAAAGCGCCAGCCATGCGCCGATGTGGTACTGGTTTGCCACCGAGCAGGGCCAGGCGGTGGACATCAACAGCCTGAAGCGATCGCAGAAACAGCAGCAGGCGCTGGCGGCGCTGCGTCAGGGAAAAATCTGGCGACATCAGGTCGACGAGCTTGAGGTCAGCGAAACGGCGCTACAGGCCTTAAGAAAGAAAGGGCTGAGCGAACTGGCCAGCGAAGCCCCCGCTCTTTACGACTGGCGGGAGAGTTTCTCCGTTTCAGGGGATCGCCTGCGTCTGAATACCGAGCAGGCCACCGCCGTGGGCGCGATTCATAGCGCCTCCGATCATTTTTCTGCCTGGCTGCTGGCGGGGGTCACCGGTTCCGGCAAGACCGAAGTCTACCTGAGCGTGCTGGAAAACGTGCTCGCGCAGGGCAAACAGGCGCTGGTGATGGTGCCGGAAATTGGCCTGACGCCGCAAACCATCGCCCGATTCCGCGAGCGCTTTAACGCGCCGGTTGAGGTGCTGCACTCCGGCCTGAACGACAGCGAACGCCTCAGCGCCTGGCTGAAAGCGAAAAACGGCGAAGCGGCGATTGTGATCGGCACCCGCTCGTCGCTGTTTACGCCGTTTAAAAATCTTGGCGTTATCGTGATCGACGAAGAGCACGACAGCTCCTATAAACAGCAGGAAGGCTGGCGCTATCACGCCCGCGACCTGGCGGTTTATCGCGCGCACAGTGAGCAGATTCCTATTATTCTCGGCTCCGCCACGCCTGCGCTCGAAACGCTGCACAACGTGCGCCAGCGTAAATACCATATGCTGCGCCTGACGCGTCGGGCGGGGAATGCCCGCCCGGCCATTCAGCACGTGCTTGATCTGAAAGGTCAGCAGGTTCAGGCCGGGCTAGCGCCGGCATTGATTACCCGCATGCGCCAGCACCTGCAGGCGGGGAACCAGGTCATTCTGTTCCTTAACCGCCGCGGTTTCGCGCCCGCCCTGCTGTGCCACGACTGCGGCTGGATTGCCGAGTGCCCGCGCTGCGACCACTACTACACCTTCCATCAGGCCCAGCGGCATTTGCGCTGCCACCACTGCGACAGCCAGCGCCCGGTGCCGCGCCAGTGCCCGTCGTGTGGCTCAACGCATATCGTGCCGGTCGGTCTGGGGACGGAACAGCTGGAACAGGCGCTTGGCCCCTTCTTCCCGGACGTGCCGATTTCTCGTATCGACCGGGACACCACCAGCCGCAAGGGCGCGCTGGAAGAGCAGCTGGCGGAAGTGCATCGCGGTGGCGCACGCATCCTGATTGGTACGCAGATGCTGGCCAAAGGCCACCACTTCCCGGACGTCACGCTGGTTGCCCTGCTGGACGTAGACGGCGCGCTGTTCTCGGCAGATTTCCGCTCAGCCGAGCGCTTCGCCCAGCTTTATACCCAGGTGGCAGGGCGTGCCGGTCGCGCCGGTAAACAGGGCGAAGTGGTGTTGCAAACGCACCACCCTGAGCATCCGCTGCTGCAAACCCTGCTGCATAAAGGCTATGACGCCTTTGCCGAGCAGGCGCTGGCCGAACGCCAGACCATGCAGCTGCCGCCGTGGACCAGCCACGTCATCATCCGCGCGGAAGATCATAACAACCAGCAGGCGCCGCTTTTCCTGCAGCAGCTGAGAAATCTCCTGCAGGCCAGCCCGCTGGTGGATAATCAGCTGTGGCTCCTGGGCCCTGTGCCGGCACTCGCACCAAAGCGCGGGGGGCGTTTTCGCTGGCAAATCTTACTTCAGCACCCCTCACGCGTTCGCCTGCAGCATATCGTCAGCGGCACGCTGGCGCTCATCAACACGCTGCCGGAAGCGCGAAAAGTGAAGTGGGTACTGGACGTCGATCCCATCGAAGGCTGAAGACGGATCGAAAAATTTAACGCTCCTCACACTTTTTATGAAAATTCTGTAACCGATTCCATTAACTATCTGTAAAAATGGTGATGTCAGAAGTTCGGTGTTCAGGCGAGGAGAAGACGTTGAAGTCCAGGAAAGAGGTTGCACCGGCGACCATGAAAGACGTTGCCCAGAAAGCACAAGTCTCTACGGCAACGGTATCCCGCGCATTAATGAACCCGGATAAAGTCTCCCAGGCGACCCGTAACCGGGTAGAGCAGGCTGCGCTTGAAGTGGGCTATTTTCCGCAGGCAATGGGACGTAACGTCAAACGCAACGAGTCGCGCACCATCCTGGTGATTGTGCCGGACATCTGTGACCCCTTCTTCAGCGAGATTATCCGCGGTATTGAAGTCACCGCAGCGGAACAGGGTTACCTGGTGCTGATTGGCGACTGCGCTCATCAGAACCAGCAGGAAAAAACCTTCATCGATCTCATTATCACCAAGCAGATCGACGGCATGCTGCTGCTTGGCTCTCGCCTGCCTTTTGATGCCAGCATTGAAGAGCAGCGTAATTTACCGCCGATGGTGATGGCGAACGAGTTTGCGCCGGAGCTGGAGCTGCCGACGGTCCACATTGATAACCTCACCGCCGCGTTCAACGCCGTAAACTATCTCCAGGAGCTGGGGCATAAGCGTATTGGCTGTATTGCCGGACCTGAAGAGATGCCGCTGTGTCACTATCGCTTACAGGGCTACGTTCAGGCGCTGCGCCGTACCGGCGTCACCGTCGATCCGCACTACATTGCGCGCGGTGATTTTACCTTCGCCGCGGGTGGACAAGCGCTGGAGAAACTTCTGGACCTGCCTGAGCCGCCAACCGCCGTATTTTGTCACAGCGACGTGATGGCGCTGGGCGCATTATCGTACGCCAAACGCCGCGGCCTGCGGATACCGAAAGATTTATCGATCATCGGATTCGACAATATTTCGCTTTCAGAATTTTGCGATCCGCCGCTCTCAACGGTCGCTCAGCCGCGCTACCAAATCGGCCGCGAAGCGATGCTTCTTCTGCTGGATCAGCTTCACGGTCAAACAGTTAGCAGCGGCTCGCGGTTGCTGGACTGTGAACTGATTGTCCGCGGCACTACCCAGGCATTGACTTAAAGTAAACGTCTTTCGGATACCCTTATCTGGTCAAAGCCCCGCCGCTTAAGTAACATGGCGGACTGACGAACGAATAAATACAGCGAAACGATAGTGGCACAACGAGATTATGTACGTCGCGGCCAGCCGGCACCTTCGCGACGCAAAAAGAGTAGCTCAAGGAAAAAGCAACGTAACCTGCCTGCTGTCTCGCCAGCAATGGTCGCTATTGCTGCGGCTGTAGTCGTCGCCTTTATTGGTGGCCTGTACTTTATCACGCACCATAAAAAAGAAGAGTCTGAGGCGCTTCAGGCCAGTAAAGTTGCCGGAAACGGCCTTCCTCCGAAGCCTGAAGAGCGCTGGCGCTATATCAAAGAGCTGGAAAGCCGTCAGCCCGGGGTGCGTGCGCCAACCGAACCTTCTGCGGGTGGTGAAGTGCAGAATGCGAATCAGCTGACGGATGAACAGCGCCAGCTGCTGGCCCAAATGCAGGCCGATATGCGCCAGCAGCCTACGCAGCTGAACGAAGTGCCTTGGAATGAGCAGACCCCGGCGCAGCGCCAGCAAACGCTGCAGCGACGTCAGGCGCAACAGCAAATCCAGCAGCAGCAACAACAGCAGCAGCAGTGGGCGCAAACCCAGCCGGTGCAGCAGCCGAAAGCACAGCCGCGGGTAACGGAACAGCCATACCAGCAGCAGACGCGTACGGCGCAGTCCCAGCCTGTTCAGCAGCAGCCGAAAACGCAGCCGCAGAAACAGGCGGCTCAGCCGTATCAGGATCTGCTCCAGACGCCAGCGCATACCACCGCGCAGCAGCCGAAAACGCAACAGGCCGCGCCGGTCACCAAAGAGACCGAAGCGCCGAAGCAGACGGCTGAGAAAAAAGACGAGCGCCGCTGGATGGTGCAGTGCGGTTCGTTCAAAGGTGCCGAGCAGGCGGAAACGGTGCGCGCGCAGCTGGCCTTTGAAGGGTTTGATTCGCGTATTACCACCAATAACGGCTGGAATCGCGTGGTGATTGGTCCGGTCAAAGGCAAAGAAAATGCCGATGGCACCATTTCGCGGTTGAAAATCGCCGGTCACACAAACTGCATTCGACTCGCCTCCGGGGGTTGAAACCCCCAAAATCCCCCCCATCTATCATTTAATTCAGCCCTGAGCACAGGCTCAGGGCTTCTGTTTCCCGATTCTGTAACCAGGGGGTCTGCTCGTGACAACAATAGTAAGTGTACGCCGTAACGGCCATGTGGTAATCGCCGGTGATGGCCAGGCCACGCTGGGTAATACCGTCATGAAAGGCAACGTGAAAAAAGTGCGCCGCCTCTACAACGACAAAGTGATCGCCGGTTTTGCAGGCGGCACGGCGGACGCCTTTACGCTGTTTGAACTGTTTGAACGCAAACTGGAAATGCACCAGGGTCATCTGGTGAAAGCTGCCGTTGAGCTGGCGAAAGACTGGCGTACCGACCGCATGCTGCGCAAGCTCGAAGCGCTGCTGGCGGTCGCCGATGAAACCGCATCGCTTATCATCACCGGTAACGGTGACGTGATTCAGCCGGAAAATGACCTGATTGCCATCGGCTCTGGCGGCCCTTATGCCCAGGCTGCTGCCCGCGCGCTGTTGGAAAATACCGACATGAACGCGCGTGATATCGCGGTGAAGGCGTTGGATATTGCAGGCGATATCTGCATTTATACCAACCACAACCACACCATCGAAGAATTGACCTCCAAAGCGTAAGGATCTCCCATGTCTGAAATGACCCCACGCGAAATTGTCAGCGAACTGAACAAACACATTATCGGCCAGGATAACGCCAAGCGCTCCGTGGCTATCGCTCTGCGTAACCGCTGGCGTCGTATGCAGCTTGACGAAGAGCTGCGCCACGAAGTGACGCCAAAAAACATTCTGATGATCGGTCCAACCGGCGTCGGTAAAACCGAAATTGCCCGTCGTCTGGCCAAGCTGGCTAACGCGCCGTTCATCAAAGTTGAAGCCACCAAGTTCACCGAAGTGGGCTATGTGGGTAAAGAAGTGGACTCCATCATCCGCGATCTGACCGACTCGGCGATCAAGATGGTGCGCGTCCAGGCGATCGAGAAAAACCGCTATCGCGCGGAAGAGATGGCCGAAGAGCGCATTCTCGACGTGCTGATCCCACCGGCAAAAAACAACTGGGGCCAGGCAGAGCAGCAGGCGGAACCGTCCGCTGCGCGTCAGGCATTCCGCAAAAAACTGCGTGAAGGCCAGCTGGACGACAAAGAGATTGAGATCGATCTCGCTGCCGCGCCAATGGGTGTGGAAATCATGGCGCCTCCGGGCATGGAAGAGATGACCAGCCAGCTGCAGTCCATGTTCCAGAACCTGGGCGGCCAGAAGCAGAAAGCGCGTAAGCTGAAAATCAAAGACGCGATGAAGCTGCTGATTGAAGAAGAAGCGGCGAAGCTGGTAAACCCGGAAGAGCTGAAGCAGGACGCTATCGACGCGGTTGAGCAGCACGGTATCGTGTTTATCGACGAAATCGACAAAATTTGTAAGCGCGGCGGCAACAGCTCCGGCCCGGACGTGTCCCGCGAAGGCGTTCAGCGCGACCTGCTGCCGCTGGTTGAAGGCTGTACCGTCTCCACCAAGCACGGCATGGTGAAAACGGACCACATCCTGTTTATCGCTTCAGGGGCGTTCCAGGTTGCCAGCCCGTCGGATCTGATCCCCGAACTGCAGGGGCGTCTGCCTATCCGCGTTGAGCTGCAGGCGCTGACCACCGAAGATTTCGAACGTATTCTGACCGAGCCGAACGCCTCTGCTACCGTACAGTACAAAGCGCTGATGGCGACCGAAGGCGTGAACCTCGAGTTCACCGAAGACGGTATCAAGCGTATTGCCCAGGCCGCATGGCAGGTCAACGAAACCACCGAGAACATCGGTGCGCGTCGCCTGCATACCGTGCTGGAACGCCTGGTGGAAGATATCTCTTACGACGCGAGCGACCTTAACGGTCAAACCGTTACCATTGACGCAGAATATGTGAGTAAACATCTGGATGCGTTAGTGGCAGATGAAGATCTGAGCCGTTTTATCCTATAATCGCGGTTACTGGATTCTCATCACGTTTAATGGGGGCTAATGCCCCCATTTTTATTGGCTAAATACTTATGACTGACATCAGCCGTACTCAGGCGTGGCTCGAAAGTCTGCGCCCTAAAACGCTTCCTCTGGCCTTTGCCGCGATTATCGTTGGCACCGCCCTTGCCTGGTGGCAGGGTTATTTTGATCCGCTGGTCGCCGCGCTGGCACTGATTACCGCCGGCCTGCTGCAAATTCTCTCCAATCTCGCCAACGACTACGGCGACGCGGTAAAAGGCAGCGACAAGCCGGACCGCATAGGGCCACTGCGCGGAATGCAGAAAGGGGTGATTACCCAGGCGCAGATGAAACGCGCGCTGATTATCACCGTAGCGCTGATCTGCGTATCCGGCCTTGCGCTGGTGACGGTGGCGTCTAAGACCACCAGCGATTTCATTGGCTTCCTGGTGCTGGGTTTACTGGCCATTATCGCGGCCATCACCTACACCGTCGGCACGCGTCCTTACGGTTATATTGGGCTTGGGGATATCTCCGTACTGATGTTCTTCGGCTGGCTGAGCGTGATGGGAAGCTGGTACCTGCAGGCGCATACGGTGATCCCTGCCCTGTTCCTGCCCGCAACCGCCTGCGGTCTGCTGGCGACGGCGGTGCTCAACATCAACAACCTGCGCGACATCGACAGCGATCGCGAGAACGGCAAAAACACCCTGGCGGTTCGTCTTGGGCCGGTCAATGCGCGCCGCTATCACGCCTGTCTGCTCATTGGCGCGCTGGTTTGCCTGGCACTGTTTAACCTGATTTCCTTGCAGAGCTTGTGGGGCTGGCTGTTTGTGCTTGCCGCGCCGCTGCTGATTAAGCAGGCCCGCTTTGTGATGCGTGAACTCAGCCCGTCCGCCATGCCGCCAATGCTGGAACGCACGGTAAAAGGCGCGTTGCTGACTAACCTGTTGTTCGTCATTGGGATTGTTTTAAGCCAGACGCTGCGTTAGCTGACAAATATCAATTAACAATTGATGATTTTGCCAACAACGCATTTCGCACGATATACTGAACACATTCGCAGCAACTGAGCGTTAAACCTATGAAATACGATACCTCCGAGCTTTGTGACATCTACCAGGAAGATGTCAACGTCGTTGAACCGCTGTTCTCCAATTTTGGTGGGAGGTCGTCGTTTGGCGGTCAAATCGTCACGGTGAAATGTTTCGAGGACAACGGGTTGCTGTACGATCTGCTCGAACAGAATGGCCGCGGCCGCGTTCTTGTGGTCGACGGCGGCGGTTCCGTGCGCCGTGCATTAATTGATGCTGAACTGGCCGGCATTGCCGTTCAGAATGAGTGGGAAGGCCTTGTGGTGTACGGTTCCGTGCGTCAGGTGGACGATCTGGAAGACCTGGATATCGGGATTCAGGCCATCGCGGCCATACCGGTAGGGGCGGCAGGTGATGGAATCGGCGAAAGCGACGTGCGCGTCAATTTCGGCGGCGTGACCTTCTTCTCCGGGGACCATCTCTACGCCGATAATACCGGCATTATCCTTTCCGAAGATCCGCTGGATATCGAGTAATTTAACAGGCCATCTTTTATCGGATGGCCTTTGTTTTTATCATCACCCAAACCGTGAAGTTAACACAGGTTTAGATATCTCCTCTTTTTATACTGCAATGACACTCCCCCGGAGCGTCTCCTGATAGTTTCGGCTCTCCAGAATAACCGTTCATTCAATCGCCGTCGTTTGCCACATATTTTGCATATCACATCGTACTTTCCCTGCACAGCAGGTGCGCACTAACTGCTTGCGAAATAAAGAAAATTTAGCTTAGGTTAACGTCTTTACGGTGTATTATGAGTAAATAACCGCCACAATTTCAGGGTTACCTTTCCTGCTTACCGGACGGGCTTACCTGACAGAAGAAGAATGGATTCATCATGAGCAATGAAAAGGGATGTAAGTTCTGCCAGCGCGTCGGTTTACCCGTCCTGCCGGTTCGTCCGGCAATCATGGAAAAAGGTGACGCGTTACCGGCTTTATCTGGCAGTATCACCGTACCTGTAACGGCCGAAGGAGGTGCAGACTATACCGCCCGTCTGCTGAGGCAGGGCTTTTTATACATCTGGGCGGAACGTTCACAACGCTGGATTAACTATTATGCTACCGGCGACGGCTATTTTTATCCTCTTCCAGAGGACGGCACCGTGCCGCCGCGCGTGGAAAGCGGGGACATTACCCCCTGTATTACCCGACCAGATGAACTGGCAACCGCTTCCCTGGTGACACTGCCGGTAAAGCCCGCCGGAATCCTTAACGGGGTGTACTGGTTTGCGTGGTCTGAAGAGTCGTGGACACCGATGGTACGCAAACAGCATGAAGATGTCGCCTGGCGGCGCCAGTATATGCAGAAATTTGATATGGATGCCTGGCTTGCCAGCCACAGCGGCCAGCAGGCCCTGCCCTTCCGTCAACTCGCCAGCTGCGTGGCTGAATACAGTCCAGGACTGCGCAACAGCACCCTTAAAGCCTGGACTCCCTCTCCCCTCAAAGCGGTCAGTAGTCATTCTGCGGCCGCTTTACGACAGGCGGCAGATAATCTGAACGCGGGCAGCGGTGCGATTCTGATATTGTCTGACCCGGTTGGGGTGGCGACGGAGATTTCAGCCCTGGCACGCTACCGGATGCAGCAGGCTATCGCCACGGATCCGGAGTTGAGCCGTGGCACTGCATTGCTGACAATGCTCGGCAGCGTCGAACTGGCAATGCGTAATTATTTTTACCTGCGGGCAGAAGCCGGGGATGAAAGCTATGAGCGCCAGATGCGCTACGGCAGGGACACGCCAGCAGGACCGAGATTTCCGGCTCCGGACATGGCCGACCGGATGCATGTCCTGAATGAGGCCAGCCGGAAGGACCGGGTGGATGAGGCATGGCAGACCGGCTACGAAAAATACATCGACCGGGCGAAGACACAGACATTCAGTCAGACACTGAAAGACTGGCTGACCGAGTATGACAACAGTTCAGTCATTCCCATCACCCGGATGTATCTGGCCTGGCTGCAGGGACCGGCGATGGCGAATTACTTTGTGCAGCACTTTGATCCGACCTGCGCGCACAGCGGCGGACGCTATATCCAGACAGTAGCGAAAGTACTGGCAGGAATGAACGACAAAGGCGGAGTGATTACCCACATCGATCAGCAGCTGAATCAGGCTCCGCTGACGCCGGAAAACTTTCTTCAGCGAGCGGCCTTCTTTAATCATGATGGCTGGATTGCCGAGGTGAACGCACAGCTGAAAAGCGGCGGACCAGACTGGTGGCTGGGCATAAGCTGGGACCGTCTGGCGGACGGCGCGAAGGAGTACAGCGGCAGCTACGCCAGTGCGATCCTGACCGGGCTGGAAAAGCTCAGCATGCTCTGGTCTGACACGATGATGAAATCGGTGGATCTGATGGTGAAAGGGACGCCAGTGCGCTTTGCTGTCGGGATACTGGCGATGCAGGGTAAGGCGTTCTCAGCCGTCAGCGTGGTGCCGGGGACGAAAAACTTTGTCGGGGCGATGACCCGGGGAATGGCCGGGATGCTGGAAATGAGTGGACGCAGCGGCGGGCAATTATATACCGCGATGCAAAAGCTGACCGACCGACTGGTGAAGGAGCTTCCGGAGAGCTCGCTGGAGAAAATATCTCTGCCGCGGATTATTGACGTGCAGGAAGCGAAGGCAATGGCCGCCCTGCCGGTTAAAGAGCGGCTGGCGAAGCTCAGTACGGCAATGCTCACGGAGGACGAGCTGGCGCGAATGCTGTTCCCGAAATCGCTGGGCTCATCGGTGGCGCAACTGAGCGGGATGAAACCCGGCACGCTGGCGACGGAGATGGCGGCGAAAGGCATGACGTTTGGCGGGACGGTGTTCTCAGCGTACTTTCAGTGGATGTTGCTGGGGTACGGTATGAAAGACAGCGGCCTGCCGTCCGATAGTAAAGCAGCGACGGTGTTCGGTGCCAATGCCAGCATGGCGGTGGCGTCAACGGCGGAAGCGCTGAAGCTGGCGATGACGCCACTGATGAGGCTGGAAGTACCATCGGCAGTGTCCACGATAAGAAACGGAGTAATGAAAGTCGTCGGATCGAGTTTCTTTAACAGGTTAGGATATGTTGGCGGTTTGGTTTACACCGGGACTGAAATAGATAGCGGTTGGAAGGGACTTAATAGCGGAAAGACAGATATCGGTATCACCCATCTGATAAATGCTCTCGGTGTCGGGATGATGACTGTCGGGGGCGGTAGCGAGATCTCGGTTGCTATTCTTTCATTCTTTGGTATCACGAGGACCATTCTGGCCGGATCGGAACTGGCGGTCTTTTTCTTGGGACCTACAGGGATATTTGTTGGGATGCTGCTGGTTCTGGGGGCGGGAGCCTGGCTGTTAAGCCATACCCGTAACGACATACAGACCTGGCTGCTCAGCACACAGTGGCGTCGGGTGCCGCCGGGCGAGAGTGACATCCCGGCTATCTGCCCGGATGCACAAATAGAAAAGGAGGGCTATATGGCTTTGACGGCTCAAGGAAGCGCGCATGTTTAATCCCTTTAAACGATTCCCTGCCGACCCGTCCAAACAGTTCGATAAAATGTTTCTCCGCCTCAGTGATAAAGGCGTCTCCCGGGTTTATTCGCAGAAAACGGGCGACCCGGATGTGAAAGGGATTTACGGATTTGACAGCGTGGTGCGGCTGAACTCAACGTACCTGGAGCTGGTTGATCGGAATTACAGATGGCGTGGAGGTTGGACATTTGCGGGAGCTTTCTTTTTTTGTCTGTTCCTGGGTTTGTTTTTTCAGCCACTAATTACACTGTTACAAACTGGCTTTCATAGCATTGGCATATGGATTGTTGCCATCATTCTCTGGATCGTTATGTTACTGCTATCTTGGGGGGCAAGCCGGATAATGGTCTCTGAAGTTTTTTTCAGTACCTATTACCCGATCCGCTTTAACCGTAAAAATGGGATGGTGTATGTCTACCAGTCCGGTGGAGATGTTTTGTCGATACCGTGGCAGGATTTTCGCTTTGTTCTGACCAATGGAAAGAATTTCACCATTACAGAATGGGCCATTATAGGGTGTGTTATAGGAGATGACGGGGACACGATCACGCGAACTTTCCCCCTTCCTATTAATCTGGCCTGGGACCCCGAAGACCTGACCATGTACTGGGAATTTATCCGCTGCTATATGGAAGAAGGGGATGAGTATCTCCCGGACCTCGCGGACTCCATTGCCTGGTGCCCGCCGGTTGAAAAACAGAAAGAAGGCTGGCTGTTCGGACTGCTCTACCTCAGCAAGCAGTGGTTCGGACGTCTCGGTCTGCTGGTGAATGCGCTGCAGTTGCCTCTCTTTTTTGTTCTCAGTTTTCCGCGCTGGCTGGTCATGCTGACCTGCAAAATACCGGAATGGCCTGCGGAGGTAGCTGCGGCCTGTCAGCCGGACGAGAATGACCCTGTCAATAAAGGCGCTGAGCATAATCCACCGCAGGTCTGGCGACCGATGCTGGGCTTGCAGGGCAAGGAGCGTTATACCCGCACGTTTGCAAAAGAGCGCGGAGCAATGGACCGGGTCGTTGCCCGGCTGAAAGCCAAATATGGCGGGCAGGACCATGTGGACTGAGGGGCTTATCGGTCATGAACCGAATACTGGCGAAAGCGACGTGCGCGTTAACTTCGGCGGCGTGACCTTCTTCTCCGGCGACCATCTCTACGCCGATAATACCGGCATTATCCTGTCCGAAGATCCGCTGGATATCGAGTAGTAAGAAGTCAGCTACAACCATAAAAAAGCCGGGTGGCGGCGACGCCTTACCCGGCTTATTTCATCTGTATTTCCCGAGAGAAATTAGACTTCTTCCATACGTCCCAGCAGCGCCTGCAGGCGATCCTGCCAGCCGTTCTGCTGTTCGCGCAGCTGGTTGTTTTCGCGCTCCAGTTCTTCGCGGCCGTGCTGAGCGTTCTGAACTTCCTGCGCCAGGCTGTTGTTCTTTTCTTTCAGCTCTTCAATTTCCATCTGCAGCAGGGTGATGGTGTCAATCGCCTGCTGTACTTTCGATTCCAGTTTCTCAAACACTTCTAAAGACATGATGCTACCTCTCCTGAATTGCAAGGCGACGCTTTAACATAAACGCGCACGACATATACCGTCGATTGTATGGAGCGCGGCGCTCTGTGTCCAGCGACACACCGCGCAGATCGCGGTTTGCAACACTTTTAGGTCTGGTCCTGGTGTGTTCGCGTCATATACCCCTAAATTGTTAACTGATTCGTTAATGAAATGATTCAGCTCACATTCCTGTACTGATGCAAAAATGTGCTTTATGGCGCGAAAACGCTCATTTTATTGACACAGACCACACATTTTGATTTCGATATTTCTCGTTTTTGCTCGTTAACGATAAATTAACACTATGTCTACAGGGCATCGTGGCTGTCACGGGCGGCCATGCTAACAATAAACATCAATTTCTTCAGGATTCCGATTATGAGTCAGACATCAACCTTAAAAGGCCAGTGCATTGCCGAGTTCCTTGGTACCGGGTTGTTGATATTCTTCGGAGTGGGCTGTGTCGCTGCACTGAAAGTGGCGGGTGCCAGTTTTGGTCAGTGGGAAATCAGTATCATCTGGGGTCTGGGCGTGGCGATGGCCATCTACCTGACTGCAGGGGTTTCTGGTGCACATCTTAACCCGGCGGTGACAATCGCACTGTGGCTGTTCGCGTGCTTCGACGGACGCAAAGTTGTTCCTTTCATTCTTTCTCAGTTTGCCGGCGCGTTTTGCGCAGCGGCGTTAGTTTACGGGCTTTATTACAATCTTTTCATCGACTTCGAACAGACGCATCATATGGTACGCGGCAGCGTCGAAAGTCTGGATCTGGCAGGCATCTTCTCAACCTACCCTAACCCGCATATCAATTTTGTGCAGGCTTTCGCAGTTGAAATGGTGATTACCGCTATTCTGATGGGCGTTATCCTGGCGCTGACCGACGACGGAAACGGCATTCCGCGCGGCCCGCTGGCACCCCTGCTGATTGGTTTGCTGATTGCGGTGATTGGCGCATCCATGGGCCCGCTGACTGGCTTCGCGATGAACCCAGCACGTGATATCGGACCAAAAGCCTTCGCCTTTATCGCCGGCTGGGGCGACGTCGCCTTCACCGGTGGCAAAGACATTCCTTACTTCCTGGTACCGCTGTTTGCGCCGGTTGTCGGGGCTGCGCTGGGTGCGTTTAGCTACCGTAAATTAATTGGTCGCCACTTACCGTGCGACACCTGTGTGGAAGAGGAGAAGGAAACGACTTCTACCGCACAACAAAAAGCTTCGCTGTAATCTGACTACGGGACACATACCATGACCGAAAAAAAATATATCGTTGCGCTCGACCAGGGCACTACCAGCTCCCGCGCTGTCGTAATGGATCATGACGCGAACATCGTCAGCGTGTCACAGCGCGAATTTGAGCAAATTTATCCTCGTCCAGGCTGGGTAGAACACGACCCAATGGAGATTTGGGCGTCACAAAGCTCCACGCTGGTCGAAGTGCTGGCGAAAGCCGATATCAGCTCCGACGAGATTGCCGCGATTGGTATTACCAACCAGCGTGAAACGACGATTGTCTGGGAACGTGAAACCGGTAAGCCCATTTACAACGCTATCGTCTGGCAGTGCCGCCGTACATCCGAGATCTGCGAACAGCTGAAGCGCGACGGTATGGAAGAGTACGTGCGCAGCGCTACCGGTCTGGTGGTTGACCCGTATTTCTCCGGCACCAAAGTGAAATGGATCCTCGACCACGTAGAAGGTTCACGCGAGCGTGCTAAACGCGGCGAGCTGCTGTTCGGTACCGTCGATACCTGGCTTATCTGGAAGATGACCCAGGGACGCGTTCACGTCACCGACTACACCAACGCCTCGCGTACCATGCTGTTCAACATCAACACCCTGGAGTGGGATGACAAGATGCTGGATGCGCTGGATATCCCACGCGCGATGCTGCCTGAAGTGCGCAAGTCTTCTGAGGTATATGGCCAGACCAACATCGGCGGTAAAGGCGGCACCCGTATTCCTATCGCCGGTATCGCCGGTGACCAGCAGGCGGCGCTGTTCGGCCAGCTGTGCGTCAAGGAAGGGATGGCGAAGAACACCTACGGCACCGGCTGCTTTATGCTGATGAACACCGGCGAGAAGGCGGTGAAATCAGAAAACGGCCTGCTGACCACCATCGCCTGCGGTCCGCGCGGCGAAGTGAACTATGCGCTGGAAGGTGCGGTGTTCATGGCGGGTGCATCCATTCAGTGGCTGCGCGACGAAATGAAGCTGATCAGCGATGCGTTCGACTCCGAGTACTTTGCGACCAAAGTGAAAGACACCAACGGCGTGTACGTGGTGCCTGCGTTCACCGGTCTGGGCGCACCGTACTGGGACCCGTATGCACGCGGCGCAATTTTCGGGCTGACGCGCGGTGTGAACTCTAACCACATTATTCGCGCTACCCTGGAATCCATCGCCTACCAGACGCGCGACGTGCTGGAAGCGATGCAGGCTGACTCCGGTATTCGTCTGCACGCCCTGCGCGTGGACGGCGGTGCGGTAGCGAATAACTTCCTGATGCAGTTCCAGTCCGACATTCTCGGCACCCGCGTTGAGCGCCCTGAAGTGCGTGAAGTGACGGCGCTGGGCGCGGCGTACCTCGCCGGTCTGGCGGTAGGCTTCTGGCAGAACCTGGACGAACTGCAGGAAAAAGCGGTTATCGAACGCGAATTCCGCCCGGGCATCGAAACCACCGAGCGTAACTTCCGCTACAGCGGCTGGAAAAAAGCGGTGAAACGCGCCCTGGCGTGGGAAGAGCACGAAGAGTAATCCCCCTCACCCCGCCCTCTCCCCAAAGGGGAGAGGGTGTTTTAAGTCCCCTCGCCCCTTTGGGGAGAGGGTTAGGGTGAGGGGCTCCAACCGCACCGGCCCCCTCACCCCTCCCCACTCTGTGATAAACTTCGTGCAATTCCTTTTGATTGCACGAGTACCTCATGAAACGTGAACTTGCTATCGAGTTTTCCCGCGTCACCGAAGCGGCCGCCCTTGCAGGCTATAAATGGCTGGGCCGTGGCGACAAAAATACCGCAGACGGCGCTGCCGTCCATGCCATGCGCATAGTACTTAACCAGGTCAACATTGACGGCACCATCGTGATCGGCGAAGGCGAGATCGACGAAGCGCCGATGCTCTACATCGGTGAAAAAGTCGGTACCGGCAAAGGCGATGCCGTGGATATCGCCGTCGACCCGATCGAAGGCACCCGCATGACGGCGATGGGTCAGGCCAATGCGTTAGCGGTGCTGGCCGTCGGCGATAAGGGCTGCTTCCTGAACGCGCCGGACATGTACATGGAAAAGCTGATTGTAGGTCCAGGCGCGAAAGGCGCAATCGACCTTAGCCTGCCGCTGGAAGAGAACCTGCAAAACATCGCCAAAGCCCTGGGCAAACCCCTTAGCGAACTCACCGTCACCATTCTGGCGAAACCGCGCCACGACGCCACCATCGCGCAGATGCAAAAGCTCGGCGTGCGCGTGTTTGCTATCCCTGACGGCGACGTTGCCGCCTCGATCCTGACCTGCATGCCGGACAGCGAAGTCGACGTGCTGTACGGCATCGGCGGCGCGCCGGAAGGTGTGGTCTCCGCGGCAGTGATCCGCGCGCTGGATGGCGATATGCAGGCCCGTCTGCTGCCCCGCCATGAGGTGAAAGGCGACAGCGAAGAGAACCGCCGTATCGGGGAAAATGAGCTTGCGCGCTGCGAAGCGATGGGCATCGAGGCCAATAAAGTGCTGGCTCTGGACGAAATGGCGCGTAGCGATAACGTTGTCTTCTCGGCGACCGGCATCACCAAAGGCGATCTGCTGGACGGCATCACCCGCAAGGGCAATATGGCCACCACTGAAACCCTGCTGATCCGCGGTAAATCACGCACCATTCGCCGCATCCAGTCTATCCACTATCTTGACCGCAAAGACCCGGACGTGCAGACGCACATTCTGTAAAACCGTTTGATCGATAGAGCTTTCCGGCCCTGACGGGCTGGAAATTATCACCACAAGTACGGAAGATAGAACAGAGAAACAGCACAGGAGAAGATCATGGCGGACTGGGTAACAGGTAAAGTCACAAAGGTACAGTTCTGGACCGATGCGCTATTTAGTCTCACCGTACATGCTCCCGTTCACCCGTTTAAGGCCGGGCAATTTGCGAAGCTGGGGCTGGACGTCGACGGCGAGCGCGTGCAGCGCGCCTATTCTTACGTTAACGCACCTGATAACCCGGATCTCGAGTTCTATCTGGTCACCGTTCCTGACGGTAAGCTCAGCCCGCGCCTTGCCGCCCTGAAGCCCGGCGACGAGGTGCAAATTGTGAGTGAAGCGGCAGGCTTCTTTGTGCTCGAAGAGATCCCTGACTGCGACACGCTCTGGATGCTGGCAACCGGTACGGCCATCGGCCCTTATCTCTCTATTTTGCAGTACGGCAAAGATCTGGAGCGCTTTAAAAACATCGTGCTGGTGCACGCTGCGCGCTACGCCGCGGACCTGAGCTATTTGCCGCAGATGCAGGCTCTTGAACAGCAGTACGGCGGGAAGTTAAAGATTCAGACGGTGGTCAGCCGTGAAACCGTAGCAGGAGCGCTTACCGGCCGCGTGCCGGCGCTAATTGAGAGTGGAGCCCTGGAAGACGCGGTGGGTTTGCCGCTGAACGCTGAAACCAGCCACGTCATGCTGTGCGGCAACCCGCAGATGGTGCGTGACACGCAGCAGCTTCTGAAGGATACCCGGCAGATGACAAAACATCTTCGCCGCCGGCCGGGCCATATGACCGCCGAACACTACTGGTGATCAGCGGTATTTCACCTCGACGGTGTCTTTACCGTATTTATTTTCGCTCTGGGTGCCAATAAACGCGCCCAGATCGACAATCATCATCACGAAGATGACCGACGGCAGCAGCCTGCCCACAACCCACGGCAGGATGGACGGAAGCATCGCCCAGTTTCCCGCCACCAGCATCCAGGCCAGAATAATCAGAAAAGCCCACGCGCCGGAACGTCCGCGATCGTGCAGCCGTTTTACGACAACCGCCGCCGTTGGCCATAGCAGACAGACCAGCGCGAAGGCCGCCGTTTGCGTGCTCAGCCAGGCGTTGTAAGCAACGAAAAACAAAAGCAGCATGGCGACAACCCACGTCACCATCCAGATCCAGAAATCACGGCGTCCAATACGCCCTTTGAATGAAAACAGCCACTGCTGTATGGTCATGTAAGGTTCCTTATTATCGTATAGCGCGCATTTTACCCTGGAGTTGTGACCTTTTGACAAGCCGACCAGATATCGTTTTAATCATGAGCACTTACGGCCAGGGGCAATGTTGATGAAAAGTTCGGCACGTTCTCTTTTCCTGTGTTTAGCGCTGCTCAGCGCGGGTTATCCCCTGCACGCCGCCGAAACCACAGCCCCGACCACAGCACCCTATCTGCTGGCGGGCGCGCCGTCGTTCGATCAGTCCATCAGCCAGTTTCGTGAAACCTTCAATCAGACCAACCCCACGCTGCCGCTGGATGAGTTTCGCGCTATTGATGGCTCACGAGATACCCCCACACTGACCCGTGCGGCAAGCAAGATAAATGAGAATTTGTATGCTTCCACGGCGCTGGAGCGCGGTACGTTAAAAATCAAAAGCATGCAAATCACCTGGCTGCCGATACAGGGGCCAGAGCAGAAAGCCGCTAAGGCGAAAGCGCTGGAGTATATGAGCGCGGTATTGCAGGCCTTTACCCCTGCGCTGACGAAAAAGCAAAGCCAGCAAAAGCTGCAAAAACTCCTTACCGCCGGGAAAAACAAGCGTTACTACGCCGATACCGAAGGCGCGATCCGCTATGTTGTGGCGGACAACGGCGAAAAAGGACTGACCTTCGCTGTTGAACCGATTAAGCTGGCACTATCTGACACTCTCGGCGGGGCGAATTAATGACAAAAAGCAAAGCCTTTCGAGGGAAAATCTCTATACTGATTCACAGACCATGCTGCCCGACAGGGTGGCCATATTCCTTAATTCGCTTATTTAGCGTGGAGAATTGAAATGCGACATCCTTTAGTGATGGGTAACTGGAAACTGAACGGCAGCCGCCACATGGTAAACGAACTGGTTGCGAACCTGCGTAAAGAGCTGGCTGGCGTGACGGGCTGCGCGGTTGCTATCGCTCCGCCGGATATGTACCTGGATCTGGCTAAACATGCCGCTGACGGCAGCCACATCATTCTGGGCGCGCAGAACGTTGACGTTAACCTGTCTGGCGCGTTCACCGGTGAAACCTCCGCTGAAATGCTGAAAGATATCGGCGCAAAATACATCATCATCGGCCACTCCGAGCGTCGCACCTATCACAAAGAATCCGACGAGTTCATCGCGAAGAAATTCGCCGTGCTGAAAGAGCAGGGTCTAATCCCGGTTCTGTGCATCGGTGAAACCGAAGCGGAAAACGAAGCGGGCAAAACCGAAGAAGTGTGCGCACGTCAGATCGACGCAGTACTGAAAACTCAGGGCGCGGCAGCGTTCGAAGGCGCGGTAATCGCATACGAGCCAGTCTGGGCGATCGGTACCGGCAAATCTGCAACCCCTGCGCAGGCTCAGGCGGTTCACAAATTCATTCGTGACCACATTGCTAAAGCCGACGCGAAGGTCGCTGAGCAAGTGATTATTCAGTACGGCGGTTCCGTAAACGCCTCCAACGCTGCTGAGCTGTTCACCCAGCCAGACATCGATGGCGCGCTGGTTGGCGGTGCATCCCTGAAAGCTGACGCTTTCGCGGTGATCGTTAAGGCAGCAGAAGCGGCTAAACAGGCGTAATTGCCTTTGCGGCGGGTGGCGCTTGCGCTTACCCGCCGCTCTTCTCCTCCCTCTCCCTTTGGGAGAGGGTTGGGGTGAGGGGAAACCGCTCGCACCGAACTACACTTTCCCCAGCAAACTAAACCACAGGTAATCCAGCGGCAGCAGCACCAGATAGGTCGCTATCGCCAGCGCCAGACAGAGCACCATCCCCGCCCTGGCAGGCACCTTTCCTAGCCCCATCGCCACCACGATCGGCGACGCCTGATACGGCAGCAGCGGCGTGGAATAGCCGAGCACCTGAATCATGATCACCGACAGCAGCGGGAAGCCGGTCGCATCCGAGAAGCTTTGCGCCAGGGTGGTATACAGCGCAGGAACGCCGTTGGCGGTCATAATGAAGTTGAGCGCGGTGGTGATCCCGGTCAACGCCAGGAAGCTGGTGAACGGTCTGTCTGCATCCAGCGGCATAATGCGAAGCAACGCCTCGCCCACGGCCGTTCCGATACCGGTTTGCGTCACCACGATCGCAAGCCCAAGAATCCCCGCGACGTAAATACAGGTGCGCATGTTCACGCCCGCTGAAAATTCTTCCCCGGTGATAAAGCCAACGCGCGGCAGCATGACGATGATCGATGCCGCCAGCCCCGTCCACGCCGGCCCAACGCCGTGCCAGCTCTCCGTGACCCACATCCCCAGCACCACCGCCAGCAGCCAGGCAAGACGCTTTTCATCCCGCCCCATAGGCTCTGACGGCGCCTGTTCCTTCGGCGGTTTTGGGCTACCGGGAAATAGCCAGCAGATGAGGCCAATCAGAATCAGGCCTTTGAGAATACCGAGCACCGGCGTGTGCAGCAGCAGATACGGGACATAGTTCAGATGGATGCCGTACGAGCCTTCCGCCGCACCGCTCATCACCAGATTAGGGACGTTGGCAGGCAGGATCGTCGCCGAAAGCTGGAAAGTCCCGAACCCCACGGCCAGCGCCAGCCCGAACCAGGCGCGGGAGCCGTCGGCGATACCGGCGCGTTTTGCCATCGCCGCGACAATCGGCATCAGCAGCGCAATACGTCCCATGTTCGACGGCATCACAAACGCCAGCGCGTAGCTCAGCAGCACCACGCTCGCCACCATCAACACCCAGGAGTCGGTGAGCTTTGCCGACAGCGCCCGGGCGGCCCTGTCCGCCAGTCCGGTTTTACGGATCGCCACGCCAAGCACAAAGCCGCTGAATACCAGCCAGAAAGCAGACGAGGCAAAACCGCCGAAGATGACCTCCGGCGGGGCGATTCTGGCGGTCATCGCCGCCGTGAAGAACAGCAGCGCGGTGATAAATTCCGGCAATAGCGACGTCGCCCACAGCACGATGGTGACGCCAACAATCAGTGAGGGCAGCAGCAGAGGATACGTTAACCAGAGCGACATACCTGTCTCCTGTAGAATTTTTCAGCAAGTCTACGGTGACAGGCAGCCCGAGTAAACGCGATTTATGGTGGGGTTACTTCAGGATAGCGCATTGATGATCCTGTAGTTCCTCCGCAGACGCGCGGTTAAGCGTGAGCAGGTTACGCTCGGTCGCCAGCAAAACAAAAGAGCCATCCGACTGCTGCGCCATTGCCAGCGCGAAACGCCCCATATGGTCGCGCGCTTCCGGCAACTCTTCCGCCAGCATCATAAACGGGCTGCGCTGGACCAGTTCATTCTCCGTCACGCGACGAGCAAGATATTCATGTCCTTCCAGCCCCCCCGGAAGAGGCAGCCACTGGGTGCTGATTTCTCCCTGTGCCGCGTTGAGCTTCTCGCGCACGTCCGGGCGCAGGCAGGAGATATGAATATGAAAATGGTTCTGCGTGCGGCCAGTCGGCGAGTTAATCGTCAGCGAAATGGCGCTATCAGGCACCTCGGATCCACGCTTCAGGGTCATAAAGCTGCGCGACTGCCACGCCAGCCAGAAAAAGTTCGGCGTATGAGCGTCGGTCAGCAGCGGGCTCTCGGTACCGTTGATGCGATATGTTGGCATCAGCAGGTATTGCAGCGGCCCGTTACGATCTTTAAATACCACATAGCCTGCATCCGTTTTCACCTGCGCACAGGGTGCCGGGTTACGGTTCTGGATCTGATTCGGCACACACTGGTCGAGAACGATATGGCGCAACGCATTCGGATTACCCGCCTTCATCCAGTACACGCCGCCAGCGGCAAGGGCGATGACAATGAGGAGCAATAAGATAATTTTTTTCACAACGCGTTCCCTGTTTTCAATAGAGGCAAAAGAGTAACGCAAAATGATGACCAAATAAAAAACCCGGCGGATTTCTCACGCCGGGTCACCGTGTCACAGGCTAATGGTTAGCGCTGGCTAATTTGGTCGAAGGTACCGCCGTTGGAGAAGTGCTCTTTCTGCGCTTTCGTCCAGCCGCCGAACACATCGTCAATAGTGAATAGCTTCAGTTTAGGGAACTCCCCTTCGTATTTCTTGGCGACCGCCGCATCGCGTGGACGATAGAAGTTTTTCGCCGCAATTTCCTGGCCTTCTGGCGAGTACAGATACTTCAGGTAGGCTTCCGCCACCGCTTTGGTATCTTTCTTCTCAACCACTTTATCGACCACGGAAACGGTCGGCTCAGCCAGAATCGATTCGCTCGGGGTCACGATCTCGAATTTGTCTTTACCCAGCTCGTGGGTCGCCAGCAGAGCTTCGTTTTCCCAGGCAATCAGCACGTCGCCAATCCCGCGCTCGACGAAGGTGTTGGTGGCGCCACGCGCGCCGGAGTCCAGCACCTCAACGTTTTTATACAGCGCCTTCACAAATTCCTGCGCTTTGGCCTGGTCGCCATTGTTGTGATGCAGTGCATAACCCCACGCGCCGAGGTAGTTCCAGCGAGCGCCGCCGGAGCTTTTCGGGTTCGGGGTAATTACAGAAACACCCGGTTTGATCAGGTCGTTCCAGTCTTTAATTTGTTTCGGGTTTCCTTTACGCACCAGGAAGACGATGGTCGAGGTGTAGGGTGCGGAGTTATCCGGCAGGCGTTTGATCCAGTTTTTGTCGATGCGGCCGCGCTCGGCGATCGCGTCAACATCGTAGGCCAGCGCCAGGGTCACCACGTCGGCTTCAATACCGTTTATCACGGACGTCGCCTGCTTGCCGGAGCCGCCATGCGACTGGCGAACCACCACGTTGTCGCCGGTTTCCTGCTTCCAGTGTGCCGCAAACGCTTTGTTGTATTGCTCGTACAGTTCACGCGTCGGGTCGTATGACACGTTCAGTAACTGGATATCCTTAGCCAGAACGCTGGTCGATGCCAGCAATAATGTTAAACCCACGCCCCATTTATTCATCGCCCAGCTCTCTTGTGTAGTGTTTTGATGAATGCAGCGTGCCAGAAAGCGAATCGAGGATTAAAGAATAAAAAAAGATTGGCTATAACGTAGTGGAATAAAAGAAGTGGATGAGCGGCCTGATGCCCTCACTCCAACCCTCTCCCACGGGAGAGGGAGCAACCATAAAAAACGGTAACCCAAGGATTACCGTTTTGCATTTACCTTGCCGCCACCGGGCAACAGAGCCGATCAGTACAGTTTTTTCGCGCAGTCCAGCCAGTCACCTTTGAACGGACGCTTCATATTTTCAATCGCGTCGATGATGTCGTGGTGAACCAGTTTTTCGTTCTGAATACCGACGCAGCGGCCGCCGTGGCCCTGCAGCAGCAGATCGATAGCGTACGCGCCCATACGGGACGCCAGAATACGGTCGTAAGGGCCTGGGGAGCCGCCGCGCTGGATGTGACCCAGTACGGTCGCGCGGGTTTCGCGTTTGGTTTCGGCTTCGATGTACTTCGCCAGCTCGTCAACGTCGCAGATGTGCTCTGTGATAGCCACGATCGCGTGTTTTTTACCCTTCGCGATGCCCGCTTTGATTTCAGCCACCAGATCTTCACGACTAAATTCGACTTCTGGCACGACGATAAATTCGCAACCGCCCGCAATGGCTGCCGCCAGCGTCAGGTCGCCGCAGTAACGGCCCATCACTTCAACGATAGAGATACGCTGGTGAGAAGAAGAGGTGTCACGCAGACGGTCAATCGCTTCAACAACGGTACCCAGCGCAGTAAAGAAGCCAATAGTGTAGTCAGTACCCTTGATGTCGTTGTCGATGGTGCCCGGCAGACCGATGCACGGGAAGCCCATTTCGGTCAGACGTTTTGCACCCATGTAGGAGCCGTCACCGCCGATAACCACCAGGGCGTCCAGGCCGCGTTTCTTCATGTTTTCGATAGCCACTTCACGAACGTGTTCATCACGGAATTCCGGGAAGCGCGCGGAACCGAGGAAAGTACCGCCACGGTTGATCATGTCAGACACGCTGTAACGGTCGAGCTGAACCATACGATCTTCATACAGGCCCAGATAACCGTCATAAACGCCAAAAACTTCCAGGCCTTCCGTCAGCGCTGCACGGACAACACCACGAATTGCCGCGTTCATGCCCGGCGCATCACCGCCGCTTGTCAACACACCGATTTTCTTAATCATGACTACCTCTGAACTTAGGAATGCAAAATTGAAATCTGTTGCCGGAAGAAACTTATCGACCAACGAATACTGCAAATAGTATATCAATCCCTTCCAGCTGAATTGATTCAGGTCAGACCAAACGGCGGTAATTTATACACAAAATGCTGGCCTGGCTCACTCTTTTACAACGAATTACGAAAGCCCAACATGACCGGGTACAACCGAGCAGGGATCCTGGTGAATGATGACGTCTGAACCAGGAAAACGCTGCAAAATCGCCTGCTCGACCTGCTCAGCAATAACGTGAGCCTGAACCAGTGGCAGGTTGTCTTCCATTTCAATATGAATCTGAATAAAGCGGGTCGGTCCTGACTGCCGCGTTCGAAGATCGTGTGCACCGCTGACGCCGGGCCAGGAGGTCACGATAGAAAAAATTTCATTACGTTCTGAGTCCGGGAGGGCGCGGTCAAGCAGTGATTGCACCGCTTCATACCCCATCCGCAGGGCGCTATATAAAATATAGATACCAATCCCTAACGCAAATAACGCATCGGCGCGATGCCAGCCATACCAGGCCAGACCGAGCGCAATAAGAATAGCCCCATTCATCATAACATCAGATTGATAATGAAGCATATCCGCCCATACAGCCTGACTTTGCGTTTTGCGAACAACCCAGCGCTGGAACGTTACCAGAACAAGTGTGCATATAAGCGCAACGATCGTCACAACTACACCCACGCCGGGATCGTTCATCGGTGTCGGCGAAACGAGATGCTGAATGCCGGTTAAAAACAGGAACAGCGCAGAGCCGGAAATGAACATGCTTTGCGCCAGCGCGGCCAGCGACTCCGCTTTGCCGTGCCCAAATGTGTGCTCTTCATCCGCTGGCTGCAGCGAGTAACGCACCACCAGCAGGTTGGTCAACGAGGCGGCAATGTCCATCAGCGAGTCCACCAGCGCCGCCAGAATACTGACCGAGCCGGTATACCACCAGGCAAAGATTTTAATCAGTAACAGGCTGGAGGCCATGACGGTCGCCGCAATGGCGGCCCGGCTTACCAGTCTTCCATAGGATTGATTCATAAACGCTCCTGTCATGTCATGCCGCTAGTATAACGGAAGCATGGGGAGTCTAAGGATGAATAAACGGTTAACAGCGCGGATGCGGGGCAAAAAAAACCCCCACATCATGTGGGGGAAGACAGGGATGGTGTCTATGGCAAGGAAAACAGGGTTTACTGGTTACTACGGGTACTGCTATTGCTACTGAAAAACGTCGTTTCTGAGCTTCGCTGCATCCGTGCAACCTCACGCAGCTGGTCCATTCGCTGCTGATGTCTGGCATTCAAAACCGCTTGCTGCTCGGGCGTTAGCAGGTGGAACATCTGGTTGCGGACCTTCGCCAACTCTACCTGGCGGGCAACCTGTTCCTGTGCCATTTTTTCGGCCTGAGCGCGAACAGCGCTTTCGTCAAAATTTTCTGCGGTGACAAGGCGATGCATTGTCTCCATTTCGCTAACATTAACAGGGGGCTGGTCGTGTCGTGCCCTCTGCATCAGATCTCGCATCTGTTGACGCTGATGTTCGGTTAAACTTATGCCGTCAAACATATGGCTTTGGCTGCTGTTCTGCGTTGCGCCCTCTTGTAAGGGACTGTTATCGCTGATGATAGCTTCAGCAGCCTGGCTAAACGCACTGAACGCCAGCGTTGAGGCCATGACGGCAGCGGTAACTTTGCGCATCACTTGCTCCCAAAATCTTTCGTGTCGCGATTCAACGAGAGACAGTCTACGATTCAGGCTGCAAACATGCGTCAGGGGGTGTAAAACAACGTAAAGTCATGGATTAGACAGCCTTGATGTCGTAATTTCTGCCTCGGAGGTATTTAAACAATGAATAAAATCCTGTTAGTTGATGATGACCGAGAGCTCACATCCCTTTTAAAGGAGTTGCTCGACATGGAAGGTTTCAACGTCCTGGTTGCCCATGATGGCGAGCAGGCGCTGAGTCTCCTTGACGACAGCATCGATTTACTTTTGCTTGACGTGATGATGCCGAAGAAAAACGGTATTGATACGTTGAAAGAGCTTCGCCAGACACACCAGACTCCCGTAATCATGCTGACCGCACGCGGCAGCGAACTTGACCGCGTACTCGGCCTTGAGCTGGGCGCGGATGACTATTTACCCAAGCCGTTTAACGACCGTGAACTGGTTGCCCGTATTCGCGCTATCCTGCGTCGTTCCCACTGGAGCGAGCAGCAGCAAAATACCGACAACAGCTCACCCACCCTTGAAGTCGACTCCCTGAGCCTGAACCCGGGCCGTCAGGAAGCAAGCTTTGATGGCCAGACGCTGGAACTGACCGGCACGGAGTTCACCCTGCTGTATCTGCTGGCGCAGCACCTCGGCCAGGTGGTTTCGCGTGAACATCTAAGCCAGGAAGTGCTGGGCAAACGCCTCACCCCGTTTGACCGCGCCATCGACATGCACATCTCTAACCTGCGCCGTAAGCTGCCGGAGCGTAAAGACGGTCACCCATGGTTTAAAACCCTGCGTGGTCGCGGTTATCTGATGGTTTCTGCTTCATGATAGGAAGCTTAACCGCCCGCATCTTCGCCATCTTCTGGCTGACGCTGGCACTGGTTTTAATGCTCGTACTGATGTTGCCAAAACTCGACTCACGCCAGATGACGGAGCTTCTCGACAGCGAGCAACGTCAGGGCGTGATGATCGAGCAGCACGTGGAAGCCGAGCTGGCAAACGATCCGCCGAACGATTTAATGTGGTGGCGCAGGCTGTTTCGCGCTATCGACAAGTGGGCGCCGCCCGGACAACGCCTGCTGCTGGTGACCAGCGAAGGCCGCGTGATTGGGGCCGATCGCAATGAAATGCAGATCATCCGCAACTTCATTGGCCAGGCGGATAATGCCGATCATCCCCAGAAGAAGAAATATGGCCGCGTAGAGATGGTGGGGCCTTTCTCCGTCAGAGACGGAGAGGATAATTATCAGCTCTACCTGATCCGTCCAGCGAGCAACTCCCAGTCTGATTTTATCAACCTGCTGTTTGACCGCCCTCTCCTGCTGCTGATTGTCACCATGCTGGTCAGCTCGCCGCTGCTGTTATGGCTGGCGTGGAGCCTGGCAAAACCAGCGCGCAAGCTGAAAAATGCCGCCGATGAAGTGGCGCAGGGTAACCTGCGACAGCACCCTGAACTGGAAGCAGGTCCGCAGGAGTTCCTTGCCGCCGGAACCAGTTTTAACCAGATGGTGAGCGCGCTCGACCGCATGATGACCGCTCAGCAACGTCTGCTGTCGGATATCTCGCACGAGCTGCGTACCCCGCTTACGCGCTTGCAGCTTGGCACCGCGCTGCTGCGCCGCCGCAGCGGTGAGAGCAAAGAGCTCGAGCGTATTGAAACAGAAGCGCACCGCCTGGACAGCATGATCAACGACCTGCTGGTCATGTCGCGCAATCAGCAGAAAAACGCGCTGGTCAGCGAAACGGTGAAAGCGAATCACCTCTGGCACGAGGTGCTGGACAACGCGGCGTTCGAAGCGGAACAGATGGGTAAATCCTTTACCGTCAACTTCCCGCCGGGCCCGTGGCCGCTGTACGGTAACCCCAACACGCTGGAAAGCGCGCTGGAGAACATCGTGCGTAACGCTCTTCGCTACTCGCATACGAAGATTGAGGTGGCGTTCTCGGTGGATAAAGACGGGATCACCGTCATTGTCGATGATGACGGCCCAGGCGTGAGCCCGGAAGACCGCGAGCAGATTTTCCGTCCGTTCTATCGTACCGATGAGGCGCGCGACCGGGAATCGGGCGGCACGGGACTGGGTCTGGCGATTGTTGAAACCGCCATGCAGCAGCACCGCGGCTGGGTGAAAGCCGACGACAGCCCGCTGGGTGGGCTACGGTTAACGCTTTGGCTACCGTTGTATAAGCGTTCGTAGGTGTTAGTGCCGGGTGGCGGCTTCGCCTTACCCGGCCTACTTTCTGCGGAGGACTATTTCCCCCACAATCTCCGCGAATTATCCTCGATCTTGCTGCTTAAACGCCGCTTCTGCATCGTTCTCGTCCAGCTGGTCGATAGCCCCGCCGCCGACAGCAGGCGGTGATATTGTTCGTCGTCAAACGGCATATGCCAGGCAATAGCGCAGGCGTCATAAACAGACACATCGCTCAGGCGCGACGCCAGCTCAAGCGGCGCGTCCGCTGAAACCTTCCCAGCCAGCACCACGCGATACAGCCAGCCGGTTTTACCCGCTTTTTGCAGCTGGGCCGACATATCCTGAATACCGAAGTGGTAGTTGAGCTTGAAGCACGGCGAGCGCGGCTGCGTCACCTGAATCAGGGCATCGCCCCAGCGGTAGATATCACCGATAAACACGTTCTTTTCGGTGAGCCCTTCGGTGGAGAGATTCTCGCCAAACGCGGGGGCGACGAAGAGATCCGCCTGCTCGGGGAATTCGGTTTTCCAGTGCTGATAGTGTTCACGCGGGTAGTGGCACAGCGCGCGATCGGGCCCGCCGTGGATTTTCTTTTCGGCCTGCTCGTCACCCGCAAGCCCGAGGTCGGTTAACGTCAGCTCACCGTCGACCTGAATTTTGGCGATGGCACTCGGGCGGCTGCCGTCGTACTCCCTTACCTTGCCTGTAAACACGTTCACCGGGTAATGCATTGCTGCCTCCATTACGCAGATACAAAAAAAGCGAGTCATAAGACTCGCTTCTCACAGGCGTCTATGCAACCTTATTTTTTAGCGGCGAAACGCGCTGCTGCTTCGTCCCAGTTCACCACGTCCCAGAAGGCTTTGATGTAGTCCGGGCGACGGTTCTGGAATTTCAGGTAGTAAGCGTGTTCCCACACGTCCAGGCCCAGGATTGGGAAGCCGGATGCGCCAGAGATTGCTTCACCCATCAGCGGGGAGTCCTGGTTAGCAGTAGACACTACCGCCAGCTTGTCGCCTTTCAGAACCAGCCACGCCCAGCCAGAGCCGAAACGGGTTGCAGCGGCTTTTTCGAATTCCGCTTTGAAGTTGTCAACGGAACCGAAGTCGCGCTCGATAGCCGCTTTCAGGTCGCCCTGAAGGGTGGTACCGGTCTTCAGGCCTTTCCAGAACAGGCTGTGGTTAGCGTGGCCGCCAGCGTTGTTACGCAGAACGGTTTTCTTGTCCGCTGGCAGCTGGTCCAGCTTGGTGATCAGCTCTTCAGCAGACAGGTTAGCGAACTCTGGCAGGCTTTCCAGCGCGGCGTTCGCGTTGTTCACATAGGTCTGGTGGTGTTTAGTGTGATGGATTTCCATCGTCTGCTTGTCGAAATGCGGTTCCAGTGCGTCGTAGGCATACGGCAGGGATGGCAGTGTATAACTCATAATCCTCTCCATTATTGTCGGGCGGCACAGCTGTTAATGCCGCGTAAGCAGTTGGTTCATTATAGTTAATTAAATGATATTGAAAATGATTATCAATGCCGTAGTTTTTATAAGGTTATTCATTTTCCGATTAATCGCGATATTGTGAGTCTGCTCACGTGGTTAACGTGCTGATTGCCATCCAGAACGCATGTGCGGCAACCTTCTGAAGGTCCCCAAACCGCCTAATTTTTACACTCCTCAAGTCGGTGGGAAGCCACTGACGATAAAAACGATGAGGGTGTAAAAATGAATCATGCGATTACGATGGGTATCTTCTGGCATTTGATAGGCGCTGCCAGTGCAGCCTGTTTCTATGCTCCTTTTAAAAAAGTGAGAGGCTGGTCATGGGAAACTATGTGGTCCGTTGGCGGTATCGTGTCCTGGCTGATTTTGCCCTGGACCATTAGCGCCATGCTGCTGCCCGATTTCTGGGACTACTTCTCCTCATTCAGCGCTGCCACCCTGCTGCCGGTGTTCCTGTTCGGCGCGATGTGGGGCGTCGGCAACATCAACTATGGCCTCACCATGCGCTATCTCGGCATGTCTATGGGGATTGGTATCGCGATTGGCATCACGCTGATCGTCGGTACCCTGATGACGCCTATTCTCAACGGCAACTTCGACGTGCTTATTAATACTCAGGGTGGGCGGATGACGCTCCTGGGCGTGCTGGTGGCGGTCATTGGCGTAGGAATTGTGACTCGCGCGGGGCAGTTGAAAGAGCGTAAGCTGGGGATTAAAGCTGAAGATTTTAACCTGAAGAAAGGTCTGCTGCTGGCGGTGATGTGCGGCATTTTCTCGGCCGGCATGTCGTTCGCGATGAACGCCGCCAAACCGATGCACGAAGCGGCTGCCGCGCTGGGCGTCGATCCGCTGTACGTTGCGCTACCAAGCTATGTCGTGATTATGGGTGGCGGCGCGATGGTTAACCTGGGCTTCTGCTTCATTCGTCTGGCAAAAGTAAAAAACCTGTCGGTAAAAACCGATTTCTCGCTGGCAACATCGCTCATCATCACCAACGTGCTGCTCTCCGCTCTGGGCGGCCTGATGTGGTATTTGCAGTTCTTTTTCTACGCCTGGGGCCACGCCAGCATTCCGGCGCAATACGACTATATAAGCTGGATGCTGCACATGAGTTTCTACGTACTTTGCGGCGGGCTGGTTGGGCTGGTGCTGAAAGAGTGGACGAACGCCGGACGTCGTCCGGTTGGCGTACTGAGCCTCGGCTGCGTGGTGATTATTATCGCTGCCAATATCGTCGGCCTCGGCATGGCAAACTGATTACGCCCCCTTTCGACTGCGATGACGCCACTGTATCGGCGTCATCCCCACCTCGCGGTTAAACACCACTGAAAAGTAGTTACTGTCCTCAAAGCCGCAGCGCATCGCCACATCACTGACCATCCACTCCGTATGCTGGAGGAGATATTGTGCATGGCAGATGCGCAGCTGGCGCAGATAGTGGTTCACCGTCATCCCTGTCAGAGTGCGGAAATGCTGGCGCAACGCGCGCTCGCTGCACTGTTCCTGCTCGCAGAATTTCTCCAGTACAAAGTTTTTATTCAGGCTGCCCGCAAGCCGGGTGATGAGCTTATCCAGCAGCGCTTCCTGCGTTGTGGCGCAGGGGTTATCAGTAGCGTAACGATGGCGCTTCAACGTCATCACCAGCTGGGCGAAAAGCAACTCCACCAGCTGATTAGCAACGGGGTCGTTCTTCTGGCTCTCCTGCTCCAGTTGAGAAATAACCTGCCGTACCTGAGCCATGCCGCTACTGCTTAAGCGCCAGTGCGGAGAACCCTTAGCATCAAGAAAGCCCGGAATGCTCGCGGCCCAGTCCACGTTAAGCTTGAGCCTGTCAGGACAGTAAATAACGTTTTGCAGCACCAGGTCGTTAACCGAGGCGTAGGAGTGTTTATCATCCGCGCGAATGTAGAACAGGTCTCCGCGCGTGATGCGGTAGGGACGGTCGTTGAGGATGTGCAGGCCGTTACCGCGCCAAACCAGCACCAGCTCGCAAAACTCGTGGGTATGTTCGGCAAAGACGTCCTGCGGGTAGCGATCGGCCACCGTGACGGCCTGACTCGCGGAGGCAAAAAAATCATCTTTGCGAAGAATTAACTGAGCAGCCACACCACGACCTCTACGCCGAATAACCTGACACTATTAGCTTTTTTGCGGAAATAAAACGGTGACTGCCCTCGCGTTACTGAAGCATCGCGTCTTTTCCCTGGCGAATATCGCGCGGAGACCAGTTAAATTCCCGGCGAAACAGCGTTGAAAAGTGATTGCTGTCGCCAAAACCGCAGCAATAGGCAATATCCGTGACGCTATCGTCGGTATGACGTAAAAGATGACGCGCTTTGATCAGGCGCAGACGGTTAAGGTAGCGTTGCGGCGTCAGCCCGGTGTGCTGTTTAAGCTGGCGATGCAGGGTGCGCAGAGACAGTGAAAAATCATCCGCAAGCGTTTCCCAGCAGATATCCTCGGCGAAATGATCTTCCAGCCAGGCCAGCAGATGGTTCAGGCGCGCGTTGTTATCTTCCAGCCCTTCCACCAGGCTGCTGCGGCGCAGCAGCACCAGAAGCTGCATAAACAGCAGTTCGCGCGTGGCAATCGCGTGCGTCTCCTGCCCGTCTTCGCTCTTCTCCATCTGGCTCACCAGCTGACGCACCTGCTGCAGGATGGACTGATTCACCCGCCAGTGCGACGGATAGTGTCCGTCTTGCTCCTGGGGCAACAGCTGGCTCAGCCCCGAAAGAAACTGGAACGCGTCCGGGGAACGGTAAAGCACATTCGTCAGATACAGGTTGTCGGTATGTTCATACAGGTGCCTGTCGTGGTCGCGCACGAAGCAAACCGTACCACCGCTGATGGTATAGGGCTGGCCATTGAAAACATGAATACCCGTCCCGCGCTCAACAATCACAATTTCGTGAAAATCATGATGATGCTCCGGAAACGCTGCCTGAGGAAGCCGTGGCTCAATCGTGACAGGCGAACCTCCTGAAGGAAAAAAATCCACGCAGTGCAGTACGGTCATAACGGCTCCCACCAATGAAAAATGTTCTCAAAATAGTAATTAAGGCCTCCCTCACTCACCTTCAATTTTTGGCAGTAAACCTTGCAAAAGCTGTCCATTATTCAAGAAACAGGGGGAAAGATCGGGAAATGCGCTCAGCGTCACACTGCCTGAGCATCCCGTCACTGCTGGAAACTGTGAACGTCCTCACATTCACCTTTGCTTTCTTGCCAGCGCGAGATTTGGCCTGTCAGTGGCGAGAAGGTGACTTTTTCTTCCCTTTTTTACACTCACCGCTAATGACTTAAGAAAGGACCCGACCATGACTTTTCGCCATTGTGTAGCTGTCGATTTAGGGGCATCCAGCGGCCGCGTAATGCTCGCGAGCTGGGACCGTGAGCAGCACACGCTTTCACTTCGCGAAATGCACCGTTTCGCCAACTGCCTGCAAAAGCAGGACGGTTTTGATACCTGGGATATTGATGCCCTGGAGGCGGAGATCCGTACCGGACTGAACAACGTCTGCAACGACGGCATTCGCATCGACAGCATCGGCATTGATACATGGGGCGTGGACTACGTTCTGCTTGATAGCCATGGCGAGCGCGTCGGCTTGCCGGTGTCTTATCGCGACAGCCGCACCGACGGCCTGATGGCGCACGCTATCGCCCAGCTTGGCAAGGACAACATCTACGGGCGCAGCGGCATTCAGTTTTTGCCGTTTAACACACTTTATCAGCTGCGTGCTTTGGTCGAGCAACAGCCGGAGCTGGTCGCGGACGTGGCCCATGCTCTGCTGATCCCGGACTACCTGAGCTATCGCCTGACCGGCAACATGAACTGGGAATATACCAACGCCACCACCACGCAGCTGGTCAACATCAACTCGGATAGCTGGGATGAACATCTGCTGGCCTGGACGGGGGCGTCGCCTTCCTGGTTCGGCACACCAACCCACCCGGGTAACGTGATCGGTCACTGGATTTGCCCTCAGGGGAACGCAATCCCTGTCGTTGCCGTCGCCAGCCACGATACCGCCAGCGCGGTAATAGCGTCCCCACTTGCAAGCAAAGACGCGGCTTACCTCTCGTCCGGCACCTGGTCGCTGATGGGCTTTGAGAGCAAAACTCCGTACGCCAGCGATGCCGCGATGGCGGCAAACATTACCAACGAAGGCGGTGCCGAAGGCCGCTACCGCGTACTGAAAAACATCATGGGGCTGTGGCTGCTCCAGCGGGTGCTGAAAGAGCAGAACATTAACGACCTACCCGCGCTTATCGCCGAAACCAAGAAGCTGAAGGCCTGTACGTTCCTGATCAACCCGAACGATGACCGCTTTATCAACCCGGCACACATGAGCGCCGAAATTCAGGCCGCCTGCGTCGAGGTCGGGCAGCCGGTGCCGTCGAGTCCTTCAGAACTGGCGCGCTGCATTTTTGACAGCCTCGCCCTGCTGTATGCCGACATCCTCAGCGAGCTGGCGAGCCTTCGCGGAAAACCGTTCAGTCAGCTGCATATCGTGGGCGGCGGCTGCCAGAACCAGCTGCTGAACCAGCTCTGCGCCGATGCCTGCGGCATCACCGTGGTGGCGGGTCCCGTGGAGGCCTCCACGCTCGGGAATATCGGCATTCAGCTGATGACCCTGGACGAACTTTCCAGCGTTGACGACTTCCGTTCGGTGGTGGCGGCTAACGCCAGCCTGACCACCTTCACCCCCAATCCCTGCCGTGAAATTGCTCGCTTTCGGGCGCAGTTTCAGCAAAACCGACTGACTAAGGAGCTTTGCGCATGACAACTCAATTAGAACAAGCCTGGGGTCTGGCTAAACAGCGTTTCGCCGCCGTCGGCGTGGATGTCGAAGAGGCGCTGCGCCAGCTCGACCGTCTGCCCGTATCCATGCACTGCTGGCAGGGCGATGACGTCGCCGGTTTCGAGAACCCAGGCGGTTCGCTGACGGGTGGTATTCAGGCCACCGGTAACTACCCCGGCAAAGCGCGTAACGCGACCGAACTGCGCGCCGACCTGGAGCTGGCACTGAGCCTGATCCCGGGGCCAAAACGCCTGAACCTGCATGCGATTTACCTCGAATCCGACGAGCCGGTGGCGCGCAACGAAATCAAACCGGAACACTTTAAGAACTGGGTGGAGTGGGCCAAAGCCAACCAGCTGGGGCTGGACTTTAATCCGTCCTGTTTCTCACATCCGCTGAGCGCGGACGGTTTTACCCTCGCCCACGCGGACGACGACATCCGCCAGTTCTGGATCGACCACGTGAAGGCCAGCCGCCGCGTTTCGGCGTATTTCGGCGAACAGCTCGGCACGCCGTCGGTGATGAACATCTGGATCCCGGACGGCATGAAGGATATCACCGTCGACCGTCTGGCCCCGCGCCAGCGCCTGCTGGCCGCGCTGGATGAGGCCATCAGTGAGAAGCTGGACCCGGCGCACCACATCGACGCCGTAGAGAGCAAGCTGTTCGGCATTGGCGCCGAGAGCTACACCGTGGGCTCGAACGAGTTCTACATGGGTTACGCCACCAGCCGCCAGACCGCGCTGTGTCTGGATGCCGGCCACTTCCACCCGACCGAGGTGATCTCCGACAAAATCTCCGCCGCCATGCTCTACGTGCCGCGCCTGCTGCTGCACGTCAGCCGTCCGGTGCGCTGGGACAGCGATCACGTGGTGCTGCTGGATGACGAAACCCAGGCGATTGCCAGCGAAATCATCCGCCATGACCTCTTTGACCGCGTACACATCGGCCTCGACTTCTTCGATGCCTCCATAAACCGCATCGCTGCATGGGTTATCGGCACCCGCAATATGAAGAAAGCCCTGCTGCGCGCGCTGCTGGAGCCTGTCGCCGCGCTGAAACAGCTGGAGGCTAACGGCAACTACACCGCGCGTCTGGCGCTGCTGGAAGAGCAGAAATCCCTGCCGTGGCAGGCGGTGTGGGAGATGTACTGCCAGCGTAACGACGCCCCGGCGGGCAGCCAGTGGCTGGACAACGTGCGGGCATACGAGAACGACGTGTTGAGTCAGCGCGGGTAATTTTGCCCTCACCCTAACCCTCTCCCACAGGGAGAGGGTTCAACCTCACCGCGATAACTGGAAAATGAAGACTATGCAGACCATCACCACTTCCTGGTTCGTCCAGGGCATGATCAAAGCCACCTCCGACGCCTGGCTGAAAGGCTGGGACGAGCGCAACGGCGGCAACCTGACGCTGCGTCTGGACGACGCGGATATTGAACCGTTCGCGGCCGATTTCCACCAGAAGCCGCGCTATATCGCGCTGAGCCAGCCGATGCCGCTGCTGGCCAACACGCCGTTTATCGTCACCGGTTCCGGCAAGTTCTTCCGCAACGTTCAGCTTGATCCACAGGCCAACCTCGGCGTGGTGAAAGTGGACAGCGACGGCGCGGGCTACCACATTCTGTGGGGCCTGACCGATGAGGCGGTACCCACGTCTGAACTGCCGGCGCACTTCCTCTCCCACTGCGAGCGCATCAGGGCGACTAATGGCAAAGACCGCGTGATCATGCACTGCCACGCCACCAACCTGATCGCCCTGACCTACGTGCTGGAAAACAGCTCTGACTTCATCACCCGCAAGCTGTGGGAAGGCAGCACCGAGTGTCTGGTGGTCTTCCCGGACGGGGTCGGCATTCTGCCGTGGATGGTGCCGGGTACCGACGAAATCGGCCAGGCAACCGCCAAAGATATGCAAAAACATTCGCTGGTGCTGTGGCCATTCCACGGCGTCTTCGGCAGCGGTCCGACGCTGGATGAAACCTTCGGCCTGATCGACACCGCCGAGAAATCCGCGGAAGTGCTGGTAAAGGTTTATTCCATGGGCGGTATGAAGCAGACCATTACCCGCGAAGAGCTTATTGCGCTCGGCAAGCGCTTCGGCGTAACCCCGCTCCGGTCAGTGCTGGAAATATATGCATAAACCCTCGCTGACCGGACGGTACGGGCGATAGTTAAGGAGAATTATCATGAGTTTTATGTTGGCACTTCCAAAAATCAGTCTGCACGGCGCGGGCGCAATCGGCGATATGGTTAACCTGGTGGCGAACAAGCAGTGGGGAAAAGCGCTGATTGTCACCGACGGCCAGCTGGTAAAGCTGGGCCTGCTCGACAGCCTTTTTGCCGCGCTGGACACCCATCAGATGTCGTATCACCTGTTCGACGAGGTGTTCCCGAACCCGACGGAAGCGCTGGTGCAAAAAGGATTTGCGGCATACCGGGACGCGGAGTGTGATTACGTGATTGCCTTCGGCGGCGGCAGCCCGATTGATACCGCCAAAGCCATTAAGATCCTCACCGCCAACCCCGGCCCATCCACCGATTATGCCGGCGTCGGCAAGGTGAAAAACGCGGGCGTGCCGCTGGTGGCAATTAACACCACCGCAGGTACGGCGGCGGAGATGACCAGCAATGCGGTGATCATCGACTCCGCTCGTCAGGTGAAAGAGGTGATTATTGACCCGAACATCATCCCGGACATCGCCGTGGACGATGCCAGCGTGATGCTGGATATTCCGGCCTCCGTGACCGCCGCAACCGGTATGGATGCCCTGACCCACGCCATTGAAGCCTACGTGTCCGTTGGCGCGCACCCGCTGACCGACGCCAACGCGCTGGAAGCGATTCGCCTGATCAACCTCTGGCTGCCGGAAGCGGTCGAAGACGGTCATAACCTTGAGGCGCGCGAGCAGATGGCGTTTGGCCAGTATCTGGCGGGCATGGCGTTTAACAGTGCGGGTCTCGGACTTGTGCATGCCCTGGCGCACCAGCCGGGCGCGACACACAACCTGCCGCACGGCGTATGCAACGCCATCCTGCTGCCGATCGTCGAAAGCTTTAACCGCCCGAACGCAGTTGCCCACTTCGCCCGCGTGGCGCAGGCGATGGGCATCGATACTCGCGGCATGAGCGTTGAAGCCGCCAGCATGTCCGCCATTCAGGCGATTCGCAACCTGAGCGCTCGCGTCGGCATCCCTGCGGGCTTTAGCCAGCTCGGCGTGACCAAAGCCGATATTGAAGGCTGGCTGGATAAAGCGCTCGCCGATCCGTGTGCGCCATGCAATCCGCGCGCCGCCAGCCGTGAGGAAGTTCGCGAGCTCTATCTGGAGGCACTATGATCCGCAAAGCCTTTGTGATGCAGGTAAACCCGGACGCGCACAAGGAGTACGCGCGCCGCCACAATCCGATTTGGCCGGAGCTGGAAAAGGTGTTGAAAGACCACGGCGCACACCATTACGCCATTTATCTCGACAAAGCCCGCAACCTGCTGTTTGCGACCGTAGAGATTGAATCGGAGGAGCGCTGGAGCGCGGTAGCCAGTACCGACGTCTGCCAGCGCTGGTGGAAACATATGGGCGACGTCATGCCGTCGAACCCGGATAACAGCCCGGTGAGTACCGAGCTGAAAGAGGTCTTTTACCTGGACTGATGTGTTAACGCTGCTGCCCCCGCGGCGGCAGCGATCTCCTGCCTGCTGCTCAGCGTAAACGCCGACACCACCGTAATCGCCAGCACGAAACAGCCCAGCATCAGATACGTCTCCTGGAAGCCGATCCGGTCATACATATTCCCGGCAAAAGCGGAGAGGAAAATGGCCGCCGACTGCTTGGCGAACTGGAAGCCGATCAGATAGATAGTCGCTGACAGTCGGGTATCAAACACCCCGGTGATGTACTTGAATGCCCCCACCAGCAGGAACGGCACCTCCAGCGCGTGCAGCATCTTCAGGGCAATCACTTCTACAGCGGTGGTGGCAAATGACGAGCCAATGATGCGCGTCGCCATAATCACCCCGGCGATCAGCAGCGTGTTTTTCGCGCCGATGCGGTTAATGATCCACGGCGAACAAAACATGATGATCGCGTTGCAGATTTCCCCCGCCGTGGTAGCGAAACCAAAGGCGCGAGTACCTTCCTGCGGCGTGGCGAAGAAGGTTTTAAAGAAGGTGGCAAACTGCTGGTCAAATACGTCATAGACGCAGGCTACGCCAATCACGTACAGAATAAACATCCACATCCTGCGCTGACGGAACAGGCTAAAGACCGTTTTCGCAGTGATTTGCGGCTGGTTCGCGCCCAGTGCATCCATGACCTGCGCCGTCTGGTTGGGCTTTGGCTTCGCCACCACCAGCAACAGCATCAGCAGCAATGCCGCTCCCGATCCCATCCAGAAAACATACGACGGATCGATGCCGAACAGGATCCCGCCCGTTGAGGCGCACAAGCCCCAGCCGAGGCAGCCAAACATCCGCGCCTTGCCGTACTCAAAGAAGCTGTTGCGGCTCACGCGCTCAATATAGGCCTCAATCGCCCCCGATCCGGCCGAAAATACAAAACCGATATACAGCCCGCCGCTCAGCGCACCCAGCCAGATATTGGCTTTCAGCAGCGGCGCGAAGACGTACAGGAAGAACGGCGCGAACAGAAACAGCAGCACCGCGATGATCCACAGAAGGTGTTTTTTCAGCCCCAGCTTGTCCGAAATCACGCCCAGCACTGGCTGGAAGGCGATAGCCGACAGCGAGATGCAGGAGAAGACAATCCCGGTATGGGTTTTATTCAGGCCGATGATGTCCGACAGCCAAATCGGCAGGAACGGAAAGCAGGTGGCCATGATGAAGAAGTAGAGAAAGAAGAACAGCCCAAAGATCCAGAAGTTAGGGTTGTCTTTGTGGGTACAGGTTGTTGTGTTCATTATTTTTATCCTCAACGGAGGGCCGGCTGCCCGGCCCGTCACCCTTACACGCGTTCAACGCCAATCAGAATGGCGGTTTCCGGATCCAGAATCGGCAGCGCAATGCCCGCCTGCATCAGCCACTCGCCGCTCACCGTTTGCGGCGTTTCCATCCACGCCGGTAGCTTGCGCATGGTGTGCCCTCCCTCGCCCGTAATCTGAATATTCGGGTGATCGAGCAGCGTGACGCGGTACCGCGCGCTGGCCTCCAGCCCCGCCATGCGCAGCGGCATCATTAGGCTGTAGTCCGGCATCGCGAGCTGGCTGACCATAAACAGCCCCTGTGCCTTATCTTCGCTTACAATACCCTGCGCCAGCGTGGTGGCGTCCGGCATATCAATTCGCCACTGGGTGCCGCGATGAATGACATCCCGCCACTGCTTGTGCAGCGCGGCGTAATGGCGATAGCCTTCGCGCTCCTGTGCGTCCACGGTGAGCGGATCCAGCTCCAGCCCCATATGGCCAAACAGGGCCGTCAGCCCGCGGAAGGCGATGCCGTGCTGGCGGAAGGTAGCGTGGCATTGATGATGACCGATATGCGCGCCCATCACCTCCGGCGGGAAGAAATAACTCATGCCGCGCTGGATGGTGCTGCGCTCCAGCGCGTCGTTGTTGTCAGACGCCCAGAAGCGGTGGCTGCGGGTCAGTACCTCATAATCAATGCGACCGCCGCCGGAGGAGCAGGATTCAAACTCAATGTGCGGGAAGCGCTCACCCAGCACGTCCAGCAGGCGGTAAAACTGACGGGTCTGGGTATCGGCGGCGGCTTTACCGTTGTGTCCAGGCTGCACCAGCTCGCGGTTCATGTCCCACTTTACGTAGTCGACCGCATGCTCGCCCAGCAGCCAGCTCATGCGCTCCACCAGGTAAGCAAAGGCCTCCGGGATGTTGAGATTGAGCACCAGCTGGTGTCGTCCGGTCGCCCGGGGATAGCCCGGCAGCGCCAGTACCCAGTCAGGATGCGCGCGGTACAAATCTGAATCCGGGTTGATCATCTCCGGCTCAACCCAAATGCCAAACTCCATGCCGAGCCGTTTGACGTGGTCGATCACCGGCGTCAGGCCGTTCGGGTATTTTTTCTCGTCCAGATACCAGTCACCCAGCGCGGCATGGTCGTCATTGCGGCCTTTGAACCAGCCGTCATCGATGATGAAGCGCTCCACGCCCAGCGCGGCAGCCTCGTCGGCCATGCGCTTGATGTAATCCGGATCGTGGTTGAAGTAGATCCCTTCCCAGGTATTGAGGTGCACCGGGCGCGGTTTGTTTTCCGGGAAGCGGATGACGTTGTTGCGCAGGTAGCGGTGGAACGGCTGGCTCATGCCGTTCAGGCCCTGCGTGGAGTAGCTGGCATACAGGCGCGGCGTCCAGAGCGTATCGCCCTCCTCAACCGCCATTTCACCCGGCAGGTAGAGCGCTTCGGCCTGGAGATAGCGACGACCGTCGGTTTTCGCTTCCGCGCGCAGGCGGTGATTACCGCTCCAGCCCAGATGCACGCCCCAGACGTCACCCTGCATTTCGCTGAACGACGGCGTACCGGCAATTAGCGCCGGGAAGTGCTCGTGGGAGGTTTTACCCCGACGGTTTTCAATCACGAAGCTGTCGTGTTCAAGCTTAACGCGGTGCGGCTGAAACTCCCTGATCCAGCGACCGTGGAAGGCCATCACCTCCTGTGCGCGCTCGGCCACCGGCAGCGTGACGGCGAAACGGTCAACCTGCCAGGGGATCGCTTTCAGGTTCGTTAAACCGTGACGAACCACCAGCACGCCGCTGGCATCCAGCACCAGCTCGCTGGTCAGGCGCAAGCCCGCATGCTCATCTTCGGCGGTAATCGTCAGGGTGTTTACGTCCTGCTGCACCTGCGTGGTTTTGAACACCGGGGAACCGTCCAGCCCCTGGCGATGCCCCTCAATGCCAGGCGAACCAAACAGACCATGTCCCAGCTCGGCCATCAGCGTGACCGGGGAGTCGACGTCAAGCCTGCCGTTGGCAACAGGACGCGCGAGCGTAGCAACATCCTGCGGCGAAAAGTGCTGAAGGTGAGGCCCCCAGTAGAGAATTTCGGCGAACGGATGGGTTTTGATCACCACGTCTACCGTCGTGGTTTCGAGTCGTAAAACGGGATCTTGCATCAGATATCTCCTGTCATCGGGATGATCTGAGTGTTGATCCGAAACGTTTCGGATACAAACCAAAACGTTTCGGTTCTGTGATCGGGTTTAAAATTTTGCGGTATTTAGGCCGTCTGGCCCGGAGAGAATTCAGGCTGCCAGAGCACCTGAAGCTGTTCAATATCGTCGCCGTTAATCAGCTGGCGCACCATATCGGCAATCTGTTTCCCGACGCCCTGGCGGGTGGACTGGATCACCGACGCCACCTCAATATCAACGATGCTGTCCTGCGGAAGGCCGTCATAAACCACCAGCGAGACGGCGTTGTCCCCGGATAAACGCCCCATCTGCGCCAGCGCCATCGCCGCGCCGTCGCCGTGGGTGTTGCAGTCGGTGATGATGGCCGTGGGCGGCTGCGGCAGGGCAAGTAGCTCTTTCGTGGTGGCATACCCGACGCGGCGCGAAGGCGGCATGGCGCGCAGCCATTCGCTGGAAAGCCCGGCTTCCCGCAGGGCGTCGAGATAACCCTGACGGCGCTGTGTGATAAACGCCTGATTGTTGCTTTCGCCAAGTAGCGCGATACGCTGATGGCCCTTCTCGATCAGCCAGCGGGTCGCCTGCCAGGTACCGGCATAGTTATCGAAGTCAAACCACGCGTACGGCTGCGGGAGGTGGCTGCGCCCAAGTGCCAGGAAAGGAAAACCGGCGGCCTGAAGCTGCACAAGACGCGGATCGTGATCCAGCGTATGCGCCACGATCAGCGCGTCGACGCGTCGGCTTTGCACCATGCGCATATAGCTGTGCTTATCCGCCAGATCGTCGTCGGCGATGAGCAATAAGTCGATCTCATGTCGCGCCAGTTCATGGCTAATTTCGCCGACCATGTCCATAAATACGCTGTTATTGAGCGGAACAGGATGTACGGGAAACACCAGCCCGACGGCGTCAATTTTGCCCATCTTCAGGCGGCGGGCAAAGGTGTTTGGTCGGTAACCACGGCGCTGAGCCTCTGCTTCCACGCGTGCGCGCGTCTCGGCGGAGACGTCGTCATATCCGTTGAGGGCGCGGCTGACGGTGGTGACTGACAGCCCCAGTTCTTTAGCAATGGCTTTAAGCGACATGATTTTCCTTATCTCTGTTAGTTTTGTTCCGCCACCAGCAGCGCGTGCGTATCCGGCTCCAGCGCCTTAAAGATATGCGGCAGATCGGCGGGATAACAGATGTAATCTCCCGGGCCGAGTTCTTCCGCCGCGTCGATCAGGCCGACTAACGCGCGCCCCTGCGTCACAATAATATGTTCAACGGACCCCGGCGGATGCGGCTGGGAAATGCGGTCTGCGCCCGGCTGGGTAAGCAGGAGGTATACGTCGCGTCGCGCGCCCGGAGGGCATGCCGCCAGTAAAATGGCTTCATAATTAGCCTGTCCAGCCACCACTTTCGTCCCTTCACCACGGCGGATCACCTGCGTGGTCGGCAACTGCGGCTCCAGCAGGCGGGCGAAAGGAATATCCAGCGCCACGCAGAGCGACCACAGCGTTTCCAGGCTAGGGTTACCGTTGCCGGACTCCAGCTGGGAAAGGGTGGATTTTGCGATCCCGGCACGGCGGGCAATTTCCGCCAGTGAAAGCCCGGTTCGCAGGCGTTCTCGCACCAGACTTTTGGCGATCAGGCTGATCGGCTGCGTCATATTACGGCCTCTTGTTCTATAAAACGAACGAATCGTTCGTCTTGAAAATCAGTTTCGTTGCGTTCATTATAATGGATACACGTTCGATATGGCTAAAATTGTATGAAGCATCATCTCTCTTGCCTGAAAGGCGACACCATAAAAGCAATCATCCTGGTCTGCCTCGCGGTCGGCGTGGTCGGGATGTCATACGGCTCCCTGGCGATGGCCTACGGTTTCCCGGTCTGGGTACCGTTTGTACTCTCCATCACCGTACTCGCGGGCGCGTCAGAGTTTATGTTTATTGGCATCGTGGCAAGCGGCGGTAACCCGCTGGCGGCCGCAGCCGCGGGGTTGCTGGTGAACGCGCGGCACGTGCCGTTTGGCGTGACGGTGCGTGAGCTGGTCGGCAAACGTGGCCTGAGCCTGTTGGGCTGCCACATCATGAATGACGAAAGCGTGGTGTTTGGCCTGTCGCAAAAAACGCCCGAACAGCGCAAAGCGGCGTACTGGCTATGTGGTTTAGGCGTGGCGATTGTCTGGCCGCTGGGGGCCCTGCTGGGCGCCATGGTCGGAAAGCTGCTGCCGGATCCGGAAACCATTGGCCTGGATGCGGTATTCCCGGCCATATTGCTGGCGCTGGTGGTTCCCGCGTTTAAAAACCGTACCACGCTGATCCGCGCCTGCAGCGGCGCCGCGCTTTCACTGGCCGCCGTGCCGTTTGCCCCGGTGGGATTACCGGTGCTGCTCTCCTTACTGGGTCTCGCTGCGAGGAAAAAATAATGGGAAATATGACGTTTTTTATTCTCGGCATCGCCATTTTGTCTGCGGGAACGTATCTGATGCGTCTTGGCGGGGCGAAACTGGGCAGCAGGCTGGCATTGTCAGAGCGTTCACAGGCGCTGCTTTCAGATGCGGCAACGGTATTGCTGTTTTCCGTGGCGCTGGCGACCACGTTTTATGAAGGTGACCACTTTGCCGGAATGGCGCGCGTGCTGGGCGTGGCGTTTGCGGTATTTCTGGCCTGGCGAAAGGTGCCGTTAATTGTGGTGATCGTGGCGGCGGCAGTGGTAACCGCGCTGCTGCGCGTGGCGGGCATAAACTAAAAAAGCGCCCCGGGGGCGCTCTTTCGACGGTGTGACAGCTTATTTAGTCAGTTCAGCAGTCATGTGTACGCGGTTACCTGAGAACGCCTGGGTAATTTTGTAAGATGACGCGCCGGCTTCCTGAGCCTGAGCCGCGATTTTCGCTTCTGCGCCGTCAATGGTTGACGCGGTTGCGGTCACGGTCTGAGCAGCGAAAGAACCGAAAGAAGTAGCCAGAGCGATTACAGCGACAAAAGTTTTGATGCTTTTCATAATATAAACCCTTTCATTAAGTTGTTTAGGTAAGGCACCGTGCCTTGATGAGATAAATACTAGACCTCATCATGAACAACTAAAAGCGGAAGGATTTGCTATTATCATTCAAAATTATTGATCAACTATTAATCGCTGAGGATGGGTATAAACGGTCGCCCTTCCCGGCTTGCAGAAGCCCACCAGCGTCAGGTTGCAGCGCTCCGCCACCTCCACTGCCAGCGTGGTCGCCGCCGATACCGCAAACAGAATTTCCACACCGCACATCGCGGATTTTTGCACCATCTCATAGCTGGCGCGGCTGGAAACGAGTGCCGCCCCCTGCTTCCACACGTCACTTTCACGCGCACGGCGACCGAGCAGCTTGTCCAGCGCCACGTGGCGGCCCACGTCCTCGTGGCCCCCGGCAATATCGCCCGACGGCAACACCCATGCCGCCGCGTGCGTGCAGCCGCTCAGCTGGCCGATGGGCTGTACATCGTTCAGGTGCTTGAGCGCATGGTCGAGGTGAGCCAGATTAAAGGTCTGAGTAAACGGCAGTGGCGCAACGGGTTTGCCAATATCATTGAGCTGCTCAACGCCACAAACGCCGCAGCCGGTACGCCCGGCCAGCGCGCGGCGGCGCTCTTTCAGCCCCATAAAGCGGCGGCTGGAGAGTTCGATTTGCACTTCAAGGCCGTTGCAAGCCTGCACCACGTCCATGCCGTAGATCTCCTGCGGATGGTCAATGATGCCTTCCGAGAGGGAAAAACCGATGGCGAACAGCTCGAGATCTTTCGGCGAAGCCATCATCACCACATGGGAGATGCCGTTGTAAACGAGCGCAACGGGCACCTCTTCCGCCAGAAAATCCGGCGTGGCATGGGTAATGTGGGGCGGTCTGTGTACCGACAGTTCCACAATGCCCGCAGGCAGGGGTGACGAGAGGGGAGCACGGTTTTGTTTAGACACAGCGGTATTCCTGAACAACCACGGAGGTGAGCCTGCTATTGCATCACAAACAACAGGGCTTACGCATAGTATGGATCAACTTTTCAGCATCAAGTTTACCTACTCACTTGTGAGAGGTACAACAAAACGCATGCTACACCCCTTTAACATGCGGGGTTAATAATGTGATTAATATCACACTTTATAGTCAACAGGGTGATAATACGTTCACTTTGTATTAACGCCATTAGAACAGCTGTACCGACATTGTGGTATTCTGATGATATCCCTCGTGGAATTGAGGGATTAACGCAAATTTTTCTCCTTTGCGGTCAATTCTCAACCGCGAAGTTAAAACTACATATGTAAGCAATGTCGAAACAAGGAGTGACCCATGCAGGTCAGCAGAAGGCAGTTCTTTAAGATCTGCGCTGGCGGTATGGCAGGCACCACGGCAGCGGCACTGGGCTTTGCGCCCGGCGTAGCGCTGGCGGAAACGCGGCAGTATAAACTGCTGCGCACCCGTGAAACCCGTAATACCTGTACGTACTGCTCTGTCGGTTGCGGGCTGTTGATGTATAGCCTCGGCGACGGTGCTAAAAACGCCAAAGCGTCTATTTTCCATATCGAAGGCGACCCGGATCATCCGGTCAACCGCGGCGCATTGTGCCCGAAAGGGGCCGGTCTGGTGGACTTTATCCACTCCGAAAGCCGCCTCAAGTTCCCGGAATATCGCGCGCCAGGCTCCGACAAATGGCAGCAAATCAGCTGGGAAGAGGCGTTCGACCGCATCGCAAAACACATTAAAGAAGACCGCGATGCCAACTTTGTTGAGAAGAACGCCGACGGCGTTACGGTCAACCGCTGGCTCTCCACCGGGATGCTGTGTGCCTCTGCTTCCAGCAACGAAACCGGTTATTTAACCCAGAAATTTACGCGCGCACTCGGTATGCTCGCGGTCGACAACCAGGCGCGTGTCTGACACGGACCAACGGTAGCAAGTCTTGCTCCAACATTTGGTCGCGGTGCGATGACCAACCACTGGGTCGACATCAAGAACGCCAACCTCATTGTGGTGATGGGCGGTAACGCCGCTGAAGCGCACCCTGTCGGGTTCCGCTGGGCGATGGAAGCCAAAATCCACAACGGTGCGAAACTGATTGTGATCGATCCCCGCTTTACGCGAACTGCGTCAGTGGCGGATTTCTACACCCCTATTCGTTCAGGTACTGACATCACTTTCCTGTCAGGCGTATTGCTGTACCTGATGACCAACGAAAAATATAACCGCGAATACACCGAAGCCTATACCAACGCCAGCCTGATCGTGCGTGAGGATTACCACTTCGAAGATGGCCTGTTCAGCGGTTACGACGCCGAAAAACGCAAATACGACAAAACCAGCTGGAACTACGAGCTGGATGAAAAAGGCTTTGCGAAGCGCGACACCACCCTGCAACATCCGCGCTGCGTGTGGAACCTGCTGAAAGAGCACGTTTCTCGCTACACGCCGGAGGTTGTCGAAAACATCTGCGGTACGCCAAAGGCGGACTTCCTGAAGGTGTGCGAGCTTATCGCCGAGACCAGCGCGAAGGACAAAACCGCGTCGTTCCTGTACGCCCTCGGCTGGACGCAGCACTCCATCGGCGCGCAGAACATCCGTACCATGGCGATGGTTCAGCTCCTGCTCGGCAACATGGGGATGGCAGGCGGCGGCGTGAACGCCCTGCGCGGTCACTCCAACATTCAGGGGCTGACCGACCTCGGCCTGCTGTCTCAAAGCCTGCCGGGTTACATGAACCTGCCAAGCGAGAAACAGACCGATCTGCAAACCTACCTGACGGCCAGCACGCCTAAACCGCTGCTCGAAGGCCAGGTAAACTACTGGGGCAACTATCCGAAGTTCTTCGTCTCAATGATGAAAGCCTTCTTCGGCGACAAAGCGACGGCTGAAAACAGCTGGGGCTTTGACTGGCTGCCGAAGTGGGACAAGGGTTACGACGTTCTGCAGTATTTCGAGATGATGCATCAGGGCAAAGTGAACGGCTATCTGTGCCAGGGCTTTAACCCGGTTGCCTCGTTCCCGAACAAGAACAAGGTTGTTGAGTCTCTGTCGAAGCTGAAGTTCCTGGTGACGATTGACCCGCTCAATACCGAGACTTCAACTTTCTGGCAGAACCACGGTGAATCGAACGACGTCGATCCGTCGAAGATTCAGACCGAAGTGTTCCGTCTGCCGTCGACCTGCTTCGCGGAAGAGAACGGTTCTATCGTCAACTCCGGACGCTGGCTGCAGTGGCACTGGAAAGGCGCGGACGCCCCGGGCATCGCCATGAACGACGGCGAGATCCTGGCCGGTATCTTCTTACGCCTGCGTAAGATGTATGCGGAAGAAGGCGGCGCGAACCCGGAACCGGTGCTGAACATGACCTGGAACTACTCGACGCCGGAAAACCCAGCGCCGGAAGAAGTGGCGATGGAGAGCAACGGTAAGGCGCTGGCGGACGTTATCGACCCGGCCACCGGTACCGTGCTGGCGAAGAAAGGCGATCAGCTCAGCACCTTCGCGCACCTGCGCGATGACGGTACCACGTCAAGCGGCTGCTGGATCTTCGCCGGTAGCTGGACGCCAAAAGGCAACCAGATGGCCAACCGCGATAACGCCGACCCGTCGGGCCTTGGCAATACGCTGGGCTGGGCATGGGCGTGGCCGCTCAACCGCCGCATCCTCTATAACCGCGCGTCCGCTGACCCGCAGGGCAACCCGTGGGATCCGAAGCGTCAGCTTCTGAAGTGGGACGGTGCGAAATGGGGCGGCGTGGATATTCCGGACTACAGCACTGCCGCACCGGGCAGCGACGTTGGGCCATTTATCATGCAGCCTGAAGGGATGGGACGTCTGTTTGCTATCGATAAGATGGCGGAAGGTCCGTTCCCGGAACACTACGAGCCCTTTGAGACGCCGCTGGGTACCAACCCGCTGCACCCGAACGTGGTCTCTAACCCGGCAGCCCGTATCTTTAAGGGCGATTTCGAAGCGCTGGGTAAAAAGGACAAGTTCCCGTACGTGGGTACCACCTACCGTCTGACCGAGCACTTCCACTACTGGACCAAGCACGCGCTGCTTAACGCCATCGCGCAGCCGGAACAGTTCGTGGAGATCGGCGAGAAGCTGGCGGGCAAGCTCGGCATCGCCCATGGCGATACCGTGAAGGTCTCCTCTAATCGCGGCTATATCAAGGCCAAGGCGGTGGTGACCAAGCGTATCCGCACTCTGAACGTTCACGGACAGCAGGTGGATACCATCGGCATCCCAATTCACTGGGGTTACGAGGGCGTGGCGAAGAAAGGGTTCATTGCGAACACCCTGACGCCGTTCGTCGGCGATGCGAACACGCAGACGCCGGAGTTTAAGGCCTTCCTCGTGAACGTGGAAAAGGTGTAACGGAGACGACTTATGGCTTATCAATCTCAAGACATTATCCGTCGTTCCGCGACTAACGGTTTCACGCCCGCGCCTCAGGCGCGGGACCACCAGCAGGAAGTGGCGAAGCTTATCGACGTAACCACCTGTATCGGCTGCAAAGCCTGTCAGGTGGCGTGTTCAGAGTGGAACGACCTGCGTGACGAAGTGGGTCACAACGTCGGGGTGTATGACAACCCGGCGGACCTGACCGCCAAGTCCTGGACGGTGATGCGTTTCTCGGAAGTTGAGCAGAACGACAAACTGGAATGGCTTATCCGCAAAGACGGCTGTATGCACTGTGCGGATCCTGGCTGCCTTAAGGCATGTCCGTCAGAAGGGGCTATCATTCAGTATGCCAACGGCATCGTCGACTTCCAGTCCGAACAGTGCATCGGCTGCGGCTACTGCATCGCGGGCTGTCCGTTCGACGTACCGCGCCTGAACCCTGAAGACAACCGCGTCTACAAATGCACGCTGTGCGTTGACCGCGTCACCGTCGGCCAGGAGCCAGCGTGCGTGAAGACCTGCCCAACCGGCGCTATCCACTTTGGCTCCAAAGAGGATATGAAAACGCTGGCAGCAGAGCGCGTGGGCGAGCTGAAAACCCGTGGTTACGACAACGCAGGCCTGTACGATCCGGCCGGAGTTGGCGGTACGCACGTGATGTATGTGCTGCACCACGCCGACAAGCCGAATCTGTACCACGGCCTGCCGGAGAACCCGGAAATCAGCGCCACCGTGAAGTTCTGGAAAGGCATCTGGAAACCGCTGGCAGCGGTCGGTTTTGCTGCCACCTTCGCAGCGAGCATCTTCCACTACGTCGGCGTTGGTCCGAACCGCGCGGAAGAGGAAGACGACAACCTGCATGAAGAGAAAGACGAGGTGCGCAAATGAGAAAACGTGACACCATCGTGCGCTACACCGCGCCGGAACGCATCAACCACTGGGTCACCGCCTTCTGCTTCATGCTGGCGGCGATAAGCGGGCTGGGGTTCTTCTTCCCGTCCTTCAACTGGCTGATGCAGGTACTGGGTACGCCACAGCTGGCGCGCATCCTTCACCCGTTCGTGGGAGTGGTGATGTTTGCCTCGTTTATCATCATGTTTTTCCGCTACTGGCACCATAACCTAATCAATCGGGATGATATCTTTTGGGCGAAGAATATTCGTAAGATCGTCGTCAACGAGGAAGTGGGTGATACCGGGCGTTATAATTTCGGCCAGAAATGCGTATTCTGGGCGGCGATTATCTTCCTGGTCCTGTTGCTGGTGAGCGGCGTGATCATCTGGCGTCCGTACTTTGCGCCTGCTTTCTCAATCCCGGTGATCCGATTTGCGCTGATGCTGCATTCATTTGCCGCAGTGGCGTTAATTGTGGTTATCATGGTGCATATCTACGCCGCCCTTTGGGTGAAAGGCACCATTACCGCGATGGTGGAAGGATGGGTAACCAGCACGTGGGCGAAGAAACATCACCCACGCTGGTACCGTGAAGTCCGCCAGAAACAGGAAAAGTCATCTGAATGAGTATTCGCATAATCCCGCAAGATGAGCTGGGGTCGAGCGAGAAACGCACGGCGGATTATATTCCGCCGTTGTTATTCCCCAGACTCAAGAACCTCTACAACCGCCGCGCAGAGCGTCTGCGCGAGCTGGCAGAGAACAACCCGCTGGGCGATTTTCTGCGCTTTGCCGCGCTGGTTGCCCACGCGCAGGAAGTGGTGCTGTACGACCACCCGCTGCAAATGGATCTGACCGCGCGCATCAAAGAAGCCAACGCGCAGGGCAAGCCGCCGCTGGACATTCACGTCCTGCCGCGCGACAAGCACTGGCAAAAGCTGCTGCATTCGCTGATTGCCGAGCTGAAGCCGGAGATGAGCGGTACCGCGCTGGCGGTCATTGAGAATCTGGAAAAAGCCTCTGACCTGGAGCTGGAAGAGATGGCGAGCGCGCTGTTTGCCTCCGACTTCGCTCTGGTCAGCAGCGATAAAGCGCCGTTTATCTGGGCTGCGCTGTCGCTCTACTGGGCGCAAATGGCAAGCCTGATCCCCGGTAAAGCCCGCGCCGAATACGGCGAGGCGCGCCAGTTCTGCCCGGTCTGCGGCTCCATGCCGGTATCGAGCATGGTGCAAATCGGCACGACTCAGGGGCTGCGCTACCTGCACTGCAACCTGTGTGAAACCGAGTGGCACGTGGTGCGCATCAAGTGCAGCAACTGCGAGCAGACCCGCGATCTGAACTACTGGTCGCTGGAAAATGAAGACGCGGCGGTGAAAGCCGAAAGCTGCGGCGACTGCGGCACCTACCTGAAGATTCTCTATCAGGAAAAGGACCCGAAAGTCGAAGCGGTGGCCGACGATCTCGCCTCGCTGATTCTGGACGCTAAGATGGAGCAGGAGGGCTTTGCCCGCAGCTCGATCAACCCGTTCCTGTTCCCGGGTGAAGGGGAGTAATTCCCTCTGACAGTGCCGGGCGGCGTAAGCTTGCCCGGCCTACAGTTGGTGAGGTGAAACGACTCCAGTAATGCCCGAATAGTCTTTCGTGCTTGAGATTATCCAGCCGTAGAATCACGACATCAGATAAACCGATAAGTATTCTGCCCATATCAGGGCCCGCCAAAGAACTCATATCCCCCCTGACTATTTCATCCCTGATTAATTTCCAGACAAGGCATGCGCTTTACAGGTGTGGCTGAAGCAGATAATAAAAACATGACTCACCTTTGCGGGCCGCTTTCCGGTTTTTTGTCCTCGACAATATTCTTGTTTTCTTTTGAATTAAACCAGGTTATAAAGCTGTATATCCATACAGTTAAAGGGAATTTTCATGGCACTGGAACAGGGTATTGCGCAGCTGGTTCAGGGGTTTATCGCTGCGGGCCGGCCTTCGTCACGTCGACAGACCATTGAGGTACGACGAGCAGGGTACATTGCCAGCACGGGGCTTGCCGGGAAGACAGAAACGCGCGTTCAGGTGGAGACGCTAGTGCTTGAGGGCCTTACCATTCGTGTATTTTCACCTCTTAATGCGCCTGAACTATTGCCTGCTGCCATCTACTACCACGGCGGATGCTTTATCAGCGGCGGCTTTGATACCCATGACAACCAGCTCCGTCAGTTAGCCTGCTACGGCAATTGCCGGGTGGTTGCGATTCAATACAGGCTGGCGCCGGAGCATACCTTCCCCGCCGCACATGACGATGCGGAAAGAGGTGCAGATCTGGTCTGGCAGTATGCGGACAAATTAGGCGTGGATAAGAACCGGCTCACCCTCTGTGGGGACAGTGCAGGAGGGCATCTTGCGCTGGTAACGGCGCTGCGGCTTAAGGCTAAAGGGCTCTGGCAGCCTGTACAGCTTATTCTTATCTACCCCATGCTCGACGCCACGGCCAGTTTTGAAAGCTACGCCCTTAATGGCACGGATTATATTATCACCCGCGATACCCTGCTCAGCGGGTATGAAATGTATCTCGCAGAGACTGACCGCCAGCATCCGGAAACCAGCCCGCTGTGGCGCGATGATTTCTACGGACTCCCGCCAGTGCACATCATTACCGCAGAGTACGATCCGCTGTGCGATGAGGGAGAAATGTTGTATCAGCATCTGACTGAGCAGGGTGTGAAATGTACTGCTCAGCGCTGGCTGGGCGTCATCCATGGCTTCTTTCAGCTTGGCGGCGTCAGCCAATCAGCGCGAGATGTTATGCGGGATATCGCCGGGCGGATTCAGCACGCCCGGGGAGCGTAAACAGGAGATTACTCCTCCTCGTTCCCACCCTCTTCATACGCACCGAAGGGCTTCGCTGGAAGAACAATGTAGGTGCCTTCAAACACCGCCCCCGGTGTTTTATCGCCAAACAGTTCAACCTGCATTTGTACGCGCGCCTTGCGACCGCGTGCCAGACGGTCAAGATCGCCACCCAGTGACCCCAGATCGGCCACGGCACTCGGCTTGCCGCTTATCGGTGCGCTATAGCGAATGTGGGCATCGGCGAGAATGATCGTGCCCCCCAGATGACGCTCGCGAAGCATTAGCCAGATGAGACCCCACCCGGTGAGCGTCGCGAGGGAAAACAGACTTCCGGCAAACAGGGTGTGGTGTGGGTTCTGATTACCGGTTTCCGGCATGGTGGTAATAAATTTTTGTCCGGTGTACTGCTGAATGCGCACGCCCATTTTTTCGCTGAGCGGAATGTGCTGATACCAGGCCTGCTGCAGCTGTCCACACCAGTCGGCGCGATGAAGAATATCATCCAGCGTGGCGATGGGTTTGATCATCAAAAAATGACGAATCGGCGTGGTTTGCGGGGTTGTGATTTCCCCTTGATTCACAAAGCCGAGCTTGGCGAAAAATTCTACGGCATCTTCTCGGGCGCTACAGGTAACGCGCTTAACGCCTTCCTGACGGGCGACGGACTCAAGGGTCATCGCCATTAGCGTTCCCAGACCTTTGTCCTGAACGGAGGGATGAACCGCCATAAAGCGAATCGACGCTTCGTTATCGGCGTTGATATACAAGCGCCCGACGGCGACGAGGTTACCCTCTTCGTCCATCACCATCTGATGGTGGGCCATCGCATCCCAGGCGTCGCGCTCAGATCCTTTTGGCTGATGCAGTGGCTTGCGCAGCATTTCCCAGCGGAACTGGTAATAAGCGTCTAACTCTTCTTCCGTTTGCGGTACTCGAAGGTGATACATAGCTGTACTCTCTCTTGTTACCCGCGGCCACGCCGCCAGTTGGCTCATACCTGGAGCCAGAATGTGACGGGGCCATCGTTCACCAGCGAAACCTGCATATCTGCAGCGAATCGTCCGGTTTGCGTATTCATTTCCTGCTGGCGACAACGCTCAACAAAGTACTCGTAAAGTGCTTCCGCACGATCCGGCGCGGCGCCTTTAGAGAAGCTCGGGCGCATGCCGCGCTCGGTATCCGCTGCCAGCGTAAACTGGGAAACCACCAGCACGCTGCCGCCCGCCTGCTGAACGTTCAGGTTCATCTTGCCTTCCGCATCGCTGAAAATACGGTAGCCCAGCACGCGCTCACACAAGCGGTTGGCTTTTTGTTCGTCGTCATCCTTTTCGACACCTAACAACACCAAAAGTCCTGGGCCAATTTCACCCGTCACCTCTCCCTCCACGGTGACGCTGGCACGGGTTACGCGCTGTATCAATGCAATCATGGTTGGTCTGCTTCTAATTGTTTTTCAGCTTCTGCTGCTTTTTTAAGTTCGCGGTACACACCGAGAGTGACAGTTATTTCGGCACCAAGCAAGACGATACACCAGGTCCAGTAGACCCAGACAAACAAAATGGGGATCACCGCCAGCACGCCGTAAATCAGCTGATAGGACGGAAACATGGTGATGTAGAGGGCAAACCCTTTTTTACCGAGCTCAAAAAGCAACGCCGCCACCAGCGCCCCCACAACCGCATCGCGGTTAGGCACGCGCGTGGTCGGCACGACGCTATAGAGCAGCCAGAACGAGAGCCACGACAGGATCAGCGGGAAGATGCGAAGCGCATTATCAATTACGCCGTTTAACTCACTCGCCCAGCGCAAGGAGAGAAGATACGAACTGATCGCCAGGCTCGCCCCGGCCAGCAGCGGCCCCAGCGTGAGAATCATCCAGTACACGGCAAAGGAATAGACCTTTGGCCGCGCTTTTTTACTCCGCCAGATAGTGTTCAGCGCATTATCAATGGCGTACATCAACAGCAGCGCGGTAACGATAAGACCGCATGCCCCCACTGCCGTCATCTTATTGGAGTTGGCAACAAACTGCTCAATGTAGTTCTGGATGACATCCCCGGTTGCAGGAATGAAATTCGCGAAGACAAAATGGCGAAGCTGCAGGCTGACGTCCGCAAACATCGGAAAGGCGGAAAACAGGGCAAAAATGACCGCCACCAGCGGCACTAATGAGAGCAACGACACGTAGGCGAGGTTACCCGCCAGCGTGGTCATGTTGTCCTCATCAATACGGTGCCAGAGCAGTTTCAGCCATGCCCTCAGCGGGCGAGTATGATGCGTGGCTTTTTGATGAACGGTTTTTAGCATAGCTGCTTCGCAAAGTAGTTTGGTATCGTCTCTTTTCCGGTCACCTGAATTGACGTTATACCTAACTGGTTAGCTCCCTCTATATTATCGGCGTTGTCGTCGAAAAAGACCGCATCGGCCGCGGTGAATCCCTCTGACTGCAGAACAGCCTGATAAATTCGCGCTTCAGGCTTACGCATACCCATCTCCTGCGAAAGATAGATCTTGTCGGCCGCCGCCTTAACTTCAGGGTATTCCTCAGGCCAGAACGTGGTGTGCAGACGGTTGGTATTGGACAACACAACGACCCGATGGCCCTGCTCGCGGAGCTTATGCATGATGTCGATCACTTCAGGTCGGATGGCGACAAATACCGCCTGCCAGCCGTGCGAAAACTGCTCGTAGCTCAACGGTAGATCCATCTCCTGACAGAAACGTTCAGCGAATTCTTCATCACCGATCTCGCCGCGTTCATGCTGATGGAAGGTCTCGCCCATCGCGAAATTCTGCTTCAGTGTCGCCAGCGGAACGCGGCTAAAGTCGCTCCACGCACCCAGCACGCGATTAAAATCGATATCGACGATTACGTTTCCTAAATCAAAGATATAAAGCATGGTTATCTCCTGCTCGCCGTGGAGAGGTAACTGTAGCGGGAAAGATAAAGTTTGGCTATGCGTCAGATTCAGCTTAAAGAAAGGAATGGCCCGAACGTGAAAACCAGGCCAGAAGAGGCGTTAACCTACATGCTGTTCGTCGGTTGAAATCACTTCAACCATTTCAACTTTGCTGGATTTGAGATGATTTTGCAGCGCCGAGCCGGGCAGTTCGTCGGTGAAGAGCGCCGTCGCCTGAGCCACGTTGCCAATTTCAACCGCCGCAGACGCTTGATATTTCGTATGATCGGCCGCGAGCAGAATGTGGCGAGAGTGGGCCATCATGGTTTTCACCACGCTGGCTTCATTGACGTCAAATTCCATCATCGCACCGTCGTGTTCGATCGCCCCGACGCTGGTGACCAGGTAATCCGCACGGAATCCCGATACGAACGCCGTCGCCGCAGGCCCGATAATCCCGCCATTATGCGGGCGCAGCGTGCCGCCCGGCACCATCACTTCAAAGCGTGGGTTCTTATACAGAATGTGTGCCACCCGCAGACTGTTGGTGATAATGCGCAGGTGGTTATGGTTAAGCAACGCCCGGGCCACGTGCTCCACGGTCGTCCCAATAGTGATAAATATAGTTGAGCCATCGGGAATATAGTCCGCAATGGCCTCGGCAATCGCCCGCTTCTCTTCGGTAAGCGAGACTTCACGCTGCTCGAACGCCGTGTTCACCACGCTGGATGCCCTGCCCGCCCCACCATGATGACGCGTGATCAGTCCCTGCTCGCTCAGCTTGCGGATATCCCGGCGCACCGTTTGCGTGGAGACATCCAGCAGTTGCGCCAGTTCATCAATGTTCATATAGCCGCGATCGGCAATCAGCGTCAGAAGCTGATCGTGACGCGGGTTGCCAGTCAGTTCGGTAAGACTCATGGGCTGTCCTCTGAAAACCATCTCGCCCCGCATTTTATACAAAAAGTGACAAAAAAGAGCGGGTTTGATCACAGTCGGGTATACCTGCACGCCCACCGGGCTTCGTGCATTTCAGCGCTGCGACGGCGCTGGCAAAGCGGACGGCGTCTGCAGTGGACGATTGTTGCCCCAGACTGAACGCCTGCGCGCCGTGGAAAACGTCGCCCGCCCCGGTGGTATCCACCACGTCCACCTCAAAACCGGGCTGATGACGCAATGCGCCGTTTTCCAGCCAGAAGCAACCCTCTCGCCCCTGCGTAACATACACATGTCCATTTGTGAGCGTTTGTGCTTTTTTCAGCGCGTCTTCAGTTTCATCCAGCTGCGTTAAACGCCGCAATCCCGGCGCGGAGAAGGCCGCGTGATCGCTTAAGGAAATCAGCTCCGCGATATCCTGCGGGGTAACATCCGCATCCAGCAACGTCGGCACACCTTGCTTACGGGCCAGGGTAAATGCCTGTTTTGCTCCGTCATGCCAGCGCACGTCCGCTAACACGATATCCCATTGCGAGAAGTCAATTTCACGCAGCCAGTCTGCCGCGGCAGGGAGATCGGGGCTGGGGTAGTTCGCAATCACGCGCTCCCCGCAGCCGTCAACCAGGACCGCAGACTGTGACGAACGCGCATCTTTAAACACGCGCGTGTAGCGGGTCTTCACCCCCAGGGATTCCAGCTCCGCCAGCAGTCGTCTGCCGGTATCGTCGTCGCCCACCCGGCCAATAAAATCCACTTCCGCGCCCAGCTTTGCCGCCGCCACAGCCGCCGTTGCCGCCGGGCCGCCCCCCACTTCCGTATAGTCCTTTGCGACATATTTCCCTCCTTCCTTCGGTAAATCATCGAGATACCAGATGCGATCCAGCACGGTAATGCCGACACAAACGATGCGAGTCATGGTGATTCCTTCTGCGATTTCTGATGCCTTCATTTTAATTTCACCAAATGTTTAAAAAGTGACTCGTGTCAATTTTTTGACTATAAATTACAAATACGATCAAAAACAGACAACATAAACGCACAAAAATTGACATGATGTGACAGGAGAGAGGCATGCCAGCAATCGCATTTATCGGTTTAGGGCAGATGGGCGCGCCAATGGCGAAGAATCTGTTAAAGCAAGGCCACCAGCTTAACGTGTTTGACGTGAACCCGCAGGCAGTTCAGGCGCTGGTAGAGAGCGGCGCACGGGCGGCGGCTACACCCGCACAGGCAGCCACGGACGCCGAATTCGTCATCACCATGCTGCCAAACGGCGACCTGGTACGCAGCGTCCTGTTCGGCGAGCACGGCGTGTGCGAAGGGTTATCTCGCGACGCGCTGGTGATTGACATGTCCACCATTCACCCGCTGCAAACCGACGCGCTGATCCGCGACATGGCTGAACGCGGCTTCAGCCTGATGGACGTGCCCGTGGGACGCACGTCCGACCATGCCATCGCCGGCACGCTGCTCCTGCTGGCAGGCGGCACCGCGCAGCAGGTTGAGCGCGCCACCCCCGTATTAATGGCGATGGGCAATGAGCTGATTAACGCCGGCGGGCCGGGCATGGGCATCCGCGTGAAGCTTATCAATAACTACATGAGCATCGCCCTGAACGCCCTTTCCGCCGAGGCGGCCGTGCTGTGTGAAGCGCTTGGCCTCTCCTTTGACGTGGCGCTGAAGGTGATGAGCGGAACGCCTGCGGGTAAAGGGCACTTCACCACCTCATGGCCAAACAAGGTGCTGAAAGGGGATCTTTCACCCGCCTTCATGATCGATCTTGCGCATAAAGATCTGGGGATCGCCCTGGACGTGGCTAACCAGCTCCACGTCCCGATGCCGCTGGGCGCGGCGTCCCGCGAGGTTTACAACCAGGCTCGCGCCGCCGGGCGCGGGCGCGAAGACTGGACGGCCATTCTTGAACAGGTTCGCGCATCTGCCGGGCTGAAAAAATCACACTGATACGAAAGGACTGAGGAATGACGATGTACACCCTGAAAGATATCACCCGACCTTCCGGCGGTTTTGCGATGCTGGCAGTGGATCAGCGCGAAGCGATGCGCCTGATGTTTGCCGCCGCAGGTGCGCCGGTACCGGTAACCGACCAGCACCTGACGGATTTTAAGGTCAAGGCGGCAAAAATTTTGTCGCCGTACGCCTCTGCCATTCTCGTCGACCAGCAGTTCTGCTATCGCCAGATTGTGGAACAGCATGCTGTGGCCAAAAGCTGCGCAATGATTGTGGCTGCCGACGAGTTTATCCCGGGGAACGGCATCCCGGTCGACAGCGTGGTGATTGACAAAAACATCGACGCGCAGGCCGTCAAACGCGATGGCGGCAAAGCGCTGAAGCTGCTGGTGCTTTGGCGCAGCGATGAAGATCCGCAGCAGCGCCTGGAGATGGTGAAGGCGTTCAACACGCTGTGCCACGATAACGGGCTGCTGAGCATTATCGAGCCGGTAGTACGTCCTCCCCGTCGCGGTGCAGCGTTTAACCGCGATCAGGCGATTATCGACGCGGCCAAAGAGCTGGGCGACAGCGGCGCCGACCTCTACAAAGTGGAGATGCCGCTGTTTGGCAAAGGCACGCAGCAGGAACTGCTGGCCGCCTCGCAAAGGCTAAACGAGAACATCGCCATGCCGTGGGTGATCCTCTCCTCCGGCGTGGACGATAAGTTATTCCCGCGCGCCGTAAGCGTCGCCATGCAGGCGGGGGCATCGGGCTTTTTAGCCGGTCGCGCCGTCTGGTCATCGGTGATTGGCCTGCCGGACACCGGGCTGATGCTCCGCGATATTTCTGTACCCAAACTGCAGCGTCTGGGTGAGATCGTCGACGAAATGATGGCTCGCCGTTAAGAAAGGACCCGAACATGAAATGGTTTAACACCCTGAGCCATAACCGCTGGCTCGAACAAGAGACCGACCGCATTCTCGATTTCGGTAAAAACGCCGCCGTACCAACCGGCTTTGGCTGGCTGGGCAATAACGGGCAGGTGCGCAGCGATATGGGCACCCATCTGTGGATCACCGCCCGCATGCTGCACGTGTACGCGGTGGCGGCGAACATGGGGCGCCCCGGCGCGTACGCCCTGGTTGAGCACGGCATTAATGCCCTGAACGGTCCGCTGCGCGACAAACAGCACGGCGGCTGGTACGCCTGCGTTAACGATGAAGGCGTGATTGATGCGTCCAAGCAGGGCTATCAGCACTTCTTCGTCCTGCTGGGCGCAGCGAGCGCCGTGACCACGGGCCACCCGCAGGCACGCAGGCTGCTGGACGATGCCATCGAGGTGATTGAGCGTTACTTCTGGAGCGAACAGGAGCAGATGTGCCTGGAGTCCTGGGATGAAGCCTTCAGCAAAACGGAAGATTACCGCGGCGGTAACGCCAACATGCACGCCGTGGAAGCCTTCCTGATCGTCTACGACGTGACCCACGACCGCAAATGGCTCGACCGCGCCCTGCGCATCGCCTCGGTGATTATTCACGACGTGGCGCGCAAAGGAGAGTATCGCGTTAACGAGCATTTTGATACGAACTGGAACCCGATCCGCGATTACAACATCGATAATCCCGCCCACCGCTTCCGCGCCTACGGCGGTACGCCGGGGCACTGGATTGAGTGGGGCCGCCTGATGCTGCACCTGCGCGCCGCGCTGGAAGCCCGCTTTGAAACCCCGCCGGAGTGGCTGCTGGAAGATGCGAAAGGCCTGTTTCACGCCACTATCCGCGACGCCTGGGCACCCGACGGGGCCGACGGGTTTGTCTACTCCGTGGGCTGGGACGGTAAGCCTATCGTGCGCGAACGCGTGCGCTGGCCGATCGTCGAGGCGATGGGCACGGCTTATGCCCTCTACACCGTCACCGGTGAGGCGCAGTACGAAGCCTGGTATCAGAAATGGTGGGATTACTGCATCAAGTACCTGATGGATTACGAAAACGGTTCCTGGTGGCAGGAGCTGGACACCAATAACGAAGTGACCACCAAAGTCTGGGACGGCAAGCAGGATATTTACCACCTGCTGCACTGTCTGGCGATCCCCCGCCTGCCGCTGACGCCGGGCTTAGCCCCAGCCGTAGCCGCCGGATTACTGGATAGCCTGGCCAAATAATAAAGACGGAGTTTTTATGCGTACCCTACACAATATTGACCTGAAAAATAACGAAAGTGGTTTCACCCTGCACTGGCAGGACCGTCTGATTTTATCCCACACCGCGGATGCCCCTTGCCTGTGGATCGGCGCAGGCGAGGCGGATATCGAGATGTTTCGCGGCAACTTCAGCATCAAAGACAAGCTCAACGAAAAGATTGCCCTGACGGACGCGACCGTCACGCAGCAAAGCGCGGGCTGGGCGATCCGCTTTACCCGCGGCGACGCGGTGAGCGCAACGCTGCTGGTGGGCGTGGATGGCGAAGGCCGTCTGGAGCTGAAGCTTAAAAACGATGCTCCCGGCCATAACCGCATCTGGCTGCGGCTGGCGGCTCAGCCACAAGATCATATCTACGGCTGCGGCGAGCAGTTCTCGTATTTCGATCTGCGCGGCAAGCCGTTCCCGCTGTGGACCAGCGAGCAGGGCGTGGGTCGCAATAAGCAAACCTACGTGACCTGGCAGGCCGACTGCAAAGAGAACGCGGGCGGCGACTACTACTGGACCTTCTTCCCGCAGCCTACCTTCGTGAGCACCCAGAAGTACTACTGCCACGTGGATAACAGCTGTTATATGAACTTCGACTTCAGCGCGCCGGACTTCCACGAGCTGGCGTTCTGGGAAGATAACGCCACATTGCGCTTCGAATGTGCGGAAACCTACGTCGATCTGCTGGAAAAACTGACCGGCCTGCTGGGGCGTCAGCCTGAACTACCGGACTGGGTTTACGACGGCGTGACGCTGGGCATTCAGGGCGGCACCGAGGTGTGTCAGCAAAAGCTCGACGCCATGCGCGAGGGCGGCGTGAAGGTAAACGGCATCTGGGCGCAGGACTGGTCCGGCATCCGGATGACCTCCTTTGGCAAACGCGTGATGTGGAACTGGAAGTGGAACAGCGAACTTTATCCGCAGCTTGATGAGCGGATTGCGAAGTGGAAACAGGAAGGCGTGCAGTTCCTCTCCTATATCAACCCGTACGTCGCCAGCGATAAAGATCTCTGCGAAGAGGCGGCAACGCGCGGCTATCTGACCAAAAACGCCGACGGCAAGGACTACCACGTCGAGTTCGGCGAGTTCTACGCGGGCGTTATCGACCTAACCAACCCGGCAGCCTACGACTGGTACAAAGAGGTCATCAAAAAGAACCTGATCGCGCTGGGCTGCGGCGGCTGGATGGCCGATTTCGGGGAATATCTGCCGCCCAATACCTTCCTGCACAACGGCGTCAGCGCAGAAATCATGCATAACGCCTGGCCTGCCCTGTGGGCTAAATGTAATTACGAAGCGCTTCAGGAAACCGGCAAGCTCGGGGAGATCCTGTTCTTCATGCGTGCGGGCTACACCGGCAGCCAGAAGCACTCGGTGATGATGTGGGCGGGCGATCAAAACGTTGACTGGAGCCTGGACGACGGTCTGGCGTCTGTCGTACCGGCGGCGCTGTCGCTGGCGATGACCGGGCACGGCCTGCACCACAGCGACATCGGCGGCTATACCACCCTGTTCGAGATGAAGCGCAGCAAGGAACTGCTGCTGCGCTGGTGCGACTTCAGCGCCTTTACGCCGATGATGCGTACCCATGAGGGCAACCGTCCCGGCGATAACTGGCAGTTCGACGGCGACGCGGAAACCATCGCGCACTTCGCGCGCATGACCACCGTCTTCACCACCCTGAAGCCGTACATCAAAGCCGCGGTCGCGCAGAACGCGAAAAGCGGCCTGCCGGTGATGCGCCCGCTGTTCCTGCACTACGAGGACGACGCGCGCGCCTACTCGCTGAAATACCAGTATCTGTTTGGCCGCGATCTGCTGGTGGCACCGGTTTATGAAGAGGGACGCCGCGACTGGACGCTCTATCTGCCACAGGACAGCTGGGTGAATGCGTGGAACGGGGAAACCTGCCAGGGCGGTGACGTGACCGTTGATGCCCCGCTCGGCAAGCCGCCGGTGTTCTATCGCCAGCACAGCGAATGGGCAGATCTGTTTAGCACCTTACGTCATATCTGATAAGGCTCGCCCGCAGGGAAACCTGCGGGCAGACGGAGAATAATAATGAGTCAACATACTTCCGATCCGGCAACCCTACGACTGCCGTTTAAAGAAAAACTCGCCTACGGGATGGGCGACCTCGGCTCTAACATCCTGCTGGATATCGGCACGCTCTATTTGCTGAAGTTTTACACCGACGTGCTGGGGCTGCCGGGCACCTACGGCGGGATTATCTTCCTGATTGCGAAGTTCTTTACCGCCTTCACCGACATGGGCACCGGGATCATGCTCGACTCCCGGCGCAGGATCGGCCCGAAAGGGAAATTCCGCCCGTTCGTACTGTACGCGGCCTTCCCGGTGACCTTACTGGCGATTGCCAACTTCGTCGGCACGCCATTTGAAATCACCGGTAAAACGGTGATGGCGACGGTGCTGTTCATGCTGTACGGCCTGTTCTTCAGCATGATGAACTGCTCCTACGGCGCGATGGTGCCCGCCATTACCAAAAACCCGGACGAGCGCGCCTCGCTGGCAGCCTGGCGTCAGGGCGGCGCAACGCTTGGCCTGCTGTTGTGTACCGTGGGCTTTGTACCGGTGATGAATCTCATTGAGGGCAATGACCAGCTTGGCTATATCTTTGCCGCCACCCTCTTCTCGCTGTTCGGGCTGTTCTTTATGTGGTGGTGCTATAAGGGCGTGACGGAGCGTTATGTCGAGACACAGCCTGCAAACCCGGCGCAAAAACCGGGCCTGCTGCAGTCGTTTCGCGCCATCGCCGGGAACCGCCCATTGTTTATCCTGTGCATCGCGAACCTGTGCACGCTGGGTGCCTTTAACGTCAAACTTGCCATTCAGGTCTACTACACGCAGTACGTGCTGAACGACCCGATCCTGCTGTCATACATGGGCTTCTTCAGCATGGGCTGTATTTTTATCGGCGTCTTTATGATGCCCGGCGCGGTGCGGCGTTTCGGCAAGAAAAAGGTCTACATCAGCGGGCTGATGATTTGGGTGGCGGGCGATCTGCTCAACTACTTCTTCGGAGGCGGATCGGTGAGCTTTGTGGCGTTCTCCTGCCTGGCGTTCTTTGGTTCCGCGTTTGTTAACAGCCTGAACTGGGCGCTGGTGTCCGATACCGTGGAATACGGCGAGTGGCGCACCGGCGTGCGCTCCGAGGGGACGGTCTATACCGGCTTTACCTTCTTCCGGAAGGTATCCCAGGCGCTGGCGGGCTTCTTCCCGGGGATCATGCTCACGCAGATCGGCTATGTGCCCAACGTGGTGCAATCCGCCGGCACGGTTGAAGGGCTGCGGCAGCTGATATTTATCTACCCGAGCCTGCTGGCGGTTATCACCATCGTGGCGATGGGCTGCTTCTACAACCTCAACGAGAAGATGTATGTGCGCATCGTCGAAGAGATCGAACTGCGCAAACGTACGGCATAAATGACGTGATAGAGCGCCCTGCGGGGCGTTCTGAGGATCGACCATGACGCATAATACTGATCCGTTAACCCTGAAATTGAGCCTGCGAGAGAAGTGCGCCTACGGGATGGGCGATTTTGGCTCGAACCTGATGCTGTGTATTGGCACGCTGTATCTGCTGAAGTTTTACACCGATGAACTGGGCATGCCGGCGTTTTATGGCGGCATCATTTTCCTGGTGGCAAAGTTCTTTACCGCGTTTACCGACATGCTGACCGGCGTGATGCTCGACTCCCGGCGTAACATCGGTCCGAGGGGGAAGTTCCGGCCATTTATTCTTTACGCCTCCATGCCGGTGGCGCTGGTCGCGACGGCGCAGTTTATGGCCAACGACTTTAACCTGACGGTGAAAACGGCGCTCGCCACCGTCCTCTTCATGATGTTTGGCCTCTGCTATAGCCTGATGAACTGCGCCTACGGTGCGATGGTCCCGGCCATCACCAAAAACCCGAACGAGCGCGCACAGCTTGCGGCCTGGCGTCAGGGCGGCGCAACGGTGGGGCTGTTGCTTTGTACCGTCGGCTTTATGCCCATTCAGGCGCTGTTCGTCCACCAGCCCTCTTTAGGCTATCTGGTGGCCGCGATTGCATTCGTCACCGGCGGCCTGTTCTGCATGTGGTGGTGCTACAGCGGGGTGAAAGAGCGCTATGTGGAGGTTACGCCCGATCACCATAAGCCCGGCATTCTGAAATCGTTCTGTGCAATTTTCCGCAATCCGCCGCTGCTGGTGCTGTGCGTTGCCAACCTGTGTACCCTCGCCGCGTTTAACATCAAGCTGGCGATTCAGGTCTATTACACCCAGTACGTGCTGAACGATCTGCATCTGCTGTCGTGGATGGGTTTTTTCAGCATGGGCTGCATTCTGATTGGCGTGTTTCTGGTGCCCGGCGCGGTGAAGCGCTTTGGCAAGAAACCGGTCTATCTGGGCGGGCTGGCGCTGTGGGCGGTGGGAGACGTGCTGAACTTCTTCTGGGGGGCCAGTTCCCTGCTGTTCGTGCTGTTTTCCTGCATGGCCTTCTTCGGCACGGCGTTTGTGAACAGCCTTAACTGGGCGCTGGTACCCGATACCGTTGATTACGGCGAGTGGAAAACCGGCATTCGCGCCGAAGGGTCGGTGTATACCGGCTATACCTTCTCGCGCAAAATCTCCGCCGCGCTCGCCGGTTTCCTGCCCGGTATTATGCTGACCCAGATTGGCTACGTTCCTCATGCGGTGCAGAGCGCGGGCACACTGCTTGGGTTGCGTCAGCTGATTTTCCTCTGGCCGTGCGGCCTGGCGATCGTCGCCGCCATGACCATGGGGTTGTTTTATAAACTCAACGAAGCGCGCTTCGCCTTTATTATCGAGGAGATTGGAAAACGGAAAAAACAAACCGCGAATACCCCTGAGATAACCACCAATAATAAAGCGTCAGCAGTCACTTTATAACAATAAATCCGGCCAATATGTCCTTCCTGTTAATCAGGAGGGGGGCCTTTCTGTACCTGATACATGGACAAATTATGAAAAGAATCATTACTGTACTGATCGTGTCGTCTGTGTCCTGCCCGGTATTTGCCGGGGCCTATGTCGAAACGCGCGAAGCCTACAATACGGCCTCAGAGCTGCACGAGGTGATCCTGCGTGCAGGATTTAACTTTGATATGGGCGCGGGACTGATGTTCACCAACGCCTATAACGTGGGCAAATGGGATGAGCTGAAGCACAGCTATAACGAAATCGAGGGGTGGTATCCGCTCTTTAAGCCGACCGACGAACTCACCTTCCAGCCCGGTGGGTTGATTAACGACAGCAGCGCAGGGTCCGGTGGCGCAGTTTATTTAGATACCAACTACAAATTTACGGACTGGTTTAATCTGACGTTCCGCTATCGCTATAACCATAACAATTACGATACGCCGGACTATAACGGGCAGATGGATAAAAACGACACGCACGAATTTGCCAACTACTGGAATTTCAAAGTGACGGATGCGTTTTTCTACACCTTTGAACCGCACTTTTTCCAGCGGGTGAATGATTACCACAGCAAAAATGGCAAAGACCATCACTGGGAAATTACCAATAAATTCAGCTACAAGATCGACAGAAACTGGCTGCCGTACCTCGAACTGCAGTGGCTGGACCGATGGAATGATTACAACCGGGAGCAGTACCGGATCCGTTTAGGGTTACGGTATTCGTTCTAATAAAAAAGCCGCTGATCGCTCAGCGGCTTTTTACATACAGGACAGCGTTAACGCTAACCTGTATTACTCTTCTTTCGCACCGCGCATAGCACGTTTACGATCGTTCTCGGTCAGGTGACGTTTACGGATACGAATTGACTGTGGAGTCACTTCTACCAGTTCGTCATCATCGATGAATTCCAGAGCCTGCTCCAGAGTCATCTTGATCGGTGGAACCAGAACCGTTGCTTCGTCAGTACCGGACGCACGCATGTTGGTCAGTTTCTTACCGGTCAGGCAGTTTACGGTCAGGTCGTTAGAACGACTGTGAATACCGATGATCTGGCCTTCATAAACTTCAGCACCGTGACCCAGGAACAGCTTACCGCGATCCTGCAGACCGAACAGCGCAAACGCAACAGCTTTACCCTGACCGTTGGAGATCAGTACGCCGTTGTTACGCTGGCCCACTTCGCCCGGACGAACGTCGTCGTAGTGGCTGAAGGTGGAGTACAGCAGGCCGGTACCGGAGGTCATGGTCATGAACTCAGAACGGAAGCCGATCAGGCCACGGCTTGGGATCACGTAGTCGAGACGTACGCGGCCTTTGCCATCTGGATTCATGTTTTTCAGGTCGCCTTTACGCTCACCCAGAGCCTGCATCACAGAACCCTGATGCTGCTCTTCAACGTCCAGCGTTACGTTTTCGAATGGCTCTTGTTTACGGCCATCGATCTCGCGGAAGATTACTTTCGGACGGGAAACCGCCATTTCGAAACCTTCACGACGCATGTTCTCAATCAGAACAGACAGGTGCAGCTCACCACGACCAGAAACGCGGAATGCATCAGCATCTTCGGTTTCTTCAACGCGCAGCGCAACGTTGTGCACCAGCTCTTTGTTCAGGCGGTCAAGGATCTGACGAGAGGTAACGAATTTACCTTCTTTACCACAGAACGGAGAGGTGTTGACGTTGAAGAACATGGATACGGTTGGTTCATCAACGGACAGGGCTGGCAGCGCTTCGACGTTCTGCGGATCGCAGATGGTGTCGGAGATGTTCAGTTCACCCAGACCGGTGATAGCGATGATGTCGCCCGCTTCCGCAACGTCACTCTCGATACGCTCAAGACCCAGGTGAGTCAGTACTTTACCGACTTTACCGTTACGGGTTTTGCCTTCGCTATCGATGATAGTGACCTGCTGGTTCGGCTTCACTTTACCGCGCTTGATACGACCAATGCCGATTACGCCAACGTAGTTGTTGTAGTCGAGCTGAGAGATCTGCATCTGCAGGGTACCGTCGAGATCGACGTTTGGCGCAGGAACACGGTCAACAATCGCCTGATACAGCGGGGTCATGTCTTCAGCCATGTCTTCGTGGTCCAGGCCTGCGATACCGTTCAGCGCAGATGCGTAAACGATAGGGAAGTCCAGCTGCTCGTCGGTCGCATCGAGGTTAACGAACAGGTCGAAGACCTGGTCAACAACCCAGTCAGGACGCGCGCCAGGGCGGTCAACTTTGTTGATAACAACGATTGGCTTCAGACCATGGGCAAAAGCTTTTTTGGTCACGAAGCGCGTCTGTGGCATTGGGCCATCCATTGCGTCAACGACCAGCAGAACGGAGTCTACCATGGACATTACACGTTCAACTTCACCACCGAAGTCGGCGTGCCCTGGGGTATCAACGATGTTGATACGGTAGTCATTCCATTTAATCGCGGTGTTTTTCGCGAGGATGGTAATCCCACGCTCTTTCTCCAAATCGTTGGAGTCCATCACGCGTTCTTGGGTTTCGGCACGCGCATCAAACGTACCGGATTGCTGCAGCAGCTTGTCAACCAGGGTAGTTTTACCATGGTCTACGTGCGCGATGATGGCGATGTTACGCAAATTTTCGATCACAACTTTGCCTCAGGCATTTAGAAATAGCGCGTTATTGTACACGGATTAATCGCACTACAAAACAGGATCACAAACATCCCCCGCAAACAAGTATTGCAGAGATGCTTTGTGATCGCTTTCACGGAGCGGTAAAAGGGCACTTTAACGTAAATTGCACCAATATGGTGCTCAATGTTCACATTGAAGCACTATACTGGTGCAACAAATCCATTGTGGTGCAGCCCTTTTGCACTATGGTGCGCATGATAACGCCTTTTTGGGGTGATTTAAAAGTTGGCACAGATTTCGCTTTATAAAAAATACATGGCACCAGCCAGTACAAACAGAAATTGAAGACCTCGTTACCACGACGACAATGACCAATCTGGAGAGTTAAGTATGTCCGCTGAACACGTTTTGACGATGCTGAACGAACATGAAGTGAAGTTTGTTGATCTGCGCTTCACCGATACCAAAGGTAAAGAACAGCACGTCACAATCCCTGCTCATCAGGTGAACGCCGAATTCTTTGAAGAAGGCAAAATGTTTGACGGCTCCTCCATTGGTGGCTGGAAAGGCATTAACGAATCCGACATGGTTCTGATGCCAGACGCGACCACTGCGGTCATTGATCCGTTCTTCGAAGAACCAACCCTGATCATCCGTTGCGACATCCTCGAGCCAGGCACGCTGCAGGGCTACGACCGCGACCCGCGTTCTATCGCGAAACGCGCTGAAGAGTACCTGCGTTCTACCGGCATCGCAGACACCGTTCTGTTCGGGCCAGAGCCAGAATTCTTCCTGTTCGATGACATCCGTTTCGGTGCCTCTATTTCTGGCTCCCACGTGGCTATCGACGACATCGAAGGTGCATGGAACTCTTCCACCAAATACGAAGGCGGTAACAAAGGTCACCGTCCTGGCGTGAAAGGCGGTTACTTCCCGGTTCCTCCGGTCGACTCTGCACAGGACATCCGTTCCACCATGTGTCTGGTGATGGAAGAGATGGGCCTGGTTGTTGAAGCTCACCACCACGAAGTGGCGACTGCTGGTCAGAACGAAGTGGCAACCCGCTTCAACACCATGACCAAAAAAGCGGACGAAATTCAGATCTACAAATACGTTGTGCACAACGTTGCGCACCGTTTCGGTAAAACCGCGACCTTCATGCCAAAACCAATGTTTGGCGATAACGGTTCCGGTATGCACTGCCACATGTCTCTGTCCAAGAACGGTACCAACCTGTTCTCTGGCGACAAATATGCCGGTCTGTCCGAGCAGGCGCTGTATTACATCGGTGGTGTTATCAAACACGCTAAAGCAATCAACGCCCTGGCGAACCCAACTACGAACTCCTACAAGCGTCTGGTCCCGGGCTACGAAGCGCCAGTGATGCTGGCCTACTCTGCACGTAACCGTTCTGCTTCTATCCGTATCCCGGTGGTGGCTTCTCCTAAAGCGCGTCGTATCGAAGTTCGCTTCCCGGACCCAGCGGCTAACCCATACCTGTGCTTCGCAGCACTGCTGATGGCCGGTCTGGACGGTATCAAGAACAAGATCCACCCGGGCGAAGCGATGGACAAAAACCTGTACGACCTGCCGCCAGAAGAAGCGAAAGAGATCCCACAGGTTGCTGGCTCTCTGGAAGAAGCCCTGCAGGCGCTGGACGCAGACCGCGAGTTCCTGACTGCAGGTGGCGTATTCACTGACGACGCTATCGATGCCTACATCGCCCTGCGTATGGAAGAGAACGACCGCGTGCGTATGACTCCACACCCGGTTGAGTTCGAACTGTACTACAGCGTTTAATAAAAGTTGTTTTACCCGGCGTGATAAACGCCGGGGGTAGTTGCCGTGGAAACTTTTAGCCCATCTCCGGATGGGCTTTTTTCTCCACCAACAACCTGATCTCACGCGCTTTTTACGCCGAAAACGCTATACTGCACTAAATTAGTGCAAACGACTCCAGGAGACTGCTGAATGGCAACTGGCACGCTGCCCGATGCTGGGCAGATCCTCAATTCTTTGATTAACAGCATATTGCTGGTCGATGACGAGCTGGCCGTTCATTACGCCAACCCGGCCGCGCAGCAGCTGCTCGCCCAAAGCGCACGTAAACTGTTCGGCACCCCGCTTCCTGAACTCCTGAGCTATTTTTCGCTGAATATTGGCCTGATGCAGGAAAGTTTGCAGGCTGGCCAGGGGTTTACCGATAACGAAGTCACGCTGGTGATCGACGGGCGCTCGCACATTCTGTCGTTAACCGCGCAACGTCTTCCCGAAGGTCTGATCCTGCTGGAAATGGCGCCGATGGATAATCAGCGTCGACTGAGCCAGGAGCAGCTTCAGCATGCGCAGCAGATTGCCGCCCGTGATCTGGTGCGCGGTCTGGCGCATGAAATCAAAAACCCGCTGGGTGGATTACGCGGCGCGGCGCAGCTTCTGACCAAGGCGCTGCCCGATCCCGCGCTGGCGGAGTATACCAACGTCATCATTGAGCAGGCGGACCGTCTGCGGAATCTGGTAGACCGTCTTCTCGGGCCGCAGCAGCCGGGAATGCACGTCACAGAAAGCATCCATAAAGTGGCTGAGCGGGTGGTGAAGCTCGTCTCAATGGAGCTGCCAGAGAACGTCACGCTAGTACGTGATTACGACCCAAGCCTGCCGGAACTGGCCCATGACCCGGACCAGATTGAGCAGGTCCTGTTGAATATTGTGCGTAATGCCCTGCAGGCGCTGGGGCCTGAAGGCGGTGAGATTATTTTACGCACCCGCACCGCCTTCCAGCTCACGTTACACGGCGTGCGCTACCGGCTGGCCGCCCGAATCGACGTTGAGGATAACGGGCCCGGCATTCCATCGCATTTGCAGGACACCCTGTTCTACCCGATGGTAAGCGGTCGCGAAGGCGGAACCGGCCTGGGCTTATCCATTGCCCGCAGTTTGATCGATCAACACTCCGGGAAAATTGAATTTACCAGTTGGCCGGGACATACCGAGTTTTCGGTTTTCCTGCCGATTAAAAAATAAAGGTGACGTTTATGCAACGAGGGATAGTCTGGGTAGTCGATGACGATAGCTCCATCCGTTGGGTGCTTGAACGCGCGCTCACAGGGGCAGGATTAAGCTGCACGACGTTTGAGAGCGGCAGCGAAGTGCTCGACGCACTCACCACCAAAACGCCAGATGTTCTGCTTTCGGATATTCGTATGCCGGGCATGGACGGGCTGGCGCTGTTAAAGCAGATCAAACAACGCCACCCTATGCTTCCGGTCATCATAATGACCGCGCACTCCGATCTGGATGCCGCAGTAAGCGCCTATCAGCAAGGGGCGTTTGATTACCTGCCCAAACCGTTTGATATCGACGAAGCGGTGGCGCTGGTTGAGCGCGCGATTAGCCATTATCAGGAGCAGCAACAGCCGCGCCACGCACCCGATTTTGGGCCAACGACAGACATCATCGGTGAAGCACCGGCGATGCAGGACGTGTTTCGCATTATTGGCCGTTTGTCCCGCTCGTCCATCAGCGTATTGATTAACGGTGAGTCGGGAACCGGTAAAGAGCTTGTGGCGCATGCATTGCACCGCCACAGCCCGCGGGCAAAAGCGCCGTTCATCGCCCTGAATATGGCGGCGATCCCGAAGGATTTGATTGAGTCCGAACTCTTCGGCCATGAAAAAGGGGCATTTACCGGCGCCAATACCATTCGCCAGGGGCGGTTTGAACAGGCTGACGGCGGTACGCTGTTCCTGGATGAGATCGGCGATATGCCGCTGGATGTCCAGACACGCCTGCTGCGCGTGCTGGCCGACGGGCAGTTTTATCGCGTGGGCGGCTATGCGCCGGTGAAGGTGGACGTGCGTATTATCGCCGCGACCCACCAGAACCTGGAGCAACGCGTTCAGGAAGGAAAATTCCGTGAGGATTTATTCCACCGTCTGAACGTAATCCGCGTTCATCTGCCGCCGCTGCGTGAGCGTCGGGAAGATATTCCCCGCCTGGCACGTCATTTCCTGCAGGTGGCCGCCCGCGAGCTGGGTGTGGAAGCCAAGCAGCTTCACCCGGAAACCGATGCCGCTCTGACGCGTCTGGCATGGCCGGGCAACGTGCGTCAGCTGGAAAACACCTGCCGCTGGTTAACCGTGATGGCAGCCGGGCAGGAAGTGCTGATTCAGGATTTACCGGCCGAGCTGTTTGAAGCGACCGCGCCTGAAAGCAGTACCGGGCACGCGCTGCCGGACAGTTGGGCGACGCTGCTGGCGCAATGGGCCGACCGCGCGCTGCGTTCCGGTCATCAAAACCTGCTGTCTGAAGCTCAGCCGGAGATGGAGCGTACGCTGTTAACTACCGCGCTTCGTCATACGCAGGGTCATAAGCAGGAAGCCGCTCGCCTGCTGGGATGGGGACGTAATACCCTGACGCGCAAGCTTAAAGAGCTGGGAATGGAGTGATCGCACGCCGCTGTGTAAAGGTTATTAATTGAGCGCAAATTGCCGTTATTTTGCGCTTTACTGTTCCGATGAGTTTTGTATGATCGTGCCCGGAAATTGGGGGTGAACATCATGCTGGAAACAATTGTGAATATGATCTCTAGCGGAGCCGCTGAAAGCCACACGCCACAAACAGCCGTTGCGGCTATGTTGTGTGCGGCGCTGGTTGGGCTGTTTAGCTAGCGAGTTGAACGTAAAAGCCGGGTGGCGGCTTCGCCTTACCCGGCCTACGTTTAGTGCTTTTGGCAATGCGCCTTAAATCACCCGCGAGAACTGCTGCAGTCGCGCTTTCTGACGCAGATACGCGTCAAAGCACATGCAGATATTACGAATCAACAGACGCCCTTTCGGCGTGACCTCAATCGCGCTCTCCGACACATCCACCAGCCCGTCTTTCGCCAGCGGTGCAATCAGCTTCAGGTCTTCCGCAAAATAATCGCTGAAGTGCAGATCCCACTGCGACTCAACGTCGCTGAAATCGAGACGGAAGTTGCAGATGAGCGCCTTAATGACATCGCGACGGATGCAGTCGTCGCGCGTTAACGCAATGCCGCGCCACAGCGCGTTGCCCGTTTCATCAACCTGCTGGTAGTAAAGCTTCAGCTCTTTCTGGTTCTGCGCGTAAGAGTCGCCAATCATGCTGATAGCGGAGACGCCCATCCCCAGCAAATCGGTATCGCCCTGGGTTGTGTAGCCCTGGAAGTTACGGTGCAGAACGCCTTCACGCTGAGCAATCGCCAGCTCGTCATCCGGACGAGCAAAGTGATCCATTCCGATAAACTGATAGCCGGTTTCGGTCAGCGAGGCGATGGTTTCCTGCAGGATATCCAGCTTCTGCTGGGCAGAAGGAAGATCGGCATCTTTGATTTTGCGCTGAGCGGCAAAGAGCGTCGGCAGATGCGCATAGTTAAAGACGCTCAGGCGGTCCGGGTTGAGTTCGGCCACGCGCTTCAGGGTGAAGGCGAAGCTTTCCGGCGTTTGCTTTGGCAGGCCGTATATCAGGTCAATATTGGTCGAGGTGAAACCAATCTCACGCGCGTGATTGAGTAAGGCAAAGATAAATTCTTCGTCCTGCTCGCGGTTCACCAGACGCTGAACCTCTTTATTGAAATCCTGCACGCCCATGCTCAGACGATTGAAGCCTTCGGCGCGTAAGAGATCCAGTACATCCAGCTCAATTTCACGCGGATCGACTTCGATTGAGATTTCAGCGTCGGCGTTAAAACTGAAATTGCCGCGCAGCAGGGTCATCAGGCGGCTTATTTGCGCTTTATTCAGATAGGTTGGCGTCCCGCCGCCCCAGTGCAGCTGGCTGACGTGACGGCCAGTAAACAGCGGCGCGCGATGGACAATTTCTTGTTCGAGCGCGTCAAGATACTGGTCGGCTTTGTGCTGCTGACGGGTAACGATTTTATTGCAGCCGCAGAAGTAGCAAAGCTTATGGCAGAACGGAATATGGACGTAGAGCGACAGCGGACGCTCAGGATAGCGTGCGACAGCCTGCTGGAAATCAGCCTCGCCGAAGGCATCGGAGAACTCCAGCGCGGTGGGGTATGACGTATAACGCGGCCCGGAATAGTTATATTTCTGGATTAGGGCCAAATCCCAGTCGATAGTTGGTGCTGACATGCTCACTCCTTCCGTTGGTGTCGCGTTCGTATACGGCGGCCCGTTCTGGCCCCATCGCGGGCCATCATTCGGGTGCGCAGCCACTTCTGTCGCCGCGACAACCGCCGTAGTTTAACGAATAACCACACCAGATAACATATAACCGGAAGGGTTATAAGCAGGACTATCGTGCCTGCCGGGTGCAAATGTTAGTTTCCACCCTTCAGAAGACGCATCATATCTTCCTGCTTCTCGTCTTCTTCTTCCTCTTCGTCATCGTCGTATGACAGGCCCAGCTTCTGCATCAGTTCATCGATACGATCCAGTTTGGCATCCACCCATGACTGCTCTTCAGCGGTCAGGGTTTCACCCTCTTCAAGACGTTCCAGCAGCGCGTCCAGGCGCTCATCGTTCTCCAGCAAATCCAGCTCAGCCTGCGGTGAAAGCATAGGTTTCTCGCTCTTTGGTTTATGCTGCTTAGTGACCGGGGTGTCTGTCACGCCCAGTGGAATGGGAGTTTTACTGCCGATACGAGGATCTTTCTGCTGTTTGCCTTTTGCAGAAGCACCCGCTGCACCACCACCGTTGGCACGGCTACCCGCAGCGTGACCGCGATGTTTTTTGTCGCGTTTGCGGTCGCGCGCTTCCTGGTTCAGTTCTTCGCGCGTTTTGCGGCGTGCTTTTGCAGGGCGTTTCGCGCCCGCAGCGGAGGTTGGTTTTTTCATGATGTTTTATCTTTAAGTCGTTTTCTTCAGTATAGAATTGCGGCGAAATCTAGCAGAAAGCAAGCAAAGAAAAAAGGCGACAGAGCAATCTGTCGCCTTTTTTCCTGACTCACAACCCTTAGCGGGTCAGACTTTCCGTGTTTGCCAACAACAAACCCTGTTTATCCCTTGGCTAATACCGTCCGTGATACGGTTCCATTTCCTTTTAAAACGCCTCCAGGCGCTGGTCATCCTGACAATCCTGCGTCTTCGCCTCCTGGCGCTCCTGACCCTAATCCTTAAGTCGATTTCCTGTTGGCTTCCTCGCCCTGACGCACACTTTACCTTGTTCCGTTAAACTAACAAGCAACGAAACGGTACAAAAAGAGTTTTTCAGACAATTACCCGGAAATAAGATTATGATTTAAAACAGTTTGCCTTTTTTGACGCCTGCGAATTCTCTGAAATCTCCCATAGCATCCCTGGCCGATCTCTCACACCGGTTGTGGCATTCGCCTACAGCTCATAGCAATCAGAAAAGCCTTTTGCCTGCATTCGGGTATAATCCCCTTCAGATTACGATTTTGGAGACGACAACGTGACTACCTGGAACTACCAACAGACGCATTTTGTCACCAGTGCGCCCGATATTCGCCACCTTCCTTCTGATACCGGTATTGAAGTGGCATTTGCTGGCCGCTCCAATGCGGGGAAATCCAGCGCCCTGAATACGCTGACCAATCAGAAGAGCCTGGCGCGCACCTCAAAAACACCTGGCCGTACCCAGCTGATCAACCTGTTTGAAGTCGCAGAGGGCAAACGCCTGGTCGACTTACCAGGCTACGGTTACGCGCAGGTACCGGAAGAGATGAAAATCAAGTGGCAACGTGCGCTGGGTGAATACCTGGAAAAACGCCTGTGCCTGAAAGGTCTGGTGGTGCTGATGGATATTCGCCATCCCCTGAAAGATCTGGATCAGCAGATGATCGACTGGGCGGTAGCAAGCGATATCGCCGTGCTGGTGCTGCTGACGAAAGCCGATAAGCTGGCGAGCGGCGCGCGCAAAGCGCAGGTGAATATGGTTCGCGAAGCGGTGCTTGCGTTCAACGGTGATGTGCAGGTTGAGCCGTTCTCCTCGCTGAAAAAGCAGGGCGTGGACAAGCTGCGTCAGAAGCTCGATACCTGGTTTAGCGAGCTGGAACCCGCGACGGAAGCGGAAGAAGAGTAATACCGAGCGCGGCGATAGTCGCGTTTTTTTTGCCTGAATTTTTCTTTGCCGCAATAAAAAACGCCCCAGTCATTACTGACTGGGGCGGCTAAAATATTCAGCCAAATCCGATTACGTGAAGTAAAAGGTCTGAAAGATAGAACATCTTACCTCTGTACCCTACGCCGACAACTCTACCCCTTTTTGTGCTGCAGAAAAAGCACTTTTTGTAGTTTTTTTTCATTCTTTACATAGGGAATTCTAATGATTGTCACAAAACGCGCGTTGTTATGTTGCAAACTTACATAAAAAGCGCGTTATGCGAAGAACCCTTAGTGAGCCTGATCCCAGTTTTCGCCACTTCCTACTTCCACCAGCAACGGCACGTCAAGCGTCATGCTGCTTTCCATCAGTTCGTGGACCTTCTTCGACACGGCGTCGAGGTCGTCTTTATGCACTTCAAATACCAGTTCATCGTGTACCTGCATGATCATTTTCACGCGAGGCTTCTCTTCTTCCAGCCAGGCATCAACGGCGATCATTGCACGCTTAATAATGTCCGCCGCGGTACCCTGCATCGGGGCGTTGATCGCCGCACGCTCTGCGCCAGCGCGACGCGCCGCGTTGCTGGATTTGATGTCCGGTAAGTAGAGACGGCGGCCATCCAGGGTTTCGACGTAACCTTTTTCCTTCGCCTGCGCGCGGGTGCGTTCCATATATTCCAGCACGCCCGGATAACGCTCGAAGTAGAGATCCATATACTTCTGCGACTCTTTACGCGGAATGTTGAGCTGGCGCGAAAGACCAAATGCGCTCATGCCGTAAATAAGACCGAAGTTGATCGCCTTAGCACTGCGGCGCTGTTCGTTGGTCACGCTCTCCAGCGGCAAGCCGAAGACTTCCGCCGCGGTTGCCCGGTGGATGTCCTTCCCTTCTGCAAATGCAGTCAGCAGGCCTTTGTCGCGGGACAGATGCGCCATAATGCGCAGCTCAATTTGCGAGTAGTCAGCAGAGACAATCAGATAATCCTCTGGTGCGATGAAAGCCTGGCGAATACGGCGGCCTTCTTCGTTACGTACCGGGATGTTCTGCAGGTTGGGATCGGTTGACGAGAGACGACCGGTCGCCGCGACAGCCTGATGGTACGACGTGTGCACACGACCCGTTTTCGGGTTGATCATCAGCGGAAGCTTGTCGGTGTAGGTAGACTTCAGCTTCGCGAGGCCACGGTACTGCAGAATCACTTTTGGCAGCGGGTAATCCAGCGCCAGCTCTTCCAGCACCTCTTCAGAGGTTGACGGCGCGCCGCCAGGGGTCTTCTTCAGCGGCTTGATGCCCTGCTTTTCAAACAGAATGGTTTGCAGCTGCTTCGGTGAAGAGAGGTTAAACGGCTCGCCTGCAAGCTCATGCGCTTTTTGCTCGAGCTCGGTCAGACGCTGCGCCAGCTCCCCGGAGTGGTTATGCAGCACCGTTGGGTCAATCTTCACGCCGTTGCGTTCAATGCGTGACAGCACGGGCACCAGCGGCATCTCGATATGCTGGAACACGTTCAGCGGACCTTCATGCTTCTGCAGTTTTGGCCACATCTTCAGGTGCAGCTGCAGCGTGACATCTGCATCTTCCGCCGCGTAGCGCCCCGCTTCTTCCAGAGCAATCTGGTTAAAGGTGAGCTGATTTTTCCCTTTACCGGCAATTTCTTCAAAGGTGATCGTTTTGTGCTTGAGCCAGCGGTCAGATAAGGAATCCATATCATGGCGGCCCGCGACGCTGTCCAGAATGTAGGATTCAAGCATGGTGTCGAAGGCAATCCCGCGCAGTTCAATGCCGTAATTTTGCAGAATGCCGCGGTCGTACTTGAGGTTTTGCCCGACCTTGAGCGCCTTTTCGTCTTCCAGGATTGGCTTCAGCAGCTCAAGCACGCGTTCACGGGAAATTTGCTCCGGCGCATCCAGGTAATCGTGCGCCACGGGAACGTAGGCGGCAATACCCGGCTCTGTCGCAAATGACAGGCCAACCATATTGGCAGAGATGTTATCGAGGCTGTCTGTTTCGGTATCAAAGGCGAAGACGGGCGCCTTTTTCAGTTTCTCGATCCAGGCGATCAGCCGTGACTCTTCAAGAATGGTTTCGTAGTTGTCGAAGGAAAGCGCCACGGCTTCTTCTTCCGCCTGCTCTTCTGCGTCAACGACGATTGTCTCCTTCGGCTTTGCAGCAGGTTTAGCCCCTTTCGCCTGCAGCCATTTACCGGCTTCCACGTCAGCGGTCCAGCGCTTGAATTCGTATTTCTTAAACAGGCTCAGCAGATCGTCAGCGGAAGGCTGTTGCACTTCTAGCTGCTCACAGCCCAGCTCCAGTTCGACATCGGTTTTGATTGTGGCCAGCTTATAGGAGAGATAAGCCACCTCTTTGTTCTCTTCCAGTTTTCCGGCCATGGTTTTTGCGCCACGGAAGGAGAGCCCGGCGATTTTGTCTGGCTCCGCGTAGAGCGTATCCAGACCACCCAGCCCCTGGAGCAGCGCCTGCGCGGTTTTTTCACCGACACCAGGGACACCCGGGATGTTATCCGAGGAATCGCCCATCAACGCGAGGAAGTCGATAATCAGCTCAGGCGGCACGCCATACTTTGTGACCACTTCTTCTGGCCCCAGAATGGTGTTGGTCATGGTGTTAATCAGGGTGATGCCTGGCGTCACCAGTTGCGCCATATCTTTATCACCGGTGCTGATCAGCACAGGACGACCCATCTTTTCTGCTTCACGCGCTAGCGTGCCGATAACGTCATCAGCCTCAACGCCAGAGACGGCCAGCAGCGGCAGCCCCATCGCTTTTACCATGGTATGCAGCGGCTCAATCTGCGCGCGCAGATCGTCAGGCATTGGCGGACGGTGAGATTTGTAATGCTCAAACAGCTCATCGCGGAAAGTTTTACCTTTCGCATCAAAGACCACAGCCGCATGGGTTGGCTGATACTGAAGGATCAGGCTGCGCAGCATGTTCAGCACGCCGTACATTGCGCCGGTAGGTTCCCCTGCGCTATTGGTCAGAGGAGGAAACGCATGGTATGCCCGATACAGGTAAGAAGAGCCATCGACGAGAATAAGAGGGTTTTCTGGGATCTGAACCATAATGTCCGTGCCTTTAATCAATTTATGGGTAAAGGATGCCACAGAAGGATGAAAACATCAGGTATTAGCGCCAGATACAGGAAAAGATTTTGCGATCGTGAGGATCGCTCGCAAAAATCAAACTGTGGATAAGTTTGTGCATATTTTCACTTCATATGAATAACAGACGTAAAAAATACATATGAGTTAATTTTTAGATCTTAATTATCATGCTGTTATCGTATTAGATCTTCTCTATATGGTCACCTGATGGCAATTTAGTCTATGTGGATATAAGCCTTGTTAACCGCGGAATCACAGAGAAATCTTCTGCGACAGGGTAAAAGCGGCGAAATCATCACGTCAAATCGCCATTAATTTGTCTGTTTTCTGGTAAAATCAGCGCCCGGCGTTGCATAGCCGACCGCTCAATTACAGCTAACCATTTGAAAAAGCTCATCATGTCGAGATTGCTTGCTGCAATAACATTACTGTTAAGCATCATTTTAACTATCCTGGTGACTGTCGCCTGCTCTGTACCGATCATTATCGCCGGGATCGTTAAACTGCTGTTGCCTGTCTCTGTGGTGTGGCGAGCCGTGTCCGCATTTTGTAATTTCATGATGTACTGCTGGTGCGAAGGACTGGCGATCCTGCTGTGCCTGAACCCGCATCTGAAGTGGGATATCAAAGGGCTGGAGAGTCTTAACAAGAAGAACTGGTATCTGCTGATTTGCAATCACCACAGCTGGGCGGACATCGTGGTGTTATGCGTACTTTTTCGAAAACACATCCCGATGAACAAATACTTTCTGAAACAGCAGCTCGCCTGGGTGCCTTTTATCGGGCTGGCCTGCTGGGCGCTTGATATGCCGTTTATGAAACGCTATTCGCGCAGCTATTTGATTCGTCATCCCGAGCGTCGCGGCAAAGATGTGGAGACCACACGCCGTTCCTGCGAAAAGTTTCGCGCGCATCCTACGACCATCGTAAACTTTGTTGAAGGCTCCCGATTTACGGAGGAGAAGCACCAACAAACCCGCTCTCCTTACCAGCACTTGCTGCCGCCAAAGGCTGCGGGTATTGCGATGGCGCTTAACGTGCTGGGATCGCAGTTCGATAAACTCCTGAACGTCACGCTCTGCTATCCGGAAAACGATAAGACGCCGTTCTACGATATGCTCAGCGGCAAACTGACGCGCATTGTTGTGCGTGTCGATCTGGTCCCGATAGATGCCGGGCTGCACGGTGATTACGTTAACGATAAGAGTTTCAAGCGTCGTTTCCAGCAGTGGCTTAATACGCTCTGGAAAGAGAAAGACGAACAGATAGACAATATTAAATCTTTATACAAAAACGCCGGTCAGTGACCGGCGTTTTTACATCAGCGAAATTACTTCTTCTCAACCAGGTATTTCACGGTATCAGCATACTGCTGTACGAAGATATCCATGCTGCTGGTGTCCATGCCCTGCATGTTCAGCTGGTATTTGCCGTTAACAAACATCGCCGGAACGCCCTGAAGCTGGAGGTCAGCAGCCGCTTTTTCCTGCTGAGCAACCAGAGATTTCACCACAAAGCTGTTCCATGCAGCGTCATACTCTTCACCTTTCACGCCGGCATCAACGAACACTTTGCGGATATCCGCAGTGGTCTGAACGGTCTGGGTTTTCTGTACGGCTTCAAACATTGGCGCAGTGATCTTATCTTCCACGCCCAGTGCCATCGCAACCGCCCACGCCTGGGTCAGGTCTTTACCCAATGGGCCCAGGAACTCGACGTGGTACTTGGTCATTTTGGTGCCTTCTGGCAGCTTTTTCTTCACGCTATCCGAAACATGCAGCACCTGCTCGAACTGATAGCAGTGTGGGCAGTAGAACGAGAAAAACTCCAGAACCTGTGGCTCGCCAGCGACCGGTTTGTCCAGCGTGGTGTACTGTTTGCCGTCGGTAAACTGCGCAGCAGAAGCGCTAAATGCCAGAATCATACCTGCCAGCGCCAGCCAAATTTTTTTCATGATTAACTCTCTCCTGGGTGTGTCCAATTAATACATCGGCGTTAATTGCAGAGGGGGTTCCTGAAGAACCTTGACCTGCTCAGTAAATGTAGATATCTGGCTACGCCAGTAATCCTCTCCGGTAAGCCACGGGAAATTCCGGGGAAATGCGGGATCGTCCCAACGCCTGATTAACCATGCGAGATAATAAACAAAACGCATCGCACGTAAAGGCTCAATCAGGGCAATTTCGTCTGAATTAAACGGGCTAAATTCTTCATAAGCTTCAATGATCGTTTCAAGCTGCATGCGTTGCTCGGCTTTGTCGCCATTGAGCAGCATCCACAGGTCCTGAACCGCGGGCCCCATACGCGCATCATCGAGATCGACAAACAGCGGGCCATCACGCCAGAGGATATTTCCTGCATGACAATCGCCATGCAGGCGCAGGACGGAAATATCGTCACGCCAGCAGGTTTTAACAGCTGCAATGAGCTTATCGGTGGCGTTGAGGAAATCATCCTTTAACGCAGTGGGGATCATGGCAGACGTTTCGAATATTTCGCGTGGCTCAAGAAGGTATTCCTGAATTCCGATAGTCGGGCGGGCAATAAAGACTTTTTTGCGTCCCGTCTGGTGTATGCGCCCAAGATAGCGGGCAACCCACTCCATCTGATCGATATTATCCGCTTCAAACTGGCGGCCACCCAGGCTCGGGAATACAGCGTAGTAAAACCCTTCGTGCGTGAGGAGCGTTTGATTATTGAATTTTAGCGGCGCGGCAACGGGAACATCGTCATCCAGCAGATCGTGAGCAAACTGATGCTCTTCCTGAATTTGTTCTGCGGACCAGCGTTCAGGACGATAGAACTTTACGACGAAGCGCTGACGATCCTCGTCCTGAAATTGATAGACGCGGTTTTCATAGCTGTTTAACGGTGTTAGCCCGGAATCCACCCGAATACCCTGTTCAAACAGGGCATCCATAATGGTGTCCGGGTGTAATGTCTGGAAAGTAAAAGCCTGGTCGTTCATCCGATCATCCGGAAATTATACGAATGATTCAGGATATCATCTTGTGACGATTTCGGTGCCGCCGCTTACAAGCTTTTACTCTTTAATTACGCCTCGGGCGCGCAGTAATGCGGTCTTAAAATCTTCCTCATAATCCTTCTGAATACCAGGAATAACAGCATCTTTGGCAGAGTCACGCATTTTAAGTTGGTAGATCAGGATATCGTCAGAAAGGTCTGCCAGTTCGCCGTCAAAACCTGACTCTTTCGCCAGTTTCTGTAAAAATTGCATCAGATTTAGCTCTGGCTCTTTTTGCCAGGCGGGCTGGAGGAGTTCAATAACTTCATTCAGACGTTTACATTTCATGGTGGTGCTCCTTTCATTTAGAGTGACACGTTAGCAGGGTCAATCCCACAATAAAAGAGGCGATATTCGTGAATCTTAGCCAGGAAATCATTGGGGTCGTTCTGGCAGGTGGCAGAGCAACGCGAATGGGGGGAAAAGATAAGGGGCTTCAACGCCTGAACGGCAAACCCTTATGGCAATGTGTCACTGACACGCTTGCAGGCCAGGTGTCGACAATGGCCATCAGTGCTAACCGGCATATCGACACTTACCAGCTCAGCGGGTACGCCGTTTACCAGGATATCCTTGAGGATTACCCGGGACCGCTGGCCGGGATGCTTTCGGTCATGCAACAGTCTCGCGGAGAGTGGTTCATCTTCTGTCCCTGCGATACCCCGTTTATTCCGTCCTGTCTTGTCGAACGTTTGTTGCTGCTTCGGGGTACGGCTCCTGTGGTTTGGGTACATGACGGCGAGCGTGATCATCCTGCTATCGCATTGATGCACCGATCCCTGGCGCCAGCTCTGCAGGCCTATCTGAGTGCGGGAGAGCGCAGGGTGATGGCTTTTATGCGCGAGTCTGGTGGTCATCCCGTTGATTTTAGCGATTTAAAATCAGCTTTTGTGAACGTGAATACGCCTGACGATTTGCAGGTGATGCAGGAGAAAAGATGATACCTGTTGTCGCCATTTCCGCCTGGAGTGGGACCGGAAAAACCACGCTGCTGAAAAAGCTCATTCCTGCGCTTTGTGCCAGAGGTATCCGTCCAGGATTGATTAAGCACACCCATCATAATATGGATGTCGATAGACCGGGCAAAGATAGCTATGCATTGCGTAAAGCGGGTGCAGCGCAAACGATGGTGGCAAGTACTCAACGCTGGGCGCTGATGACAGAAACGCCGGATGAGGCGCCGCTGGATCTCGCTTATCTGGTCAGCAGGATGGATCATGCCACGCTGGATCTGGTGCTGGTTGAGGGATTTAAGCATGAGGCCGTGCCTAAGATCCTGCTGTTCAGAAGCGATGCCGGGCATGATTTCAGCGAATTAACGCTGGATGAGCATGTGATTGCGGTGGCCAGTGATGTTGTATTGCCGCTTGAAGTTCCGATGCTGGATTTAAATGATGTAGAAGGGATTGCGCAGTTTATAGTGGAGTGGAGTGCGATCTGACTTACCGGGGGGTGGTTTTGCCCTACCCGACCTACAAATTCCTGAGGTGCTTAAACGCAAAAAGGCCATCC
>NZ_JADCKW010000049.1:0-813 GCF_014982155.1 Enterobacter cloacae complex sp. P16RS2 | reverse complement strand
TCGCCTGCGCGGCGCAGAGCGAGCGGACCCGCGTCTGCCTGCTGCGGACCGGCGTCGTGCTTGCGCCTAAAGGCGGCATTCTGGCGAAGATGCTTCCCCCTTTCCGGCTAGGACTCGGTGGCCCCATTGGTAATGGCCGTCAGTATATGGCCTGGATCCATATCGACGATATGGTCAACGGGATTCTCTGGCTGCTGGATAACGATCTGCGCGGGCCGTTCAATATGGTTGCACCATATCCGGTGCGTAATGAACAGTTTGCTCACGCACTGGGGCATGCCCTGCACCGTCCGGCAATTTTGCGCGTGCCTGCCACGGTCATTCGTCTGCTGATGGGTGAAGCGTCTGTTCTGGTATTAGGCGGACAGAGAGCGCTGCCAAAACGACTGGAAGCGGCCGGGTTTGCGTTCCGCTGGTATGAATTAGAAGAAGCGCTGGGGGATGTGGTGGGGTAAAGCTTAGGAATAAGTAATATAAGTTAGGGAGGGTATAATTATTTACCGGAATTAATTATAGTCCTAATAGATTTTAATTCATATATTAGGACCATAACTACAATTCACGCTGGAATAAGCGACAACTCTTCCCAACATTGTTTATACTTATCTTTAAAGTCATCCTCAGGAATAACTACCAAGCCGAGATCTAAATAATAACAATATACTCTACTCAGCTCCTCTTCCAGGTTAAAATTATCTATATCGTATGGATATTGTGGAGTAAAAATAAAGCTATATGCCCACCTATTAAACGAGGAACCGGCATAAATGAATTTTGGCAAGTTATCACGAGTTATAGATATATTATTGTATA
>NZ_JADCKW010000048.1:0-8652 GCF_014982155.1 Enterobacter cloacae complex sp. P16RS2 | reverse complement strand
GTACTGCTTGGAGTAATGTACAGTGAAAATCTTATAATAAATGCAGTTATGTTTATTTTTTTTACAACTGCAACCGCTGGTTTATTTAAGAAAATCACTGAGAGTGTGAAATGCAAATCATCTTCTTTGGTAAAGTGGTTAATTAAAGTATAGTTAATATTAACTGCCTAGAGATTATCTGTTACTCAATCTCTAGGCAAAGTAGGAAACTGGTTGTTCTATGGCTTTTCAGGCCATTCAATATCTGGTGCACTGGTGGTATCGACCAGTTCCAGTGCGTCCAGATAATCCAGCCACAAATTATATTGTGCCAGTTCCTCACCTTTCAGACGACCAATAGCCGCTTTACCAGACCATTGCTTGCTATTCATATATTCGTTGGCCTGATTAATCAATTGCTGCTTTTTCAATTCGGCTGCGGCAATCTGTTCCTCAGGCATTGGCGGAGGAATATCACCCCATGCAGGAAATCCATCTTCACCGACAATGCGGATTTTCCCTTTCGGTGGTTCACCTGAAAACTCAATAAACAGCTCTTCATCCACTTCATTAACATTATCGAATTTAATTCCATTTGATTCATAAATCTCTTTCATCGCTATCGGATAGAAAGCATTTGTTCTGGCATCATATAAATATTTATTCATTTTAATTATCTCCCAATGGCGATCCATCGAGCGTAAATAACTGATGGGGATGATGTTGAATTTAATAATTTGAACTGAGTATTGCTGACAGGTTGAACTGCAAAGCTATAAGGCTCATTCTGAACTCCCACGTTATCATACGAGGCGACAAGCTGAACTGTGCTGTAATTCGTAAAAGGGATTGGGAAATTATTGAGTTGCGGATCGCCAATTTGTCCAGACAGTGCAATTCCCCACTGGATAATCGTCCCACCGGGTAAAGATGCCCAACCAGTGCCACTTGTAAAGCTCGACATGTCGGGAATCTGATTCGCCCCTGTCCCTACATTCCTTTTAGCCGCTTCTCCCAAACCAAGGTTTGTGAGAGCCGTAGAAATCGCCGCTGCACCATCTGATTTGATATCGGCAAATGGGTTTGCACGGCTCAGTGTGAGTTTTTGAATGGCTTTTAAAACCTGAGTCATATCGTTAATGTCGAGCGCCAATCCTGCTGACTCTACGATATGCGCTAACTCTTCCTGCATGGCATTAAACGCTGCTGCCCGCAGCCTCGTTGCGGCAATACCACCAGCAACACTTCCATCAGTATATTTGCCATCCTGCGTTGCAGTGGCTTCGACTTGCCCGATTCGGAGCATAGTTAATCCTCACTTAGTGTTAAGCGATAAAATCAGAGGGGGAAATATCAGTTATGAATAATTGAAAATGATGTTCAGATGGGATGGGGCAATTTTGTTGATTGAACACTCCAGTTGTTTATTGCCCCACGATGCGAGCGGATCTCCGCAGTAGGACGCGCCAGCAAGCGAATACTTGATCGTTGTTTGTGGCGCATTTATCCGCCAGGTAAATGGCCACTCGTCACCGTTAAGCGCATCACCGCATACTGACATGCCACTCATAGCGGGCCGGAACTGTGTGATAGTGATGGTATAACCAAGAGCTGCAGCCACCCGGATGTAATAATCGCGGTTCAGGCCGCCGGTGCTGATTAACTTTGCCACCACGGCGCGCTGGCGATCGCTGACGCCACCGGATTCACCAATCGCACAATCATCTGGTAACCCCAGAGAGCTTTCCCATTCTGACAACATTACCGTCGCTGTAGGGGGAAAAGCACCAGTAATCAGGCTTTGCGCATCGTTGTCAGAACGCTGAAACGCGCTGCCCAGTGCCCGTAATACCGCAGCCTGTACCGTTCTTTGCGACCGGGGCCACGCCCTGCCCGTCGGTAGCAGCGCACCAAGCGCACCGGCATAATCATTTTTTGAAAAGAGGCTCATACAAAATTAACCCCGCCAAGCACCGGAATTTCGCCAACAGCAAAGGTGATATTGGCCGTCGGAGAGTTAAGAATATAGCCCGTCGTGCCGCTAACACCGCCGATACTCCCGTTAATATCAGAGAGGTAAACTTTCCCAGAACCATCAGGGTTAGCTTCATCAAAAAACAGCGCCGTCAGCGCGTCTTTTATCCCCTGAACTGTGGTGCTGTCGGCATTTTTGATCCCAGAGATTTCAATATTGATGACTTTCTTGATCGGGGAACATACGAAAACAATGGCAGTGTCTGTCTGCTGCGGATAGATGTGGTCGGCGACAGCGAGCTGGTCTCCGGTGGCTTTAACAGCCCCCCAGTCCTCAAGTTGGGATATTCCGTCGGTACCGACCGGAAACCCACCATTGTCATTCCGATCACACATGATATACACGCCAACGGTCCCGGCCCCGTTCAGACGCCGCTTTACCCACGCGCGGGTGACGCCCGAAACCTCAAGCGCCCATTTTTTATAATCGGCGTCGCTTCCACCCTGAGGCGGATTCTGCCATGCCAGCAAGCCACGACTGCGAAAATCCTCTTCCGTTTCAATATCGGCTCCGCCGGTCGCAGCGGACAGTAACGTTACCTGTGGATCCACGCCAGCAATATTCGCGTCCAGGGTCATTATGGTCCCGGCATCAGCGTTACCGCGCGCGCCTCCACCCGTTACATCACTGGTAATATCCGGCAGTATGGCCGTCACCGCGACGATACCAAATCCATCTGCCTGAATTTTAAGATCTGCATCCGTCCGGTACTGGTATCCGTCCCCGCGGTTAATGATCGAGCCAACAGGGATAATACAGTCAACACTGCCACTAGCCTGTACCGCAGGCGACTTCGCCGCTGCAGCTGGTTTTCTGAATACCTGCTTAAGGGCCATCCACCCGGCGAGATACTCATCGGTAGAGGTAAACGGGTTTGTCTGCAGGGCAATATAGTCAAGGTAGGCGTAATGCAGATGCCCCATCCCCGCATCCATGTCAGCCAGTACCTTCAGGTTCGCGAAGCGCAGGAGCGCACCAACATCCTCAAGCTCCGCCTGCATAAATTTCCGGTTTCCGTCGCGGAGTTCGCTCAGCGTCGGTCGTTTAAACGACATATTAACGTTGCTCCCATATCCAGTAAAACCTGAATTCCTGCCAGTCCTTCCCCGGTGCCTGATAGCGGATAATGAGATTGAGCCGGTCAGGCAGGACGATCCTTGCAACAGGAATAACCTCGCTGACAACGCCATCAACCTTTAACCAGTTGAGCGCTTCACTCGAGTATTCCTCCGCTTTTTTTGCTACATCCGGGGTCAGTTTTTTCCGCCGTAGCAGCCACAGCCGGGATCCCAGTTGGGATTCCTCCCCGGAATCCCCCCACCAGCCGCGGCGATCGCTATCCTCATAATCATCGTCAGCGCGCGCCAGCCTGTCGGTAAACAGGCTGTCCAGTATTGCAGTCTGTAAATCGTTCCCCGTGGTGAGTTCACCCAGCCCTTTCTGCCAGTCAGCAAACATCTCATCCACATTCCAGAATGAAGCGATGTCACTCATGTCACCTGATCCTCTGTTTTTTGGCTGCGGATATTGTCATTGCCACTCTGGGCATTTTTAACCACATGATCATGGTCATTATGTGCATCCCGCAGCTCTTTCAGTGTTCGGGTATTGGTTTCACAGTTATCAACAATGTCACCCGTGCACCTCAGGATCGGGGTATTTGCAAGGATCCCCTGGCTGGCATTGATGGTCACGTTAGTGGCGTTATTGACCTCAACATTCTGGCCCTTTGCATCCAGGAAGATCCCCTTCTCCGTCAGGAGAATATTAAGGCCCCACTGGTTATACATGACCGTTTCGCCCGCTTTCAGGCCTGTATGACGGAACCCCTGATGGTTGGACGCAATTACCACCGCGCTGGAACGATCACCGCCAATAAAAGCCAGAACCACGTCAGTCCCTGACGGCAGGCCGGATGAAAAGCCAAATTCTGCCATCCGCGGAGCGCTGGCCACCTCCAGCGGAGTCTGGTACTGGATAGACTGCACCACCCCACCATCTTTCATAGCCGTGATCCGGCCAATCCCCAGCATGCCGGCGATCCTGGTCGCTGCATGTTTAAATAGTTGCTTCATGTATTGAATCCCGCCAGGTTCTGGTAGAAGGCATATGGCTGAACGGAGAATGCTTCAGGCGGCATCAGCGTCATGCGTGCATGGGTGCCGTAGTCATCGCGCATATAGGTGACTTCTGCCAGTAGCAATTCAGTCTTCGGCAACCGTAAGGTGGGAAGATCAACGGGGATCAATGTGTTTGGTTCCCACAGTTTCCCGTCTTTATCCCGCCAGGAATCGATGGTTACCGAGAGCTGTTTTGAACGTCCGTACCGCCGGTTCATTTCCCAGTCGATCGCACTTTGTGCCTGTTGAGTAGCCATCAGGGTACTTTCCACAATCGATATATGTTTTCGGTACCGCATGCGGGCGGCCTCCGGATCTCTCGCCGTTGCCAGAGTCACAGCGTCATAGGCCGTATCAGGCGAATACCCTGCAATTGGAGAAACGCTCATTGATACACCGACATAATCTGAAAACCTGTCAGCCATCGATTTGCGGTAGTATGCCTGCTCGACATTTACCCCTTCGGCTATCCCACTTGCCGCACGACGTGTTCCCACCCGGGTCAGTAACAGGTTTCCATCGGGCTGATCGTAGTAAAGCAGAGCAGACCATCTGGCCACCCGATCGATGACTTCTTGCGGAGACTCACCCCAGTTCAGAGTGAACTGGGGTACCTTCACAAGTTCATCAACATCCGTGGTTACGGTGATGCCGTAGTAGGATGCCAGGCGAGAAGCAATTTCAAGCGCATTACTGGCATTGATGACGTTGTTAGGCCACTCGGCTGAGCAATCCACCAGGTCCTGACATTTGCTCCTGCCCGTGGCGCGGACCTCATGGCGGGAGCGCGATAGTGCGGGTTCCCAGTCATCAACATATCCCGTCAGTGTCAGATCATCTCCGATACGAACTTCACAAGACATTCCCTCTTCAACGAGTTGACGATCTTCGTTGCCAGGGAAGTAATCCATTAGCCCAAGATCGAAATCAGAGGGAAAACGCTCAATACCCCGCGTTACCCGGACAGAATCCCACCCCTCGATGATTTTGCCGTCGACCGTCAAAGAAACAACATCCAGATCGCTGTCTGCATTCATTGCCTCAGTACCTTCATGGTTGTCGGCATAAACGCCGGATGCGGTACGCGCGCTTCCTGTACCAGTTCATCTGCACGGGTGGCATCCTGGTATAATCGGTTTGCCAGCGTCAGCGCCGGAAGCGGCTGAGCGGTAGTAACCTGCAGAAGCTCGCTCAGACCAGAAGCACGCTCACTCATCGTAGAAAGGAATGCCGATCTGACGGCGAGAAGCGCGTTATACATATCATCGTCCGCGCGGTCTCCAGCCAGAACCAGCGCCGTATCAAGTTGCACAGAAACTCGTTGAGTTAACTCTTCTGCCTCGTCTGTACTGGCTGGTCTGGAGTCCGCAGCGGCACTGGTCATGGCACCAGTACATAGCACAACAATCAGCGTGTTCATGGTCGCCGAAATCGCTTTGCTGCTGTCGGACTGCTGGTACTCCGTGCTGATTGAATTAGCCAGTTTTTCCAGCGCTGTGATTCGGTCATTAACGCTGCCGGCGCTGTTAAGAATTGCGTTTACCACGTCGGCGACGCCCTGGACAAACTCATCAGGTGTGTTGGAGCTGCTAAGCTGGCTCGACCTGTCGGTAACATTTTTCCGGTCCATTACCGACTGGGCTGTTACCTTGTCAGCCAGTGCTCTCTCATCATCCACATCAGCAACTGACGATTTGCCAGCAACAGCAGAGGAACTACCGCCCACAGAGCCTTTACTGTAACGTCCGTACCGGGTATTCCCGAACGTGGAGTTCAGGACATTGCTGAGATTCGTGACCTGACTGATGGTGCTGTCAACCATGTTAGTCCAGAACGTGACCGTGCCTCTGATGGTGTTTATAGCCTGTGTGACACCGCGGATTTCACTCTTAACTCTGGCAATCGTGCTCAGCACAGCAGTGCTGACCAGTTTCAGATAGTTGGTTTTCACCGTGGCGCCTGCAACGGTACTGCCCGTGACAGCAAACACTTTAAGCCCTGATTCAATTGCCATCAGGGTAAATTCAAATACTCGCCCGTTCTCCATCGAACCGGAAATACGCAAACCATTCTCAGGGATGGAAACCGTTAATTCGCCCAGTGTCGGATGGACAAGCGTACCGCTACCTTTTTGTTCACAGGCTTCAATCAGTGACTGGCGCTGCGTGATAGCATCGCCGCCGCCGTAAACCTGGCTGTTCTGGATCAAGAAACCGCGAATAACAAATCGCCGTGTTGCCCGCCCGATATCCTCTATCCAGGCTGTATCACGGTAGGGATATTCATGTACCGCCTGGCGTCGGCCGTGGCTCCCTTCCTCAGCAACAATTGCAAATGGCACACCTCTGAATGAGCTGGGCCGTAACTGCCCCTGCCAGTCATCGCTGGTATCTCCCCCCAAAAGAGAAGTTATTGCGTCCTGGATAATTGACGGCATCACGCCTCCGGAAATAAAAAAACCGCCATGTCGGCGGTTTACATATGCACTGAAATGACTTATCTATTTATCGCTGGATCCATTACGGTCAAGAGATTCGGCGATCCTGTAAAGATGCTCAGACGCCTTGAATGAGTTCATTAGGAACTCATAAAGCACACGTAAAAGCAATGCACTTACCACCGATATCGTAATCGCCGTGAAATTCATTGAGACAACAGAAAAAACGAGGAAAATGCCAATTACCAGGTAAACAAGCGCAAAAACCTTTGGAGTCTAAATGGCTTTTGCTCCAAAAACTTTTTCATTCATAACTTCTTCCTTAACGAAATGACGACAGTGATCAGTAATTCATGGCCGTTGTTATTCTGCCATTATTTTCCGCATTATAGGTTTTTCGCTCACCCTTATCATTAACCATTGTGATTTCGAGCTTAAGTGGTTGTTCTGACATTGCCTCTTTAAGAGACTTAGCCAGATTGTCGCCGAGTACACTTTCATCACTTTTCTTACCCGTATCACTCAGAATGATGGATTCCCGATTTCTGTTCTGCGAGCCTGAGAGAATATCAGTTTCATCACTCGGGTTACTAAGAGTGCTGGAGTCACGATTTCCAGTTTGCGAACCTGAGAGAATATCAGTTTCATCACTCGGGTTACTAAGAGTGCTGGAGTCACGATTTCCAGTTTGCGAACCTGAGATAATATCATATCGCTGTTGAGCCAGAACTTCCGGGCTACGTAAACCCTTCCACCGATCGTCAATGATGGCCGTCCGGACAGAATCGCTCAGTTCATTTTCGGTATACGGCTGTGCTCCGCTTTCATGTTTAATCATTGCTGCCATCAGTGTTTTTAACACATCAGGATCGTGGAGATTAATACGCTGCTGCGCTCCAAACCCAGTACTTTTTGATACGGAATCAATATATGCACGAGTATTATTCTCTGATTGCGGAGCATAGGTATGAATAATCCCATCCAGAGTATTATTCCCCCTGTCACCATACAACATCAGCTGTCTCGCCATTGCAGCTCTTCCGTCGGCATCATTCGCAAAGGTAGAAAATCCGCCATTTTTACCCGTTGCGTTTGCTGCAGCCCTCAAATTACCGGGATTATTATTTCTGAAGCCAATTGCGTTATTCCTTGTTTCCCCGTAAGGAACATTGCCGCGTGCAACGTTGGATTGTGGCTGGCTGATAGCGGATAAGTCATTCTGCAATTGAATCGCAGAATCGGTCGCGCGGTAATTCGCATCGTACCGCTTTCTTACAGCATCAGTCATGAAACCCGCGTCAACCTGCCCACGTTCACTGCGGGGTAAGCTGTTATAAAGTTCCTTATCGTTCTGAATGCGCCGTAGTTTCTCAGCATCATTGCTGTTGATAAAACCGAGAGCATGAGACAGCCCAGTAAAATCACCATTAGTGAACAGATCGGTAACACCTTCAAGGCCGTCTTTGACTGAACCATCCGAAAGAATGGTCTTAAGTGCCTTGTTTTTTGAACGTTGCCACAGACCATCCCAGGATGCGCTGAGCTCATTCATAGTGCCGTTCACTTCACTCAATTGCTGATTTAGTGCCGGATCCACAGTCAGACCAAATTCATCCGATTTCGCCAGCAGCTTTTTCATGCGCTCACCGTCACGCATTAGCGCCAGCAATTCGGGCGTCAGCCCAAGTGCATCAGCGGCGGACTTCTGCTGTTCAGGTCGCAAGGTTGGAAAAATTTTTGCGATAGACTCCAGTGTTTTAAGGGTATTTACTGAACCATCGCTGTTTTTTTGGATTTGAGCACCAATTTGCGCCATCGCTGCCATAACCCCCTCGTTTTTACCACTGGCAGCCTCATTGAATGCTTTGAAAATACCTTCTATTGATGCATTAGCGCTCTCGCTGTCTGCCCCAAGAATACGCATTGCCCCGGAAAGTCGGGTAAAATCGTCAACGCGCATTCCCGCATTTTTTGCCGAGACATCAAGATTATAGGCCTGACGGGATGCCTCCCGAAATCCATAAGCGACCTGTTTCAGTCCGTAGCCGGCAGCACCGGCTAACCCCAGCGCCCCCATCTTC
>NZ_JADCKW010000047.1:0-2178 GCF_014982155.1 Enterobacter cloacae complex sp. P16RS2 | reverse complement strand
AGTTTTTGTTGACCACTTCACATCGGTTAGTTCCGCAGTTAAGATCGTTTCTCTAATCAATGTGCGTGCTTTGATGAAGAAACGTTCTGCCTTCATGAGCATTTTGGTGCTTATCATTTTGATGTCGCTCCTTATCTACTGGATTAGCTACCCGAGGTGTCTCTTCGTTCCCGGTACTGTGAATGGCGGTAGGTCGGATGACTGCTCCTGAAGAATAAGAACCTGCTCATTCACTTCTGCGAATAATCCTATCAACCAAAAACGCCATGTAGATAGATGTATTGTGAATTTGTTTAAATACAAATCAATATCCTGACTTTTCGTTAATTTACAAGCAATAAAACTGATGGAGCTGCTGTCGCGCCTGGCTGTGCTAGGATGAAAACAAAGAAACTGATGGTTTTCCGTAAGTTGGAGAAACGAGAAAGACCATTCAATTACCATCATGGATAAGGAGTCAGAGATGGTTTTCATGATTGACAATAGGGTTTTCTATCGATCGGAAGATGGTGCTATATGGCCATCTGGAGACGAAGGCTCTACTGTCATTCTGACCCTGACAATGAACAGACTTCTTGCATGTCTTCTGGAAAAGCATGGTCAGGTTCTGACGCGAAATGAACTTCTGGATAGCGTCTGGGATGCTCATGGTCTCCGTTCTTCTAGCCACACGCTAAACAAATACATCTCGGAGCTTAGAAAACATTTCGTACAGTTTGGGATTGTCGAAGAGTGTATTACTACGGTGCCTCGCGTTGGTTTTATGTTTAATAGTGATGTCGAGGTAAGGGTTTTGACTCAACCCACTTCTGAGGATGAGTCTCGATTGCAAGATGAAAAAAATGACGCTCAAATAGTAAAACAACGCTCTCCGATGCGAGTTAGATATAGAAAATTACCTCTCGCATTGGCATTGGCAGTCGTTTTAATTAGCGCAACCTTAATTACATTAGGGCTTAGAGTTCCATCAAAAGATTTGGCTCAGGTAAGAGATTTGAAGACTTATTTTCTCTTTAACTATGGTTCGTGTCCTGTATACACTGTACAAAGAAACTCCGCATCACTTTCTGAACAAAAAAAAGACTTGTTCATCGAGTTGGCAAAGGCCAATGGAATTGACTGTCTGGACGGAACTTCATTTTTGTATCAGGTTTCTGAGTCATATCTTTACGGCAACAAGGGACGAGCTTTCATCAGTCGATGTACGTCAAGAAACGACAAATACATTTCCTGCCTCAATAACTACTGGAGTGGTTATGAACGCAATTAATAAAAAAACAGGGGGGCTGGCCGTAATTTTAATCATCATCCTGGCGTTATCGGTTTGGTTCTATGTTCACATGCATCAAAAACAGAGTGCGTTAAATGTAAACTGTTCCACAATAGTACGTTATAACCACCATGAACCTGATTTCATCGCTACGCTGGAGTTTGTTTTCCGTTTGGATAAAAACCACGATGGTCAGGCTGTCCTGTCGGGTAATATCCAGTCATACAAAGGTGTTAATGTCATCTCACGTACAATTCTCTTTAACTATGAGATGAACAGGCCGGGTGAGATTTCACTGACCGATACACGCTACGTTAAAAATCCACGCGATACTGCTGATGATGAAAGTTTCAAAAGCAGCTTCTTTTACGTTCCTGAAGGCACCGTTCGCCAGCTTAAGATAGAGCCTACAAGTAATGGCTGGCTGATAGGAAACCTGCAGTCGCCGTTTGCGCTTTGCGTAAACAGATGAGACTCAACCGGCTCTTCCTGCTGCGTGCGAATACCCCGAACCGCAGAAGAGCCACAAATCAACCTGACTTTCTCCCCGAACTTCCATCCAGAAGAACTTTCGGATTCCATTATTTCTGGACTGACCCCACCCCGGTAGACGATCCTGCCCTATAGTTTGAGCATAGGAGGAGCGTATGGGCACACCACGATTTACACCTGAATTTAAGGAATAAGCCGTCCGTCAAATAACGGAACGCGGTTATTCCGTTGCCGAAGTATCTGACCGTCTGGGCGTTTCTGCACACAGCCTCTACAAGTGGCTACGGGCTATTAAACCTGATAACAGCGAACAGCATGCCCGGGATTTACTGGAAGCCAAAAGCGAGATCCTGAAACTCCGGGCGCAGCTAAAACGCACCGAAGAAGAACGGGATATAACGCTTATCCGTGACTCA
>NZ_JADCKW010000046.1:0-43000 GCF_014982155.1 Enterobacter cloacae complex sp. P16RS2 | reverse complement strand
CCGTTTTCTGAGACGACCCCATATAGCGTTGCATATCATTAAGTCGGTTAATTACACCCGGCCGCGTAAGCACACCTTTTTATATCCTTCGGTAATATCTATTTTTGGAAGTTCACTGAGATAAAAACGCATGGCAGACTTAAATGTCATTATGAAAATTCAATCAGGTGATATTAATTTAATCAGCGTGGTGTTTATTTTGATATACTGCTGGTATGTTTTTATGGTTAATCAATAACTCATACACTTTCCATAACTAATGTCATTTTTGAACGAGATGATAAATATGAAAAACACCTCACACAAAATCAAAATCGCCTATGGCGATCTGATGAATATCACAGCAATGAGTATAGAAACCATCACGGGTATTCAGGGCAGGGTTCTGCTCAGCGAAAGTGAACTGGGCATACTCAGGGGCATGATCCTCCACTGGAGAGCGATGGCGTCCCAGTTCGGTTTATCAGATGAAGTCATGGACAGGGATATGGACTGGTTGTGTGAACTGGCGGGAATACCGGTTAACTGGCCGGCAGGGAGGTCATGGTCAGATAACATATAATGATTTATGTTATGACATAAAATTTAACAAAGAACAGCGCGGCCTGGTCTGAATATATTACACCTTCTGCCGATAATAATATTATTGTGATGAGGGTGGCATGAACGATTTTTATATTTTAAGTCTTTGTATTCAGAATAAGGATGTGGCAGGTGCCATGCGCGTGCTGCGTGATAAATCAGAATTTGCCACGCGCAAAATTCTGGAAAAATTAAAGGTTCGCGTAACGTCACAGACGGGCAGGGCATTCTGGCATCATGTCCAGGGCTGGCTGTTGACGGCGTGCCGTCAGGAGAGTACACGTAATGAATCAAGTAGTTTCCGACCTTCTTCACCCCCTTCAGACACCAGGGAAAATCAGTCCTGCCGCACTGGATATGGTCAAAGTGCTGGCGCTGGGTGCCATGCTCATCGACCACGTCAATACCCTGCTGCTGACGACACCGGAACCCCTGATGTATGCGCTTGGCCGGATGGCCTTCCCCCTGTTCACGCTTATCTGGGCGATGAACGTGCAGTGCACACCAGAACGGCTTCAGAAGAGGGCAAACCGGCTGTGGATATGGGCAGCGTTCACCCAGCCGGTCTTCAGCCTGGCTTTTGCCGGACATCAGCCCTGGTGGGCACTGAACATCCTGTTCGTGTTCGCGGGCGTCACGCAGCTGCTTGCCCTTCAGTACCGGTACGGGAAAAAAGGACTGATGGCAGGTATTCTGCTACTGGGCATCCTGGTCTGGCCGCTGAGTCCGGCCAGCTACGGGCTGTCAGGCCTGATGCTGGCCGGCGGTCTGGTGATGGTTACAGGCGGGAAGACACCTGGCGTGCAGCACACGGGAGTGATCGTGTCCGGGCTGTCGCTGTGCAGCCTGAACGGGTTGTCACATCTGCTGAGTCTGCCGGCAGAAACGCTGTTATTCGCCATGCTTCCCACACTGGTTCTCCCCCTGATGGCCGTTTCACTGAGTATTCAGCTGTGTCCGGATGGCTGTCCACGTTTTATGCCCCGGCATTTTTTCTACATCGCTTATGCCGGTCACCTGCTGATACTGCTCATCCTGATGCATGTCTGGTGAGAGGTGCACAGCCCCGGGGGTTATCGTTTCCCCGGGATGATGCGTCCCTGCTCAAGCAAGTCAATGGCCAGCTGGAGATACAGGACCTGGTCTGGCTCCCATTTACCGCTTTCAGCCAGCCCGTTGCGCAGTACGGTGATGATGTTTTCGCTTGTGGAGTCATGTCCGGCTTCAACCAGTGAAAAAACGATACTGCCCACCACCTGACACATCTCCTCATGCTGGCGCATAAAGGTGTCTGAATAGTCCATACGTTCCCCTCCGCAGTGTGTATTTTCGACATTATAGCTCCGGGCATTATGCCGCTTAGCGGCATGGAGACGCCAGCAGGTGCTGAACTGATTGCTGCCGGTAAGGGGCGTCGTGACCGGCGTCAGCCGTTTCGGATTGATAGTTTCTGCCTTGCCCACCCCCTTTCCTGCTAAGCCATAACCGCTTACAGCTGCACATGACTTGATTTGCGCGGTCGGAGTGAGGCCGCTTGCGGCCTGTATCTCCGCGTTAGCGCCGTCAGGCGCTTACGAGCGTGTACGCAGTTCTCACCGTCACTTTTCCCGCAGCCACGCTGAATTCTAGTTACAACATCCCTCTTAAAGCGAGGGGGTTCCGGCCTTTCGGGCCGGGGCGGCGTCGTTTTAGCAGGGGTCGGCCAGGAGACGGTGTCAGGTTCTGGCCAGAACGGTGCCCGTCGCCCGCGACGGGAGGTACTTTTGATTTTCATCTGAGCGCGCGGCCGTGAGGCCGCTGCATGCGAAGGCCTTTTTAATTATCCACAGAGTGGCGGAAGACAAAGATCTACTCTGGAATGAAATGAACAGAGCGATAAAAAAAGGGGGTTAGATTAAATTGCGGGTTCTGTTTTTTTCCTTTCCGGAAAAGGTGACTTATTCGTTTGCGGATTTCTGTGGAAAAAAGAATTCATCGGTATTCCAGGCCATCAGGGTAATGCGTCTGCGTCAGAAAATGCCGCCCGACCGGGTGGCGGGAACAAAAAACGCTCAATTTTTCCGGGAAAAACCAGCACCAGAAGCCCCGGCGAGGGGCATGTGAACAGAGGGAGATGATGTGCCGTATGTCGCGGCTAGTCCGGCGGTGACAGCGCCAGGTCCAGCTGGTAAAGATGCTGAATCGCCAGCTGTGTCAGTCGTTCCGGCGTACACCAGTACGCCTCATCATGAGGAAGGGTTTTGAAAACCCATTTTTCCATGGCATGAAGACGTTCATCCACCGGCAGCTTTATCAGGTTATTAGCACGTTTACGCTCAGCGCCTTTTTTACGACGGTAAATCAGTGCTTCACGGCGCTTACGGGCAGACCAGCATTTACGCGCGGAGTGGGGCTGAACATCATCATGTTCGTTAATCACCCCGTCCCGGATCAGCTGCTCGCGCTCGGCGCTCTGACGGAGCTTCTTATCCTGCTCCTTAAACAGCTTGTCCATATTGACGCCCAGCATCTGGAATCCCAGGTGGGTGATATAGACATAGGTCGGCAGCCAGGAGCGGGATTCACGATCCCAGGTGCGCTCTTCCGCCAGCCCAAGCACACCAAAGCGTACCTGCTCTTCAATCAGGCGGGATAAGCGTGACACTGTCACCTCCGTTTCCGGGATGACATTTCCTTTACCGTCCTTCGGGCTTAACTCTCTGGCCAGCCTGGAGATACACATGCCGACGGTATGCTTGCCGCCATCACAGGAACTGATGAGCAGGGGCCAGAGGGAGTCGATCAGGCTCCGGCGTTCCGGCCGGAAACCATATTTGCGTCCTGCCTTACGGCGACCCGTGACAAAAAGGGGGTGACGGGAAACGTGAACACGCAGTCTGGGGCGGCCGGTCCGCTTGTCGAACATCACGAGACGGTTGTAGGCATGCCCCAGTTCCCCGGAGAGCTTTTTATAATGCTCAGGACGGAACCAGGACGGGTTTTCACATTTGGCTTTTGTGGAGTGTTCACCGCGCTTACGGCGGGTCCGCTTTTTGACCGGCTCAGTAAGAAAATTATCCTGTGTGCCGGCATCGACGTCCTGCCAGAAACGGATTAACTCTTCGGCCGGAAGCTCAGACCAGTGAACAGAAATCTGCTTGTCATTCACGGCGGCCTGTTCTTATGGCGGCCGGGTGTTGTTTTCTATGGTGCATGCGTTATAATCCTTCACAGGCAACGCGCCTGCTTTTGGACCCCCTGATATCTGACGTTCCGCCAAGTTCGTAGCAGATATCGGGGGGTTTGTGCATTCAGGCTCCGGGAAATCCCGTCACCTGCTCCTGAACGTTTTACTGGACACGTCCTGTCCCTGTTTGTTTCCGGAAGTCCGCATTTCTTCCGTAAAACCATCTTCTGCCACCCACCTGCCTCACCACAAAGCAGTCAAACCGTCAGTTTGAGTTAGGTCACAAAAGTAATCTGAATCAACAATCTGTCCCACCACAAGACGATCGCTGACGATCCGAATACTACCTTCTCGCTGGCAATATTTCCAGATGTCAGGCCAGATTAGCGTTCATTGTTTGCGTGCTAATTGTCCTGAAGGGACGTTTAACCGGCAGCGCTCGCCGCAGTATCAGGCCGGCAGGCCTGATCGAGGAAGCGCAGGAGAACGGAACGGGAAGATGGCATTTACGCGCGGAATCTGAAGATCAGCCTCTGGCGGGAGACGATCTACAGGACCGGGGTCACTGTGCGCGTGAGGCTTTCCGGATTGCTGCCTGGAGTCTTTCAGCGGTAACGGCTTCCGGGAAAACCGTGATGGTGTCAGGAGTCGCTCCGCTAACGGGCATGACGATAATCCCCGGCGTTCCGGTGAGTCCCATCGCCTCAGCCAAGTTACTGTTTTTCTCAAGGGATGCGGTATGGTCGCCAGGAGCTGGGGTGGTCAGTCCCGCCTTTGACGCTGCTCCGTGAATATCCTCCGCCGTCAGCTTGCCTTCATTATGGCCGGTGGCGTAGATGGCATTGTGATAGGTGACATAGGCCTGCGGCCCTTTCTTTTGCCAGACCGTCAGCCCCTGCTGCGCTGCCTGCAGTGAAGCTTCCCAGCGACCACCAAATATTGGCCACTCCTTAAAGAGGTAGCGGACGTCCGGCTGCGCTTTCATAACCTTCTCCAGCTCCGGCGCGAAGCGACTGCAGAACACGCACTGGTAATCAAAGAATTCAATCACCGCGACCTTTGCGTTATCAGGCCCGTAAGCCGGTGTGTCCGGATCATGCAGAAGGTTCGCCTGATTCTCCATTACGCTGAGTGCAAACATCTTCTGCTTACGTGCCTCCTGCTGTTCCTGCAGTTTATGACTGACCGTCACCAGAATCTCCGGGTGAGAAACCAGATAGTCGGCAGCGATTTCGCCGATACGTGCCTCCTGCTCCGGGCTGAATAATGGCTGAGGGGCTGAAGCGTGTGCCGTTGAAATAAAGCCAATGTATGTTGTAACTATAAATGCTGCTAATTTGTTTGCTTTCATTGTCTGATTCTCGTGGTTAAAAGTGAGATTAACGTTCTTTCTGAATGGTTCGGGTGAGTGTCTGTTCTTCGCGCTCCGGCATCCTTCCACGCTCACTACTGTCTGGCTGACGGACGATATCGCTCTCACTGTTGACCAGCTGTCTGCCCATACGTGACGCCATATGTTGCTCACGGTCAGAAAGGGATTTGTCCGCTACATTATCGCGACCGTCCACTCTTCCCACGTCCTTCGCCATGCTACTGTCCCTGTCCGCTATCTGTTTCACCTTCCAGTGTTCGGGTTTATGTGGTTCTGTGCTCTGATTGTCAGCGATCATGTCAGGCCTGATGCGCACCGTATCCTCAACCGGAATCGAGTATTTTTCCTGCTCATCTTTGGGCGCATTCTCCTGTATCAATGCCTTACTGATACCTGGTTCATCTTGCTGTCGTCTTTCTTCTTCCTGTGCCAGCGCTGCCTTAAGATCAGCAGTTTCCGCCAGGGCTTCGTGCAGCACGGTTTTTGCCGGAAGTACAATTTCGCTTTCTTTGCCGATAACGTGCTGAGCGAGTCCCTCTTCCTCTGCCCTGATAATTCCGCCACTGACTTTTAACAGATGTGTCGAGAGTGACTCATTTCCCGTCTGCCAGACCACGCCGTCCTTTGGATTATTTCGTACTGCATCGAGTGCAGCCGTCAGGTCGCTGGTCACAATCGTGTTTCCGGACTGACTCCGCTGCAGCACGGCGCCACGGGCACGTTCTGTCATGACCATCCGGGTCTCCCCCTGCGTCATCCGTCCTTCCGGGCTGGCAACCAGGGAAACCAGGGCCAGGCCCGCACTCCTGCCATTGTTGTCATACACCGGCAGCGCCAGCGCCGGTTCAGGAAAACGCCGGGTGGCCGGGATGATTTTTGCCGTCAGTGACGCATCCTGCATGCCCTGATGGCGCACCCAGACGCGACCGATGGCCGTTTTCTTCACCGGCTGCCCCATTGCCCAGATGGCTTTCGCCTGTTTACGCTGCGTTTCAGGCGCCAGCGCATCGTGCGCCGTTTTGATATCACGCTCCGGCGTTTTTATCGCCTTAACCCAGTCCGCTTTATTGTCGGTGTAAATCTGGACGTGCTCCTTGACGCGGGAAGTTGAGATGTAGAAGGCCCGACGGGAAGCCAGCGCCTTACGCCCGTCTTTCGTGCCCTCAAGCGCAATGACATAATCGCTACTTGCCCCCTGTGCGCCGTAGCCGGTAACGGCCCATCCGTAGTCGAGATGCTGCTGCGCCCGGACCTTCTCCGGATTGATGGTGACGCGACCGTTCTCCCCCTTCAGACGGATATTCCCCTCCTCGCTGACCGACTCCACCGTATAGCGCTGGTTGGCCATCTGCCCCTGTTCGCGATCGGTCGCAGTGAACTTAAGCAGATCGCCGGAACGGACTTCCATCTCGCTGCGGCGAAACAGCTGCACGTCACCGGTGATCAGCTCCTTCGGTGAAACCAGACCAATCTTCCCTTCCTCATCACGTACCGTCACCGTGCTGCCGTTACGGTCAACGGCCAGCACATCCTGGTAGCGATCGCCGCGTTTAACCACCATCCCGGCTTCCCAGGCCTCTGTTTTGTTGAACTCATGGCGGGTATGGGTGATTTTATCGAGCACGGGCACCTTAATGGCCTTCTCTCCAAGTTCCCCCCGCGCAGCAAGCACGGCATGAATGCCGGCATTTATCGCCTTACGGTCGGCGTTCAGCTGCGCAATGATGAGCGTGCGGGACCGGGCCTCCGGCGTCCGGTCCGTCCAGTCCTCCACGATATCGTTAACGGGCGCCTCCGTTTCCTGAATGGCACTCTCCGGGAGCGCGGCTGAAGCGCTACGCGCAACGCGGTCAGCCGTCTGGGTTTCAATACGCTGCAGGGCCGCATCGATCCGGTTATCAATGATGTCGTGAACGGCACCGCGCAGCTGCAAGTCTTTCTGACGGACGATTTGCTTCATGATGGCCACATCCATCGGGCTTCGCTCCTGCATCAGCTTAAACGGCGCGCCCACGTCGACCGCTTCAAACTGGTCGATATCCCCCATCGAGACTGCGCGACCGCCGCCGCTGGCAATGGCCTGGAACAGTGCCGCCGTATCCTGGTTGCCTGCCATTGAGGACTCATCGATAAGAAACACCTGGCCTTTATAGTCAGGCTTCCCGCCTGCGGCCGTCGCCTGGTCATGCTCAACGACAAAGGATTTGATTGTCTGCGCCCGTACACCGACGTCGCTCATCTCTTTCACTGCCTGGTGCGTAGGAGCAAGCCCCGTCATCACCGGGCGAACGTCCGCCGGTAAGGTCTCCAGTGCAGATATCACCGCCTTCAGCTGCGTGGTTTTCCCCACGCCGGCATAGCCCTGAATCCCGATAAACTGGTCCGTGGTACCCAGCACCAGGGTGGTCGCCTTTTTCTGGCCATCCGTCAGGCCGTTCAGCACGGCCTCCGGTACCTGTTCCAGCAACGGCTGCTGCGTGCCCTTTCCTTCCTCCACCACGCGCAGAATGGCTTTCTCCATCTCCCAGGTGGACCGGGAAACCAGTACCGGCTCTCCCCCTGCAGATACGGATAACAGCTCGCCGTTTTTGATCATCGCGCCAATTTCATTCCCGATGGCCTCAAGGTCGGGATGATATTTCTGCGCTTCCGTCGCGAGCTTCAGCTCGCTGATAACCACGGTGCGCTGGTCGTTAATGGCACGCCAGACGGCAAGTCCCGCGTCCGTCCGGACGCTGTCATGCAGTGAATCCACCGCCTGACTGACGTCCTGGTGTCCGCTCAGGTTTCTGACCAGCTGCACGGGAGAGGCATTTGTCTTCATGCGCTGCAACCGGGCTTCAGCCCGATCCTGCACTTCGGCGGTGAACACTTCCGCCCGGTGGCCACTCTGTGCCAGCGAGTTCATGGTCTGGGTCGATATGTCGCGGCTGTTCAGCGCGGCCAGCACCACGCCGGTGTCGTTATCCCGTCCGCCCGGCGCGGTCACGTAAGCATGTGACAGATAGAGCGGCTGGTCTTTTGGCAGCGTCAGGGTGTCTTCCCCCCGTTTAACCTCAATCCCCTTTTCACTTATCCCGGTCACCTCAAGACGATCTTTGGCCTTCAGGCTGTGCTCGCGGTCGCCCGCCACGGACAGCAGTTTTTCGCCGGTGGCCACGCTGAGGGTTTCACGGCTGAAAAGACGCCAGTCAGCGCTGATATCACCGATTTTCATCCGGGTCAGCACGCCGTCCCCGTCGATGAGCGAGAGGACTCGCGTATCCTCATGCACCCGATCAATCACATAGGACTTACGCTCTTTTGCGTCCGTGCGATCTTCAAGCACCATGCCGGGACGGTATGAACCGGGCATGCGGCGCGTTTTGCTGTCGAGCCAGACCGGCTGCCGGGCCTCTATCTCCACGCCATCGCGGCCCAGCTGCCCTGCGTTCTGCAGCGCCTCACGTACCAGGCCCGTCAGCTGTGCCTGTTCACGCCGGCCGATCACGACGGCGGTGACGTTTTCAGTTCCTCCGCTCAGCTCTGCAAACCGGTTGGCCAGCGCCTCGTAACGGTCGCGTTTGTTCGGAATACTGACCACTTCGGCCTCCAGCCCGGGTGCCGGCTCAGTGCGGCGGGAGCGGACAACCCCCGCGGACTCCAGTACGGACATGGCATTACCGTTCGCCTGCCGCCCTGCACTGTCGAGAAAGACCAGCTGTGCGTCCTGCGCGCGCGCTTCGCCCAGCAGAACCAGCGTCTCCTTTAATCCCAGACGCTCTGCTCCTTCGATAATCAGCGTGCTCTGGGGTTTCAGGTGAAAATCACCGCTCAGAACATGCTGACGGCTGATGATCCGTTCCCGCAAATCGTCGGATTTCGCCAGTGAAATGGCGCGCTCGGCAGAGCTGGCCAGCACCTGCACATCTCGACCGTTCGCGCCGGCAATACCGGCCAGCTGCGCGGTCAGGTCACGGATGCCCGCCACGCCTGACGGGGCATTCATCAGAACCAGGGCGTCCTTCTCTACCACTTCCAGCGCAGCCGGCGCGTACTGCGCCGGGCGGGTAAAACTGACGACTTTTGTGGATTTGAGATGCTCCTGACTCAGCGCCTGGATCGAGAGTTCATCGAGCAGGTGAATACGGGAGGTGAAAACCCCTTTCTCACTGTCCAGCGGCACAATCATGCCGTCCTTCAGCGCCGCATCGATGGCCACACGAATATCCTTAATCTCCGGCAGCCGTTCACTCAGCTCAGCGGTAGTCATCATCAGCTCACCAAATGTGAAGCGCGTTTTACTGTCGCTGAGCTGCGAGATGGCCAGCCGGACAGCCTCAGCCAGTTCCGGGCGGGGGATTTCAGTGTCCAGCTGCGCTGCAGGAAAGCTCCTGGTCGCCGGCGTCTTTTCGGGAACGGTCTGTGCCGGCTGACTCAGCGTGTCAGTCTGTTGTGGTACTGGCTGACGGGACAGGCTCTCCCGTTCTGTGGGTTGAGCAGGTGTGTCGACGCTCTTTTCTGCCCTGGGCGACGTCTGCGGAGAAGCCTGTTCAGGCCCGGCAGGAACAGGCTTAGCCTGGTGTTCTCGCGAAGGCTGAGGCTCGGTCTCACGAAGACCTGCATCACGCGGCACCACGCTTTCCTGATACGCCTTCAGGTCAAATCCCTTCTCCTTCATTTGTCCCAGCCAGCGCTCCATCAGGCGCATCCGCGAAGGGTCAACTTTCGCTCTGCGGGTGTCTTTGGCCGCCACATCCCGGCTGCGCAGCGTGGCTTCAGCCCCCACGGCCCCCTGTATTTCCCGGCCCCGTGAGGAATATTCGTCCCGGACTTCTTCCGGAACGCCCTTGATTTCCCACATGCCATGCTTGCCTACTTCTTCCACTTCATGGCCGAGCGCTTCAACCCGCTCACGCAGCGCGCTGCGATAAATTTTCCCGAGCGTGACCTGATGCTTCATGACGGTTTCGATAAAGCCTGCGTTATGGATATAGTCCGTGGCCAGGGCTTTCCATTTACCCGCATACTCCGTCATATTGGCAATCAGCAGATGGGTGTGCAGCTGCGGGTCGAGATTGCGCGAGGTATCATGCGTATAGGCGGCCGCCACCATCTTGCCGGTGTGTACGATGGACGTAACGCCGTCTTTCGTGTCGCGGGCCGAGATGAGCTTCTCCACATAGCCGGCCGCCACGCGGACGGCGTGGTTATGCGCCTCGACCATTTCTTTATCGTTGCCGATGAGCGCCAGAATGGACACGCTCTTGGGTGCGGAAAAGGTCAGGTCATGACCGGGGCGGTGGACGTGCTGTCCGTTAACCTCCTTGCCAAGCCGTGAGCCGTCCGGAAGACGCCCCTCGAGCACGGCCGTCAGGTCATCGCCACGAACGTTGCCCTCAAGGCCCAGCTCTTTTGCCCCCTCCCCCATCCAGAGGCTCTGCAGGCTGCCCAGAAAATAGTAGTTATCGGAATTGCTGTAGTAGCCTGCAGCCTCGCCGGCTGACGCTACTGGGGCGACTGACATCATGGTTCAGGCTCTCTCTCGTAATAGTGATGGTCGTTTTCGTCGTAACCCGGGTCGTCCGCGTGACGGTGAAGTAAAATGTTCTCTTCTTCCTGCGCCAGCTGCCGGTGGGTGCTGTGGGCTTCATCCGGGGATTGCGGTGTCACTGACTTCCCTGCCGTCGTCAGACTTAGGCCGCCGTCAGGCAGTGCCGTCACCTTCATATCCAGGTTCATCGATTCGCCACCGCTTTCTTCGGTCTGCTGATCGCCTTCTGAAGTGGCAGGACGCTGACGCGCCCTGTGCAGCATGCTCAGGGGTGATGCGACGGGCGGTTCAGATATGTGCTGACGATTTCGCAGGGCTTTGAGAGCATCCGGCATCGGTTGTACGGAGCCAGCAGGAGATTTGCTGCCAGATACATCGGCTACGACCGGTGCTTTGCCCGGTGCTTCAGCGGTACGTTTAGCCAGCCCGACAATACGAAGAGAAACAACGTTGTCTTTTTTGTCTTCGGTGACAGGGTCTGTCACCGTGCTGTGTTTTTCAGTCACTACTTCCGGGACCACTGGCGCTGTTCGGGATGTCACGGACTCCCTGGCTGGTACCGGCTTCCGTTCAGGTGCAGCGCTGCGTGATGGATTCGGCTCCTCCATTCGGGCACGAGCCACTTTTTCGACGGGCGATGCCGCCGGCGAGCCGGATGCGCCTGCTGATGAAACCGGTGCAGGATCGTCAGCAGCAGATGATGTCTCGCTTCCCTTCTCCAGCACTTCGTCTCCGGTCGGGAATGTCAGACCTGCAGCCGCCGCTGCGCGCTCGTTCTCCTGAATAACCCTCTCAAGCTCCGGACTGAGCGCATCACGGATGTTGCGCTCGATCAGGCCTGCCTGCTGTTTCTTCGGGGCGCGATATTTCAGCTTCAGACGGACGACCGGATACTCACCCGGGAGGCGCACGTAGAAGTTGAGGTTTGGCAGACGCATGATCTGCTCGTAGTCGACAATGGGGTTATTGACCTCGTCCTTACCGAGGGACACACCGTCACGCACCTGGTCCAGACCGTAGCTGTTCTGCTCGCGGATTTTGCGCTTACGCTGGTTGCCCAGCTCCTCTTCCACCACTTTGGCCATCTCGGCACTCGGCGAACGTCCGTACATACGGGTGTTCATCAGGTCAAAGATGCTTTTGGCCAGCTCGCGGCCATAGACGTGAACCAGCTGGGCCATGTTCTGCATCCCCAGCACGAAACAGCCGCCGAACTTACGCGCCTCAGCAAGCGTCTCGGCAAGCTCGGGGATGCGCTGCAGGCTGGGGGCTTCATCGATAATGAACCATACGCGGCGGTCGCTGTTCTCCCCCATGCTCTGCAGCATCAGCGTGGCCAGAGATACCCACAGTGAGATCAGCGGGCGTACACTCTTGCGGTGACGAGCCTGGGTTGAAATAAACAGCCAGCTGCTGTCATAGCGTTCCTGCGTCATCCACTCTCTGATGGTGAACGGTGGCTTTGTTCCGTCATCCAGCCCCTGCAGGTAGCGAAGGGCTTTGGCGTAGTTGGTTACCACTGAGCGAATGGAAATGGCCGTTTTCTCGATCTTCTCCTCAACCAGGTTGGCTGAGGGCGTGTTGGCCAGATAGTCACGCAGATTTTTCATGCTGAGAGACAGCAGGGTTTTGAGGAACTTCTCAATACTGCGTTCCGGGTCCGTAGACATACGAATGGCCAGGTCGGCATAGATGGTTCGCGAGCTGGATACCCAGAACGGATCTGAGTCGCCTTCCACCGGAATAAGGCTGGCGGCCAGGTTGTCATAATCAACGGCGTCGACACACTCGCCCCACATCTGCCAGTTGGCACAGCGTTCGTCGTGAGCATTAAGTATGAAATCGGTGGACGGGTTGTAATGGGTTTCTGTGAAGGTACAGCCGGAGTCGTAGATGATGGCCCGATCACCACGTTTGCGGATGTAGTCGAGTAACCAGCGTATTAGCGTCGACTTCCCCACCCCGATAGTGCCATGCATCAGGAAATTGAGTACCTCCGCCATCCTGACCATATGCAGATCACCCACGCGCAAGTCAGAGAACTCACCGTTTTTACGCAGCAGCTTATTAACTTCAGCAGGCTTGTCAGTCAGCTGCATCCCGGAAATGTATTCGTCTTCACTTTCCTTACGACCGATATTGGCGATAAACCATGTCACGGCGATAAACACCACCATACTGAACAGCCCGCTGGCACCGGCCGCCCACTGCAGCTCAGTCAGGCACTGGTCACCCATAGCCTGCATGTACGGGTCCACATAGATCTGCGGCAGAGTCATTTTGAGCACCATCATCGTCGCCGTTGGCGCATACCAGTAGTGGACGTCGTAAATTTTTGGCGTCCCCGTTGCCGGCATCAGTTCGATAAAACTGCTGTTGATGCTGGCGAACCACCACAGGGAGCCGTTATCAAGGGCTTCCTGTGGAATTCGCCAGAGAAAAATGGCGGTAGTCAGCACGGCGAACAGGATGAAGATCCAGAATCCTATCCAGTTGTTCACCTGAATGAACATGCGCCAGCGGTAGGCGGTCATCTGCCCGCCCTGGGTGAGGTTTTTTCCTGCGAAGCTCATAGAGTGTTGTCCGGCCGTTATCGCATCACCTGCGCGGTGATGTGTGTTATCAGAGAAGAAACGTTGAAAAGGGTGATGAAATACGTGGTACCGCGAGTGGAAAAACGTCAGGTTATTACATCAGACTCAGTTCATATCTGGCCTGCTGACATCCGTCCTCCCAGTCCTGTGCATTAATGTATGCAGCCATAGAACGGACTGAGGAGGCCACATCCTTATAAACCGGTGAATGCCACTCCTGGGGTTCCAGACCATATAGAGTGAATTCATAGCCAGCCCAGCCAGCAATGATGGTCATTCCGTGCCCCTCAGGAAGTGAACCAAAGACATTCAGATAAGCCCTCGCTACCATCAGCTCACTTTCCAGATGGATAAGCGACCAGAATTCAGCTGAGTAATCTGCACGTTCATTTATCTGATGCATCATGATGGACGAACTCCTTTGAAATTAAGGACGCAACGCTCGCCGCAGACAGGGCTGCGCCTGGCGCAGTCATGCGAGGAAGCGTAATTACTGGTAACTGACAGAAAGCACTGACGCACCCTGCTTGAAGTGAACTCGGTCTGGTGTCAGTTGGAAAGGAGAGGTAATAATTACCGCACTGAGATGTGGGATATCTTTTCAGTGCGGTTTTAATGATAACGAGCTATTAGCTCACTATTGTTGCAGGCGGCTCAACCACCAACAGTAAACCCTTTCGCCTGCATGCAGTTGCGCCACGTTGAACCCGGCTTACCGTTATCAAGAGACGTGGACTCAACGTAAGGGAATCCCTTGATAAGATGGGTTTCCTGAGAAGAATCACCAACCCGAACAATGGTGGCTTCATCTTTCATGATTGACGTTAACTTCGTTGTACCCGCTTTATTTTTTGAAGCGGTGAGCACCTGATCAGAGCACTGGCGTGCAGCTGTCATTTCTGGTTCTTCCGGGGTAGATTTTGGGGAGGAACATCCTGTGAGTACAGCCACGACCAGTGATAAACACACAATTCCTGCTTTTTTCATGCTAATTCCTTATTTTGGTAAATGGGCGGTCTTTGACCGCCAATGCTGTTACATAATGCCGGCGATGGATTTGGCCAGCTGTGCTTCGAGAACAGGTTTTGCCTCTTCAAACTTGAGGTTCACCTTGTTGGCGTTGGATACCACGCGGGTCTGATATTTAGCACGGTTGCCCTGCTCCGTGCTGGTCTGCAGCTTAATGCCGGACGTTCCCTGCTTCAGGGCGGCAATATTGTCGGTCGTGACGGCCGCTTTGCTGCGCTCGGAGATTTGCAGATCGGTCACCATCGTGTAGTTGACGTCTTCAACCATTGCATCTGCAGCCATACCGATCAGCCCGGTGGCCAGACCGACACCCAGCGTTGCGCCAGCAGACGATGAGTTATACGCCGTAATACCCGCGCCCAGTGCCGCACCCATTGCCGCACCTTCATAGCCGGTCTTGAGGAAGCCCTGGGCATCGCGCAGATCCATTTTTTCAGCTTTCAGTACGTTTGCCTGAATCCAGTAATAGGCCGTGTCCGGAGAGCTGGAGACGCGGTAGCCTTTCGCGGCCAGTTCATTTGTAATTTGTGCCTGCAGACCAGACATGTCCTTGTCAGAAGTATTACGGATCTGCAAATAAACAGTCTTCTCTGATGATGGTTCCAGCCAGATGGTTTCACTCATCTGGGTTTTGACATCGAGATTACGTTTCTTCACCGCTGTGGACATGGCACCACAACCAGACAGAGCGAGAGTAGATGCGATCAGACCTACAACGGCTAATTGTTTTAATTTCATGAATTCATCCTGTGCATAGAAAAACGTCCCCGTTAGCGAGATATAGCTAACAGAGACGTTATCGGCTGATTTGAAAGGGAATTTAGGTTAAATAGATGATTGACTTAGATTACTACAAAAATTAAGGGGGCCATTGCCCCCTTACTCTCAGTATCCCCGGTTAGGGTCATACGTATTTGAAGGTTCGTTGAAGTTTGTTCCCCAACTGTTTCCGTGTATATCCAGGCCAGAGATGCCACCAACCATTGGCATTCCTGACGCAGGGTTCACAGTTATTCCGTTACTGAACGAATCGTTGAAGGAAGTATTCAGAGGAATATTGGTTATTCCACCATCCTGGAAACTCATATGACTGCCTGAAAAGCTGATAATTTTGTTGTCACTAGTGCTGAGGAGTTGAGCCTCATTATCTGGCAACATATGAGCTATCCCATTTCGGATAACATATATCCGGCCATTATCTTCATCCTTAAGAAGGGTATTATCCTTGAAAGTAATAGGCCGCAATACTGTTCCCACAAAGATGAAAGCTATCAGCGAGTGAACGGCTATGCCTGCTATGAGAGCACTTTCGGTATCATTGCCAACAAATGCCACCAAGAAAGTTAGCAAGACTGCAAGCATCGTGTTACACAGGAGCGTCGCTTTTAAGCTCATCCCTCTTTTGCTGTTTCGTAACTTCCAAATGCAGAACATATATATGGCGCTGGGTATGACTGATAAGAGCATGCTCTTAGCCATAAATGGCACGTCAAAAAGTAATTGCAGGCTTACAGAATAAGCTGCATAAATGCCGATTGGAATTAAACAACAATAAGCACTTACCTTTTTGGTCATTTTACCCTCCAGTTTTCTTCCTTAATTCTGCCACTCTCTGTTGCAGCTCATCTGGTTGGAGATCATTAAACGGATTGAGCTTACTTGATTGATCCAGTTCAGCTTCGGCACGACCAAGCTTGAATCGCCCTTGACCGATTAAGTTTTCTCCTTTCAGGATATCACTGGATGCCTGAACAGTGGATTGTTTTTTATTAATTTCTCCAGCAGATTCGTTGATTTTATGCTCATTTTCAGATCTTTGTTCCGCCACTCGGCGCTGTAACTCATTCTGGGGACCAAACCCCTGCGTGGAATGTTCATGCAGCTTAGCCTGATTTTCTTTGTATGACTCCTGCATGGCATCACCACGTACTTTTTCGCCGCCAGCATTAATGCCTGAACGGCTATGAGCAACTTCACTCCCCTGGCCATGCGTGGTTCCTTGCTCCCTGACGGTACCTGAATGTTGGAACTCAGGATGCGATTCTGCAGTGTGGCCGGTCCTTTCATCTGCAGTGGTGCGTCCACCGGCATCAACGATCCCTGCCGACGAGGTGATATTACCCGAGCTACTTCTCTGTCCGGCAGCCTGTCCTTGATGGACTGTTGGATGCTCAATACCCGGTGAAACAGAATCGTCTGTTCTGGAAGAATAATTCCCACCCTGTTGGCCTCCATATTCAGCGCCCTGAGTCGTTCCGTTAGTCTGGGCATTGCCAATACCTCCCGAGCTATGAGCACCGCCATCCTGAGAGCTGTAGCTGACTCCAGCATCATGGCCAGATGAACCTGATACCTGTTGACTGCCTCGCGCTGGTTGTACGATATGCTCCCCACTGAATGCTGCATGCTCCTGGCCGCTGGTAAGATCTGAACGGCCCTGCTGATAATCCCCCATGATTTCAGGTTTGAGACGTTCATTTACGAATTCCATCGCTGCTTCTCGCGCCGACGGCGCACTTGTCAGCATGGACTGAGCCTTATCACCGTATTTATTAGCCGCCCAGTCCACAAACTCCTGCGTATAGTTCGTATCGAGGCTTGCGCTCTGGTTCTGCGCAACGGTGGCCATACGGCTGAACTCGTTACTCTGCGTCGAACTCGTGGTGTACTGATGGTACTGGCTTTCAGCATCATTGAGCGTTGCGGCCAGCTGCTGAACATTGCTGCTTGCAGCATTCTCAGAATGATTTGCACCATCGGTGATACGGCTACTTTTAACCATATCCATACCCTGGCGGAAGTCATTAACTGCCTGGCCATTCTGATCATGTCGCATATCCTGCGAATGGGAATCAGAATCCTGAATTCCTCTGGAGCTGCCCGTAGAATGCCGCAAATCGCCTGAAATACTTCCTTCGGCACCAAACTTAACAACGCCCAGATTAAGTCCCCCTCCGGCCGTCCCTTTAATGCCTGCCGACACAGACCCCTGATTACTGATATCCATCAGTTTGTTATAGGCTTCCTGCGTCGAGATATTGTTTGCTTTCGCATAACTTTCAGCGGCAGACAACATCATGCCAGCACCGCGTGTTGCATTAGTGGCCTGGCTGTTTTCACTGCCTTTGATCAGGCTGTCGCTGGTACCGGTCTGGTTAGAAAGCTGAGAGAGCTGTGACCAGCCGCTGGTAACGCTGTGGTTGTAGCCATCGAGAGCTGTCTGCGCCTGAACCTGCGACTGACGGGCAGACTCCTGGAATCCACTGCTGGCCAGCTGGCTGAGCTTCATGTTCACCGGCAGATTCGACATTGCACCCGAGCCGTCGATAACCGTATGGCCGCCGGCTGTCTGAGTCTGCGTGGAGCCGTTATCCGCCTGCCACGTCTGCTGACCCTGACGCTGCATCAGGTTGGTGTCCATCTTGTTCTGGCTGACATTGTCCATCGACATGTTGTTAAACGACCAGTTTCCGTCCGCTGTGGTTGCTGCCACACCTGCTGACGTGAAGGCACCCGAGCTGAGTACACTCCCTGCCACCTGAGAGCCCATCGCCGCCGCACCTTTGGTCAGATAGAACGACAGCACCGGAATGGAAAGGGACAGATAACCTGCCAGATTCGCCACGTCCGAATGCTGCAGTGCCACCACATCCTTGTTGGCAAGCACCAGAGGCGTGCCCCCGGACTGACTTTGCAGCCAGTAGTTGGCGGCATAGTTTAGAATGGCGAACATAACCGGCCACATCTGGAAGTAGATAAACCCGGAAACGTATATTTTCAGTGTGTTCAGACCAAAAAGCGTGTGGTTTGACGCAGCCAGCGCAATCATCAGCGGGAACAGGCACACCAGGATAAGCATCAGCAGGGACTGTGCAAACGGCAGCGTGCGGGTCGCCAGTTCGTTACCTGCAGCCCAGGCGAGACGCTGTTTGGTGGCAGCGTTCTCGGTGGCCAGATTAAGCAGGTTAGCCGTGTCGGAAGAGCGAGCGGCAAAACCCTTGATCCCCTGCCGTACTGCACTGTTCGTGATGTTATTCTTCATGATCTGCGCAGCAGTCATACCACCGGCATAGAAGTACCCGTAACTTTCCCCCATAGCGTTGGCCAGAAGCATCGCGCCATTCAGCTTGTTGCCGAAGACCTTTCTCGTCAGCCAGGTAAACGTCGCACTGCCCGGGTTGACGTCGGTATTGGCCAGCTTCTGTATCTCCGTTGCGGCCTGCTGACAGGTCAGGAACTGGCGTGAAGTGGAGGTCATCTTAAAGATGCCCCGCAGCGGGCTTGGGTTACTGGTTATCAGCGTCAGCGGGTCAGTGGAATTGAGCAACTGATTGATGGTGTATTTTCCATTCAGAAGAATGTCGCCGATCACACAGTTTTCCACATAATCCGGCAGCATCTGAGCCAGCTCCGGATTTTGCGTAGCGAAATCGCTTGTTTCCGCCACAATCTGCGAGCCAAACAGCATCCCGGTTTTGCTGTAGGTCACCGAGTCGGGTCTGGCCATCAGCATGTCGTAAACCGACGCCATCTTGTACCCTATACTGGTCGTCAGCGACGCGATAGCCGCCAGGCCAACCGGTACGTTATCGGTGACCCAGACCGCCCCCGGATCAGAGAGGTCGATGACCTGCACTGAGCGTTTCGGTACCAGCAGGATGGATGTCAGGATCATGAAGACCGCCAGCCACTGGACGAAAACCATCGGGTTACGTTGTTTGATGAAAGTGAGCAGTACGGCCAGCACCCCGAAGGTGCCGGCAATACGCATTAATGTGTGGAAAGTATTCTGACCGACAAGGGTTACTACGGCGTCCAGCGCCGTTTTCCACATTCCCCCGCCATAAATGGTGTATATCTCAAGCATCAGCGATCACCCCAGTGATAGTTGCTTTGATAGGAGCCTGAAACAATGGTGGATACCTGCTGCTGCAGGTACTGCATGTTGCGGTCGATACCGTCCAGCGCGTTCTGATCAGCTGCAGACTGCAGCTTCATGTCTGCGAGGAGTCCCTGCGCATGAATAATGTTGTCACGTAGTTTGGCGGCAGCTTCTTCAGGGAAGTTCTTGCCAGCCAGAGACAGGCTTGCCTGTTTCACCAGCTCCTGGAGGTACTGAATCATCAGGTCCTGGGCAATGAAGTCGGAAACCTGCAGAAGGTACGTGGCGCTCATCCCCATACTCTGGGCGTTAGTCAGATACTTCAGCACCGGTACAGAGGTGGTGTTCACAAAGCCTTTTTCCTGATCGGTCAGCGCAGTATCGTCGACCAGCTTGTTCTGCATTGAGAGCATCAGGTTTTTAACCAGAGTGACCAGAGCGTTGGATTCAGAAATCGTCAGGTTGGTGACGACAGGTCCCAGGCAGAGGTCGGATTCGTCACATCCGTAGACCTTCGCCGTTCCCCCGCGCATCAGGACCTTAATCAGGTCGCGGTTATCAACCAGTGGCGTCAGAATTGTCACATCGCCATTCTTGTTGAAAATGATGGAGCCGACGGTACTCATGACCAGCTCCTTCAGCGCGCGGTCATTGCCGAGAAGTCCATTCTTACTGAGGGTGTCCCAGATAAGGTTTTTGTTCTTCAGCACCTGATCCTTCTCAGCATCACCGGCTTTAGCCGTGACTTTGTCGCCCTGTCCTCCGACGGTACAGCCCTGACGGGAAGCCGCCCAGTCGGAGAACATGTTGGTTTCGCCGGCAATGTCCTGGCAGATTTTCTGCTGGGAGACCTGCGTCACTGGCCACAACCCGCCGATGATGCCCTGAGCAGCCTGGCATGAACTCATGTTCATGGAGTTAACATCACTGGCCAGTTTCTGCAGGAAGTCTTTAGCCTGCTTCAGCTCCGGTACCATCGTCTGCAGGGCCAGGTCGAAAGCATAGCCTGCGGCGTTGCTCATGATTTGCTTCACGAATCGCTGGATTTCCTCGCCGCTGATCATACTGAACGACCCGAGATAGGCGTCGATACCGCCGCAGCCGGCGTTAAGGGAAGGCAGCTGCATCGAGATCAGCTGGACGTTTTTTACAGGGTTCCGGAGGTATACCGAGCCGCCGGAGAAGTACCCTGCCGCCTGCCCCTGCCAGGCCTGCGCCTGAGTCACGTTGCCGCTGTAGCCCAGATTATTGAAGAAACCGTTCAGATCGCCGTTGACGTCCGCCTGAGCAGGCAGAGCTGCCAGCCCTGAGAAGAACACGACTCCAGCCGTAATAAGCGCCTTAATCATGTGGCACCTCCACAGCTTGCATATTCTTGCCTGCCAGGCTGTCAGCACGGTTAATTTTGCGGCAAAGATATCTGGCCAGACAGAGCCAGCTGCAGACGAGTAAATTCAACGCAATGAGCGCGATAATCGCGGCCAAAACGCCCCACAACAGGTACTGCGGATAGTGGATGAGAAGCGAGAGCGTAAACTGTTCGGCGCGGTCAACGGACAGCTCACTGAGCGTTGTGATGGCGCACGTCACGTATACCCTTTCGACTACGGCGGTAAAAATTAAGGCATAAAACAGTTTCAGGGTTAACAAATCCGTCCATTTTCGGGTTTCAGTATCCGCACTACAGTCTTTCACTATCGCGAAAGCCTGGTTCCGGATAAGCGTCTTCAGTCTGATAAGCCTCATGCAATCTCCTCCCGGGGTTTCCTGGCCAGGGTCTGCCGGCAGACGTACAGCCCGGTGACGGTGAAAAAAAATCCGATGCTCAACGAGATGAGCAGAAGCACCGGTAAGTCCTGCAGACAGGTTGTCAGTTCAGGGCGATCCATGACGCTGACCACCCGGTGGGCCAGCACTCCATAGAACGCTGCGGACACAAGCAGCGTCACGCTGAATAACAGCCACACGCGCTCGGTACGCGATAACGCATACGTATTTGTCGTCATTTTGTAGTCCGTTTGTATTACTGAGGGGTGACCTGCGCGCTTGCCGGCATAGGCGGCAGCATTTTTGGATCGACGTTATCCATGTCAGCCTGAATCAGGCTGGCCATACGGCTCTCAAGTGCCGGGATGTCCATCACGCCCTGGGTGAGTGGATAAGCTTTCAGGGTGTTGACGTTGACCATAAAGGCCGTCGGTGTCGCTATTGGTAACCCGTTTCCGAAGAAGGTGACAATCTCGTCTGCGATGGGAGATTTAAGGTCCGTCTTACGTGGGATCATCGGGGTCGGGTAAGAGACGTCCCCGCCGCCGTCAAGGGTGTACGGATACACCCTGATATCATGCTCATCGGCCCAGCCCTTCAGCAGCGGGTCAAACTTAGCGCTGTACTGGCAGTGCGCCTGCATAAAGAGCACCACAGCATAATCTTTCATGTTAGCCCGACGTCCGTCCGGCAGCGCCATCAGGCTGGCTTGCGCGGGTACAGGAATGGTGGAAGCGGTGATGGCTGCAGCGTCTGCAGATGAGGCCGTTTTTGTTGCTTCAAGCGCCATTAACTCCTCTCGCGCACCGGCATTCGCCAGCAGGGGCAGGGATAACAGTAGCGCAGTGAGTCCGGTTTTAATGTTCATGATCGGCTTCCTTATGCGCCTGCCCTCTTTCGTAACGGAACCAGCGATATACGGCATAAACCACCATGCCAGCCGCACCAGCCCACATTCCATTGCACAGCCATAAGAGCCCCTGCTGTGTATGCTCCACGGACCAGGTCATCAGCTCGCTCAGTACGCGCGCCATCGTGCCCCAGAAAATCAGTCCTGCGAGAATAGCGGGTTTCATTCGTGTGTCTCCTTTTGCCATACCCCCGGCATCTGCCGTGAGGTGGTGGAACGATGAATATAAAGATGAGCCAGAAAAGCCACAGCCGCGCCGAACAGCGCGCCCATCAGCCAGAGGTTGAGGAGCGTTGCATTCATCGGCTTTATCCACAGCTCGCTGTTAACCGGTTCACGATGGCAAAACTGTACCGGCGGGAACTCATAAGGAGGGGGACTTGCGTCCTCGCCGGGCTCAGGTAGCCGGGGTTGTGGTGCCGCTTCATGATGCGTAACGCACTGCATCACCTTTCCGGCGGGCGCGCCTTCGGTTAGCGTTTGCGCCTCTTTCACAAACTGTCCCGCCAGCGAGCCTTCCAGCGAGATGGCTATCACAATACCGTACAGCAACAGCGCGGGGCCGAAGACAAAGGTGTACAGGGCGAAACGCCCTGCATCACGGATGAGGGGTAAAAGCATCTTTGTCATAAGAGACTCTCAGGAATTGGGTTTAAAGCCGGTGGCCACGTTCAGGAAGCGCTTAGACAGGTCATCCTGCGTCATGAAGCCGTATGACAGCGCGCGGTAATTCTTGCTCCGGGGGTCAACAAGGTAGAGCGCCGGGAAGTGCGTAATATTCATCGACCGGGACTGGCCCGTATCCGGACGGCTCTGCGGCAGGGAGGCTGCCACCTGGCCATCAACCGATACCGGGATAAGCGAAATACCGTTGGTTTTCGCAAAGTCCGCCACCACGCCCGCCATCTGCACGTCAATCGGGTCACTGCCCCGGTAGAAGTAGAACAAACCGTACTGCTGCGCCAGCTGCTCCACGGCGCTCTGCCGCGTCTGCTGGTCGCGGGTCTGCATAAACGGCGCCATGCTGTTGTAGTGCGGATACTCCAGGTTGTAGTCGAGGTCCGGGTGGCTCAGCTGCGCCGCCGCAAAGGACTGACTGAACATCGATGCCCGATCTGTCCAGAACTTCTGCCAGCGCAGGAACGTCGCCGTGTTTTCCCTCGACGGGAACAGAATCGCGCGGTTAAGCGCCTCCTGGGTGTATCCTTTCAGTACCCGGGCCTGCTCCATCGGGGACATTTTGCTGAGATCCGGAATGGCCTGCGGTGCAGGCTGTTGTGGCTTTCTGGACTGCTCCGGCGGCTTTTTCGGCTCGTTGTACCAGGACCAGCCGGTGAACGGCTCTGCCGGCGTCACAATCTCCTCGGCCAGCACCGTATGGCTCGCCAGCACCATGAGCAGGCCACAGAGGACACGGTTCATTTGCCACCTCCCTGCTGATTCACCTGCGCGGCGATGCGCTCCTTAATCTGCTGGACCTGCGTGCTGGTATCGGGGATTTTCTGGTTCTTCATCAAATCCTCGTAGAAGTCAGAGAAGTTGATTTTGTCGAAGTCGATACGCTGCAGCTCCGGGACCGTGATCCCCCGGCAGTTTGGACTATCACCGCTGCCGAACTTCACGCCCAGCTGGTCGCGACGTCCCTGCTCCTGAATGATGCGGGCAAGCTTGCCGTCAAAGACGCAGTAAACCTGACTTTTCTGGATGCAGGCACCCAGCACCTGGCGATCGCACCGCTCGCCCACGCTGACGGTGATTTTTTTGGCTTTAGCCTTGCCGATTGCTTTTTCTTCGTCATCACATGCGGCCAGTCCAGCGCTTTGTCCCCAGCCAGAGTCTTTGCAGCAGTTAGAGAAACCAGCAAAGGCTTTACGGCAGCGCATGGCTTTCCCCGTGAAGGCTTTGACCTCAATGGTACTGCTGGCGTCTTTTGCGTCTTCAGCCGCCGAGGCAAGTCCTGCCAGTTTGGCCACGGCCGTATCAAAACCGCTGCTTCCGGCACCATTGGTGTCGTCACACTCGCCTGACTTACAGATGTAGTCGCCGCCGCAGACCAGGCCGTCCGACTGATGCGTGGTCTGACACTGGTAGGTGTAGCTCATATGGGTACACTGCCCGTCGGTCGATTCAGTGCAGGTGTTGCCTGCCGCCGTACAGGAGGGGTTCGTCATCAGCGTTCCGCAGGTTCCGGTGGAGTCTGACGGCACGACATAGTTATCGGTGTACTGCCAGCAGTCGCTGTAAACGTTATAGCTCTGACCGTTGTTAACAATGGTTTTATTTCCTCCCGGAGAGGTGCAGGTTGACGTGTTTTTTTTCGCCTTCGACATATCCAGGCCACAGGATGAGGACCAGTTCACTTCCGGGACAAAAGTAGTCTCGACTGCATTCATAACGAGCACGAGCGTGAAGCCTGACGCGCCTGACTGAAAGTCAGCTATCTGCTCCCGGATATGTTTTCTACAAACATCCTGCTTTCCGCTAACACATCCGGTGCTTTGATAGGAACCGGCAGGTAACGAGCCTCCCTGCGACAACGGTGTCCCCGGAGCGCCCGGCATTTCCCAGTTAAAGGCTTTTCCGACAATCGTCTGACTGACGCCCCACCAGGAGATTTTCCCGGCATTGACATCGCGATCCGCCCAGTAAAAATGCGCGCTGATCACCGGTCCTGATGCCGGCGCTTTAAAACTAAAACTTAAGGAAGTACCGTTATTCGTAAAAACAACATCGCCATTGGCCGCCGTCAGTGTGAAAGTTTTCTGCACTGTCGTGGTGGAAGTATGTCCGCCAGGTGTTGCCGTTCTTGAACAGGCTTCCACTGAGGCCACATCCTTATCGCAGGTGTAATTTTCAAAGGTGGTTTTCGATACCGTCACCTCCTTACACTGGTTCGCGGTCCCGTTTAGCACACCGTCAGCGCCAGCTTCCGCATTTTTACCGATAGTGATGAAAGGTGCGTTCGGGTCTATGACGGGCGTCGGGTTCGTTTTTCCGGCGTTGATAACCGACTGCGCTGCGTCATTGCCCTGCAGAGCGGCCTGCCCTTTGTTGGCGAGCCCACCGTCACCACCATCCACGCCGCCGTAATACCCTTTCTCCGGTGGGTTAGCGGTATAGCCTGGTATTGCCCCCGTGACGGTATCCGGATTTTTCAGGGCTCCCGTCCCGGCGGAAGCATTGCCCTTGCCAAAGCTCGCTCCCGCCTCAAAGGCAGGATCAGCTGCGCCAGCCAGAAGCGGAAACAACATCAGCACCGTTGAAAGTAGTTTTTTCATTTTCCGGCCTCCAGAAGATGGCGTGCCGTTGCCGCACAATCACCACTTTCAGCTACTTTTTCGAGAGCCTGCTGCAGGGGCAGACTTCCCCTGATTACGTCATAGCGGCCTGGGCAGGTCACCACCAGGGCGGGTACCGTGGTGATGTTGTACTGAGTGAACAACGTTGGATCGATTTGCACGCCGGCGTCCTTGTCCTCCTTACTCAGCTCAAACATTGCCGCCGCGGTCTGTCGCATGTCGTTATTAACCAGGCCGCGCAGCGTTGGCGGAATGTTGTAACGGCGGGCATCCTTCAGCATGGGCAGCAGACCTTCACGTGGAATACCGAGGCTCACAAAGTAAATAGCCGGGAACGTGTCTTTTTCCCCCATCTTGTTGGTCTGGGCTGCGATATCGCCCTGCAGGCGGTTAATCAGGTCCAGTTGCTGCTGCGGTAAGACGGGTGCGGCCGCCGGATGCCCCTGCAGGTCTTCCTTCATCGCTGCCAGCGCATCCTGCTGACCTTTGATCCAGTTATGGTCGGAGACGGAGATATCCGTCTGGGCGCTCGCCAGGGCCAGCGGCGCGAAAGCAATCATGACGCTGATCGTCAGCGCCCGGAGATAAGCGTTTTTCATTGTCATGTCCTTAAAGGAATACGCAGTTACGTTTGCGCCAGAAGAGGTAGCCGAAGTTCTTTTTGGAGGATGGAGAGTTATGCGTTGTGCCCCAGAGCTGCGTGCTGGCCCCGAAGGGATGGCAGTTGCCCGGTTCGGGGTACATGTTCACCATCTGGTATCGCCATCGCTCTTTCGGGATGATCGGGGATGGATACTGGTTACATACGGCGACGTCCGCGCCCACAGAGTTCCATACCAGCCCCTCACGATGCATCTTGAAGGCCATTCGCTCTCCGACCAGCAGAGAGGCCTCGAGCGGAGAAAACTCACCGCTGGTAAAGCCTGTTAGCGGGTAGATAGAACCCTGACTACCTGCGCACCAGAACAGCGGCGACAGAGGAAGGCCAGCTGATGATGCAGCTGCGTCAGCAGCACAGGCCCCCTGAGCGATCAGGTTGCCGAACAGCGCTGCCTCGGGGTTAATTAGCATCGATAGGGTGCTGTCATTCCAGAGAGGATCAACTTCGGAGAGATAGGCAATATCCATGTCGCCGGTCTGCAGACACCCCAGGCTGGTGATGATGTTCAGCCAGAAAATCAGTGGGTATTTGTACCAGTGAACATGGTAGAACGTGCCAGCAGCGGGCCGGTCACTCTGCCCTGCGGTTCCCGTTCCCGTTCGTCCGAGATCGATTTTAAAGCCGCCCATGTTGACCATGACCCCAGGCTCACGGGTTACGTCCACCATCGCCATTGGCTCCCAGAACCCGATGGCCAGACCGATACGATAAAACACACCATATGGACAAATCTGGATCGGCGAAGCCGGGTTGTTGGTATCCTTTTGTGGACCGGCTGCCAGCTGAATATTGCCGAGCGTCATCGGAAACAGACACTTCCAGCAGACATCGCTTATCGGGTTAACCCAGCGGCCATCACCCGCGTTGCTGGCTGCGGCCGTTGCCTGAGCTGGCATCCAGGACAGCAGGACCAGCATCACGCCGGCAAGCCATGAGAAACGCTTCATTTCACCTCCCGCAGCCATACACAGATCGGGCCGTCCTCAGTGTCATGAATGGAGCCAATGAACCAGCCCTCCCCCTCTGGCGCGGAAGGAAGCCAGTCACTGATGTTTTGTTTTCCCTTTTCCCAGTCAGCGATCACCTGGGGAGGCGCGTCGTTTTCCATCCAGCGGGTGGCACAGATCAGATTGTGCTGGCGCATCCAGTCGCCGAATTCAGTCTGTGTGGCCTCATCACTGGCAGGTACAAAATAATGAGGGTGCGTCCAGAAGCCATTGCGGTCACGGGTAACCGTCACCGGCCTGACAGATTCAGGGTGAGTCATGGGGTATCTCCGGGAGTGCCGCAGCCACCGGACGGCGGGAGGGCTTAAAACAGGATTAATGGTTTTTGGTTTTGTCGGCCGCCTTCATGATGAATGCCAGCCGCTGGTCTTTGGACATATCCTCAAGAGCCAGTAAGCCAGCTCTTAACACTATTGAGGGATAATAAAGGGGATTTTCTGCAAGAATGGCCTTAAGCCGTAAAGCCGATTTTTCATCATGACGAACGGCTGTAACATTCTGGCCCTTTTCAGTATCAGGGTCTTTTTTCATGGCGTTACCTGGTCGGGGTTAATCGGAAACCGGGATGACATTCAGGCTGAGGCGGAGCGCAACGCAGTGAGCACCGAACATCCTGAAGGGCAGCGCGGTTGTATCAGGGCGTGTTTTTTGCAGGCGTCACGGCGAAAGCGTAGCCGCTGTCATCTTTGTAGCTTGCTCCGCTGGATTCCCCCTGTTCTATCCTGCGACCAGCTTCATCAATATAGAAGGCAAGTGCAGCCGGGGTATAAAACCTTCCTGCCTGCGCCCGGACAATGAAATGCCGGTATTCTGACATCCCCGCCGGAGGGAATTGGCCTTCAGCGATATCGTCAGGAACATCATTTCCAGACGGTGAACTAAACCAGCCTGGCGCCACCTTTACCTGTCTCTGATCGGCCCCATAACACAGTTCACTGTTAATTACCTTTCCTGCAATACGTTCCGGTGTTTCAGGAAATGAACGCTGTTTTTTCACTTTTTCAGCCACATCGTTGATGATTCTGACGACATCCCGCGTAAGGACAGACTGTTTTGCACTGACAGTTATGGTGACCTGTTTTAACGGAAAGTTCGTCGGGACAAATTCAGGCACCGGTTTTGTGATGTACCACCCTGCACTTTCACTTCCGCGAATCAACACACTAAGCCACATGCCGGCATAGCCATCGTTCACCGCCGCGTCTTCACTGTCTTTTACCTGCTGCTCAGTCACTCTCGGCGTCATCTCCAGCAGACGCGCCCGGAAAACCCGGCGGCTGAGCTTATGCCGGTCTGCCTCTGGCAATATCCAGCGCTGTGATTTATCACGCGTCAGTAGGTAACCGGCTTCAGTCAGACCTTTCTCCAGCTCAGCCAGCATCACCTGATAGCATTCCCGGTTAGCAAAGGCGTGAACCGCTTCGGCATGTCGGGCACCGCCAAATTGCGCCAGAGGGACGGGTATTCCCGGTCTGCTCTCCCGCGCACGGCGTTCTCGGCGTGCATCTGCAAGATGCTGAACAACAATCCAGCCAGCGAGTAGCGCAACGACGACCAGAATACCGGTCATGCCCTCAGTATCACGCAAACAGGTGAGCATCCCCTGCAGCCCCTGAGGGCTGGTGAAGCAGCTGATTAACGCCATGCGTTCATCTCCTCCATTCGGTTCCGGATTAGCCTGACGAGGTACAGTGGAAACGCCTCATCACGTTCGTCCGGCGCTATCGGCTGAAGCTGGTTCTCAGCGCACCACTTGTGCCAGGCACCGGCGATCAGCGCCGGTTGCCATGAAGCGATTTCAGGGTACAGCTGACAGAGTTGATTCACGGTTTCGTCGCAGCCCCTGGTATCAGCATTGTGGCCTGTCATGTGCTGAGACGCAGGTGACACAGAGTTATTGTGTATCAGTGACATTCGGCGTTCTCCTGCCCTTCGCCTGCAAACAACCTGTCGAGACGCTCGGAAAGTGACAGCGTCGGGCCTTTTTTACGTTTCGCGCTGTCCTCGGCCCGCATGTTCTCCAGTAAGAGGTGAATGATGTAGTCGGGAAAACGTTCATCACGTTTCGATGGCTCCCTGCTGTCCTGCTGGTTCTGCTCACACCAGTGGAGCCAGGCTTTGGTCACCAGGACCGGATGCCAGGAGTCAATTTCGGGGTACAGCGTCTTCAGCCGTTCTGCTGTTCCCTGGCGCGGAGCTGTCTCAGCGGGTTTACGCGGTTTTCTGGCGTAACGCCGATGGGACGGGACCGCCTGACGCATTTCGGGAAACAGGTCCCCTAACGTTGTTGCACTCATTTTTTCGCTCCTGATACCGGAATTTCTTCCACTTTCATCACGTGGCCGTCGCGCGATATCCGCGCGGGGATGTGTTCAAAACCGAATTTACGGGTCAGTACGCCAGACTGGTCGAAGTAGATACGTTCATTCAGCGCATCACTGGTTTCTTTGATGTTGCCGTTCACCAGGATGACCTTCACGCTGGTCTGGCCGGCGAGCTGCTGTCGGATCCAGTTCACCTGCTCCTTATCATCGCCGTCGATAAAAAAGAGCACCTGGCTGAAAGGCACCTTATCCAGAGGATTGACCGTATCGCCCTTGCGGGCGATCACGTTGCCCTGCATGTCAGTGATCGTTTCCTTCACGGTAAATGTCGGGTCCCAGGCAAAGCTGCGGTATTCCTTCGCTTTCGTGAGCCCTTCCACCGGCGTCGGACGTACCGCATGCTCCTTCACTCTTTCCGTTGCCTCTTTGCGAAGGCGGTCCAGCTCGCCCGTCTGCTCCATTCCCTTCAGTCGATTCTGGATAAACGCCAGCATGTCCTGCTCTGCAGGCGCGAAGACGTTGCCCCATGTACCGAGATCCTTCGCCCCGCTGCCGGCGGAGAGCATCAGCAGCATCATGACCGTCAGCTGCAGTCGTTTTTTCACTGGCCCCCCTGGATGCGTCGGGCAATATCAGCACGAATTTCATTCGTGATATCGCGCTGCGGGCTCATCACCGCCGGCTTCACCAGAACGATGGCGTTGTGTGAGGACTGCCATGCATCCAGGCTGCCGGTCAGCGCCGCGTTGAACTGCTGGGTCATCGCTTTAGCCCGGTTTTCATCGAGCTGCAGCTGAGCGGACTGCTGCATGAAGAGGTCCACCGTCCCCTTCATGTCGAAGACCACCACCTCAGGAGTGACGACTTTCGCCGTCACGTATGCCACGCCTGTCATAACCAGAAGTCCCGCCAGCCCCAGCATGCCGGCCTTAACCCAGCGGGATGTTTTGCTGGCGATCGTTACACCATCGCGGACGGTGTCGCCGTTATACGGCTTGTTTTGTTGTTCACTCATGCTGCTTTCACCCACTCTTCAAGTTCACGAAGTTCACTGCCGTATTTTTTCTCCGCCAGCATATACGCCGCTTCTTCCGCAGTTGCCCCCGCTTCTTTCTGCGCTTTCTGCATGAAAGCAAAGTCCTCGCCGCGCGAGCTGAACATGGCACGCGTCACGGGATCGACGAACAGGCGATGGAAGGAGCTGTATTCACCGGCATTTATCAGCAGGGAGCTGTAGCCGGTCTGCAGGGCAGGCTGGAAGCCACGGATAACTTCTTTTTCCATGTCCGAGAACTGATCCGGGTTATCGGCAAGGTACTGTTTAAACGCCTTCGCATCCTGCAAGAGGGTGATTTTGGTGGAGCTGTTGTTCCAGGCGGCTTCCGCTTCCTTACTGGCGCTGAAGTCCTTAATGCCCTGGGTGATGGTGATAAACGCGCCACGGTGACGACGCACGGTACGGTAGCCGGTTTCGATGAACCTTGCCGCATGTGGGTTGGAGCCACCCAGCAGGCGCCAGGCCTCGTCGATGATGCAGACTTTTTTGAGGTCGCGCGGGCTGTGGTACATCTTTTCCTGTATCGCCAGAATGAGCGAGAACAGGATGGACGAGAGCAGCTTCGGCTTGTCTTCCAGGCTCAGCAGTTCCAGCACCGCGAAGCGGGTTTCACCATCGAGCGTCGGGGCATCGGCGTTGAAGTATTCGCCGTCAGGCCCCCAGGTGCAGTAGGTATCGAGCAGCATGGCCAGCTCAGCAAGGCGCGCGATGATGGTCGGCTTGTCTGAAAACGCCTGGTTCACATCCTCATTGGTCAGGTAATTATGAACGTCGTCGATACGGGCTTTATTTGCCTTCTTCTCCCACGCATCCATTACCGCTTTCTGCAGGATCGCTTCACAGACGCCATCCAGCGGCTGCGTCGGACTGGCGAGCACCGTCAGCAGGCGCACAATCCCTTCCGCTGAATGATTAATGTCCTTAACGTTGGCGAACGGGTTAAAGCGCAGTTTAGAGCCATCGAGATAAACCCCGCCGGCCTGGTGACAGTAGTTCTTGTAGCTGTCCCCCATGTCGATAACCCAGGCGTACCCCCCGGCATTCAGTACATCGCGAAGGATGCCCTGCGTCAGGAAGGATTTACCTGCCCCGGACGTGCCGGTGACGGCGATATTAAAGTTGGTACTGCCGTTCTCCTCACCAAACATGTCGTAGAACGCAACCTGGTTCCGGTAGGTGGGCAATGGCATACCCACGTTGGACAGCTGGCGCTCGGCGACGACCGGCATCAGGCTCACCGCGTTCCATGACTTGGAGCGCAGCGTTGCCCCCGTCATCTTCAGGTCTTCCCACATCCCTTCCTGCATGACGAACGGGAAGCTGGCCAGCCAGTTACGCATCTGCTGGTACTGTATCGTCACCATTTCCAGCTCGTTCTTACGGAACACGTTGACGGCGGCCAGTTCACACTTCTGTGCCTCGGTATTGTTATCCGGGGCGAACAGGGTCAGGTTGAAGTAGGTATTGCAGAGCGCGATTTCATTGCTGTGCAGCTGCTCCCGGGTGCGCCGCCATTCCTCTGCAGCCTTTTTGGTGTTGGGGAACAGTGCAGCGTAGGCTGAGTTGGCTTTTTTCGAGAGGTCCTGGTCTTTACGGAAAGCCTCGCTCTGGCTTTTGGTCTGTTCTTCCAGCGCCGTCGTCCAGGTCAACATAAAGGGACAGGGTATCCCGAGATCGGGAAAGCGCAGGTTTTGCAGATTGTCAGCCCCCTGCCAGAGTGCGAATCGACGCGGGTTTTTAGCAAGCTGCATGTTGATGATGCGGCATGACGATGCCGGAAGACGTGTCCCGCGCGCGTCAATGGTTTCCGGCAGCTCCATCCGGATATGCGATGGATGCACCTTCAGGTCAATCCCGGGATCAACCACCTGGCGGTTAAGCTTCTCATCCTCGTTGTAGTCCCCGGAGGACGTCAGCACCTGTTCCTGACGGTAGTTCATCTGCTCGCGTACCGCAGACAGGAAAGCGTGCACATCGGTATTCATGCTGTCGATGCGCGCGGCTCCCAGTGAGACGCGGATGGTATTACGTATCTGAATCAGGTCATCCATCACCCGCTGAACCTGGGAAGCGCGCTTAATGGGCTGACCGTAGACAATAAAGATACGGTAGTTACGCAGGTAGAGCGGGTATTCCCGTTCGTTGGCCAGGCCGTGCAGCGCGGAACGCTGCCAGAACGCGCGGGTAATTTTATTGAGGTGATCGGCCATCCCCCCTTTCCACATGTCGTTACTCACGCCGCGATCGATACGTTCCCCGACACACTTGCTGGCCAGCATAATGACGGTCACAGGGGTCTGGCGGGGCAGCTTCTTACGCAGCATGTCATCGAGCGCGGCCATCACCTGTTCGTTCGCGCCGGGAAGCGGCGCGGCTTCCATAATGAAGCCCGCAGAGCCGGCATTGACGAAAATTTCATTTTTGTCGTCGTAATACCGGTAAGGCAGCGCAGCAACCAGGGACGGATAGTCCCAGGTCTGGGAAAGGTTGTTGCGGGCCGTTGCTGCGCCGTCTTCCTCTTTCCCGTTTTTCAGCATATCCATCAGGCTGTCGACAAAACTCATTTTCGGCCCTCCGCAGCGGCCCGGATTAACTCCAGGCGACGCAGCTTCTCTTCGTTCATCTGGCCGGAGTGCGAGGCATCACCGGCCGTTTTAATCTGCCAGTCACAGCTCACGCTCAGAACGGCCAGCGTTTCGTCGTCGGTGTCGACTGACTGTGTGGCGGTGATTTGCGTCGTTCCTTTCCGTGAATGGACTAACGATTTCGCCAGATGATCGACGCCGTTCATGCCGGAAATGTAGTGGCTGCTCATTCCCCTCCCTCCCCGATGACGCGGTAGCTCTCATCCCAGTGGGATTTGTTTTTCACGAACTCGACCACAGCCGGCTGATGAAAGTTGTCGTCCGTGTCCACCCAGGGTGCAATCCACAGGCGCTGCGTGGCGTCAGGAATACGCTGAACCGGAACGCGGCCCGCAGTGTTAACCGGCACAGGGGTCGCATGACTGGACGTGGTCAGCGGCGTGACCAGCGAGCCAGACGATTTCGCCGGCGCAGTGGTCAGAGGGCGCGGTGCAACAGGCTTAGCGGCAGTGGTTCCGGTTGCTGCGGCGGAGACAGGACGGAAGGGATTCACGACCGGTGCTGAATTGCGCAGTGCCGGCAGGGTTTCACCCGCAGGCTTTTTTGCGGTTTTCTCTGCCGTCAGGTCATCCAGACTTTTACCCTGAGCGGCCAGTTTGTTGGCCTCGGCGGTAGTCAGGCACTGGTCGGTCGCAGTCTTGTTGCAGTCGAAATCAGAATTGAGACCGGCGCAGCCGGTCAGTGCGCTGCACAGCAGTGCAGCACCCAGTAGATTTTTCATGGGGTAACTCCGGTTTTAATTTAAGGGGTATTCAGGGAGGGGTAATACTCAATTTCGATTATTTGCAGCTGCACTGAATCACAGTGAAAAGCAACTGCACAGCAAGGCTACAAAACACGCCGGCATAAAACATGTCCAGCGTCAGGAAGTTCAGGTTCATCTGGATGAAGCCATAAACAATGGTCCCTATCAGCATTCCTCCCCACGGAACGACTGAACCATATATAAAGTACCAGTCATCGCGTTTGTTAAAGGCAGAGCCGCTAAAGCATACGAGGAACACGCTTAATAGCAGGGACACTCGCCAGGAGACCCAGCCCATATCACCCACGCCTTTAAGATTGAGCACTGCCCACAGTGTCAGTTCGATAGTGAATACCAGTGCTGGAATGAGGAAATAGCGATAGTTGTGCAGGGTTTTTAGTAATGAAGAACGTGCCCTAATTGCAGACATAGACACTCCAGTGAAATGAATTACAGGGTTGTGATGGTGAACAATTAGAGGCTGTCAGAGGTTACTTCACCGAAAGGAAAGGTACGGTACCTCCGGGGATCATTGATGCCGGAAGCTTTCCATCCCAGCGTTCAGCCGTCGTCAGACTGACCAGGCCGGGATTATCCCGAAGTGCATAGCCGCGCTGGCGTATGGATTCAGCTTCTGCGGCTCCGCGAAGGCGTATTGATTCAGCTTCTGCCTTTGCTGCCGCCAGTTTACTGTCAGCCTGGGCCTGAGCCTGAGTGACCGCTATCTGAGCCTGAATTTTCTCTGTCTGGAGGTTCTGCGTCCGTGTGGCAATGGCCACCTCTGCTTTCATTCTGTCTTCAATGGATTTCTCATACGCCGGCGAGAAGTCGATGTTTTCAATCTGTACGGTATCAATCACCACCGGTCCATCAACACTTTTCCGCAGCGCGGCCTGCATATCCTGTACCAGCTTCGCTCTGTCCTGAACCGCGCTTATTGCGGTATATCGTCCAAAAACGTTTTCCAGCTGTGTAGGTATCTGCCGGGCAATCAGCCGCGTTTTCATGTTCTCAACCGTCTGATAACCACTGTAGACGCGTTCCACTTCGGTCGGCAGAACATGGAAGTTCACGGATACGGTCATTTTTGCGGGTTGCTGATCGAAGCTGTAGGCGCTCATACCTTACGGTTATTTTCTCCACGCTTTCGATGATCGGCCATTTCAGTCCCAGGCCGGGCTGAGCGACTTTAACAATACGCCCGTTTCGCAGCAGCACTCCCCTTTCACCTTCGTTAATACTGTAAAATGAGAGCCAGGCAATAAGCAGGCTGGCGATGACGATAGCTCCCCCCATGATGAGGAAAAGCCCGCGAGGGTTAAGACCTATTTCTGAATCGGTTGTGTATCTCATATAGCCACCATTGATATTGATTTCAGTTTTGATGCGGGAGGTGGGGTGATTAGGGGGATTGCCGTATTACGTTTCACTCCTCTCCCGTTTTCCCGCGACGGTCAGTAGTTTTATGGAGAAACTTCAGGTCTGGTTTCTTTTCTGGCCAGACGGACCTCGCTTCCTCCTGATACCAGTTGCTGACAATGCTGACCGTCAGCCCCTCCGTTTCGGCCTGGTGCTTAAGGTGTTCCCAGGCGGGCAAATTCAAGGGTTCATAATCAGAAAGCTTCCTGTCGAATACCTCCGCCCAGCTTTCGTTGTAGCGGGGGACAATTCGCCTGCATATCCATTGACTCGGAAAGAACCAGATAACCAGAAAACCCAGCGCCAAAAGTGGCTGGCAGTACGCGAGAGCCGGCCACGCGGTCCCAAGGTACATGACAAGCCAGATAAACATGAACCGGCTTCCTTCCGGAGTGGCGCGTCCCGCCTCCCATTCAGCAATATGTATCCGCATGCTCCTGAGCAGGCTGTTATTACGCTCTTCGCCACGCATTACGTTTATCCTTTTTGCTGCCGCTTTGGATGTCAGGTCCGTTGTAACCGCCTCCCTGTGCTGTTGTTTTACGAGCAGACATCTGCATTTCCTCATCAATTGATGGTGTCACCAAGGCGCAGCTGACTGGCCTGACGGAGAACGTCATCCGGGTTGATGTTGCCGACTGAGGTGGTACTGGATGCAGTGGTCTGGCTCGCCGGTTGAGGAGTCACGGCGTTCTGCGCGGCGTTGCCGGCTTTCTGTAGTTCCTCTTTCGCTTTAGCGTCCTCGGCGTCCTCGATGGTTTCAAGGCGGAAACCCTTCTGGAACACGACTGTGACCTGGTTGCCGGCACCGATATCAATTACCGGATGGTACTGCTCGGCGCGCTTAATCCAGTACTGGCTCAGCGTGTCGGCCGCCTTGCTGGCCCCGCCTCCTATACCCTGCTTAAACACGTCACCGGCACCGACCTCCGCTGTTGCACCGAGGCCGACGGATGGCGTGGCGGCAGATTTGATGCCTTCGCCAAAGCCTGACAGCAGGCCTGCTGCGCCGGCGTAACCGACAATCATGCCGTTTCGCATAACGGGCTTGCCGCGAATGCCGCCTTTACCCTGGAAGCTGACATGCCCCTGAAACTCCATGTCCACGTGCTTGCCATTTTTCAGGATGCAGCTGATGGACTGGGTGCGGACGTTTCCGCGCTCGCTGGAGATATCGCCCCACATCTCACCCACAATAAAGCAGCCGTCAGCGTTGAACTCCTTGTTGTTGGGCATCTGAATGTTGCCCTGCAGGCGGATGGTTACAGGGCTGGTATTCTGCTGACCGGTGACGCTGGCGTTCGCGTCGGCCCCTTCAATCAGGACGGCATCAGAGAATGAGCCAGAAGGAATCCAGGGCAATTTAGTTGGCTTTTTCTTCAGGCTGTCGTAGCTGAACTTTGTTGTCGACAGACCGCCTGTCATGCGCTGGCCGGAGCCGCCCGGGTAGAACGCTGCGCCCTGCCCCATATTCACACCAGTGGCGGCCGGTGCACCTGCGGGGGTCACATTGTATTCGGGTGGTCGGGCCTGACCGGCAGCAACGGGACCGGGGAGTGGTGTTCCGTTCGGACCTGCAGGTGGTGTCTGCTGGCCAGTGGTCACGTTGCTGCCGGGGGCTTTCGTAAGCTGGTCGTTCAGGCGCTGAATTTCAGCGTCCTTTTCGGCCAGCTTTTGCTCGGTGGTGAGCTTGTTCTGCGCGAACTGCTGGGCAAGCGTGGCAAGGTTTTGCTCAAGAGCGGAGGTCTTTGCCTGCTGCTGCGTCAGTGCGGCATCGTTGACCTGCTCGTTAAACGTCGCGGTCACCACGCCGGTCAGGTTTGGTGTTGCAGCTGGTGCGGGTTGCTTTTGTTTTTGCTGGTATTGCCCGTACCACATTACGCCGCCTGCTGCAGCTGCGCCGCCAATGATGACGGCGGCCAGGATGGCCAGCTGCTTGCGGCGGGTTTTCAGGTTTTCATTCAGGCTGATGGTCATGGGCGGGTGCCTCCGTCATCTGAAAACACAATCCAGGCATACCCCTCACCGCCAGCGTAGAGCTGATTCTGTGACAGCATTACGGCCCGGACGCCCTTGCGCCAGAAATCGCGCTCGCGGAGGCTGCGGGTGATGCTGCCCGGGTTGCTCATCCGGAAGCGAACCACGCGAAGGTGGTTGCCTACGAACTGGCGTTCAGGCGTCAGGCGTACATCACTGGCGGGTGAGTAAGCCGGCATGCGGCTGACCGGGTATTCCCGGTAGTCGTCCGGCACCTGACCATTGACTACGGCGCGGGATAGCGCAACCAGCGTTTTTTCATAGGTCTGCCCTTCTTCCCATGCCTTCGCATCGTCGCTCTTGCGAAGTGGTGGTGACATCGGGGTGAAGCGCAGTGTTTTGCCGTTACCCGGCTGCGGTCTGACGTTCAGGCTCAGCGATGAACCGTGGTCAGTCTGGATAAACAGGGTGAAGTTCTGGCCGACGAGCGGAGACAGAATGAGCGCTCCGTCCTCGGTCTGGCTCTGGTCATACGCACCGGTTGGTCCGCTGATGCTGGTAATGAGTTCTCCGTCTACAACAACCTTGCTCGGGTTGGTGTTGCTGAGGGTGACGTTAAAGGCGGCGTCGTTCTCAAACGGAATGGCTGCGGGTGCGGAAGCGGCCCGAAGGCCGCTTGTAAATAATCCCGCTGCCAGAAACACAGCAGCAGCTGCCGGTGAAATGCGAAATTTCATGGGCAGTCCTGTCAGTTAGTGGGAGATACCGGCTTGAGTTCTTCAAAGCTGTGGAGGTTAATCACACCGTTGTCATAGCTCAGTTTCAGTCGGTAGGTTTTTTCCTGGTCTTTCAGTGGCGTGATGATTGCGCCGTTTGTGGTGGAGGATTTCAGTACCCCGCTGTACTGCACGGAGCCATCATTCATGACGCGAATTTCTTTCGTGTCGAACTGAGTGGTGATGCCCGCTTTCTGAATGCGCTCAGTTTCTATGTCCAGGGCTTTCTTGAGTACGTCCCGTTCGGCGGAGGGGACAAATCCAAGAATCATTTTCTGGTTATGTTCGATGTTTTCCGGAGTAACGTTCAGTCGCCAGTAAATAAAGGAAGCGGCGAACTGTGTCAGGCCGGTGGCATCAACACTTTTAGAATCTGATGCAAATGGGCGGTTAAACGTTAATGGCGTGGTGATGGTTTTCTGGGTTGTGGCGAAATACCATGCGAGTGACCCTGTCAGAACATTCCCAACGCCCATGACTAAAGTTAAAGCTGAAAGACCAATAAACGCATAGCGGAGTTGTTTATCGCGCTCTCCTTTAATATTCAGTTTCATGAAAAACTATGCCCTCCAGTGCCGGAAACTTGAATCAGGTATCTGGCGAAAGGTTACTTTGAATAAAAGTGATGGCAGGTGCCAGTAACAGAAATTAAGTAACCAGTATGACCCCTGCCCTTTTTTCAGATATCTGACGATAAACCAGAGGATTCCCGCGATTACACCAAGTTCAAGTGACAGATTGTTAAGCACCCCCAAAACTAAAAGGGGTGCGGTAACAATTAATTCGTCAATCGGTAAGCCTAAATAGCGGTCCTGCTGGTTCATTGTTTCCGGGAAGTTATATTTATCTCCTTCCCCATTCATCATTTAGCTCGCGATGCCGAAGGCGACACGGGTAAAGATGATTGCCATAACGATACCGACGAACACCAGTGGTGAGCGGGCCTTAATGTAAATAAACAGGCCCATGATGATTTCGGCGATGTAGAACCATTTAACCAGTGAGGAGCCGGAACCGAAGGTGGAATTAACCGTGGTGTTCTGTGAGGAAAGAAGGTCAGTACCAGATGCGAATGCCGGGTGAGTGACCATGAGTGCAATTAAAAAAGCGCCTGCTGACTTTAAGTAAAATTTAGCTTTGCGATTTTCGCGTGCTTTGCGGAATAAAGACGCTACCGCCCATCCCTTACCGACGTTAAGGGCACTGCCTTTGGTTAACATGTTTGTTTTCTCCGAAGTAAACAAAAGTGATTCGCGTAAGTGCTTGTTTACGCGGGCGCAATTGTCCCATGACCCTAAAAAAAAAAAACTGTGACGCATGTCACATTTTTTGGAATCATTCAGATTTATCTGAATATGTAAGTGAGTAGGCTTTGTTGACCAGAATGTTCGGAAATGGCCTCCGGGATCTATAGCTATGAAAGTAAAAGAGAAAATGTGGGATGGTCGCGGCCGTCCTCGCAAGTTCCAGCCAGGTGAAGCGGTGGAGTGGCGATTGCGTGCTCCGGATAATCTGCTTATGGAGCTGAGAATATGTGCCAGGGCTGGCAACAGAAGTGTGAATGAGGAAATTATTGCCAGGCTTTTGTTGTCGCTGAATTATCAGCCTGGGAAACCTGTCATTAAAACTGCGGAGGGTGAGCGGCTTATTGCACTGGCGGTGAGATTTGAAGAATGGCTAGGGCAATTACTTGATAGTGAATCCGTTGATGCCGTGAGTGAAGTAAAAACTCCGCCAAAACAGGAGCAATTATGGATGTGGCGTGAGGGTGAAAGGGTTTTGCTTCCAGGAAAAACAATCGGATATAGCATGCGTATTCCTGAGAATCTTGCGGATGAAATCAGAGCAATGGCGAAGGTGCATAACCGTAGTCTGAATGATGAAATGCTTACCCGTCTGATGAATACTCTGGGTTATTTTACGGAAAGGTTGCTTGAACAGAGCGAGGATGCGCAGGCGCTTAAAATTCTCTGTATGGAATTCGAGGTGTTTCTGAAGGAAAAAATAAGGGAGGTGGAAAAAAGTGACCTCCCGTGGGATGAAAAGCCGTCTCAGTGATCGATTCTGGCCGGAGCTTTCCGGCCAGTTGTGCTGATTTACTCTGTGAGGAAATGGTCCTTTTCAGCTTTATCTTCTGCATCATTAATTGCACTAATGTTCGTGTTTATAAGTTCTTCAAGTTTCAGTCCGGAGTCTGGTCCTTTGAGCATTACGAAGATATCGGAAATCAGGGCGGTTAGAATCATAATGCCTTCACGTGACCCTGATACTTTTTTAATGAGGTCCCGCCTGAAACCTTCAAGGTCGAAAGAGTTGCCTTCTTCTTTCGATTTATACACCATGAGTCCCAGTCTGACTAGTTCGTTCACAATGGACGAATAATTCATATCTGAGGTTGTGGCGCCCTTCTGAAGTTCTATTTCCAGAATATCCTGTATCTCACGGTCGATTTTGTCTTTGAAGTAGATGTTTTTTCTTGGCATGGTATTTTCTCGTGAATTTCATGCAGTGCCTAATGCGGCACTGCAATTGAGTTCTGTGGTGACCATATGTGTTTAGTTCCTGTGGCAAGCTATTGAATTTCAGTATGAATACCTTGCCTGGGTGTGTGCTAATCCAGCACCGTGGAGTGTGCTAATCCGGCACTATTATGTGTGTTAATCCGGCACCATCAAGTGTGCTGATTAGGCACTGCTTCGTTTTAAGTTACTCTATTTATTATGTACACACAATCCCCACACTGAGCAGTGCTTGATTAACACACACAGCAGTGCCTAAATAAGCACTGCTGTGTGTGGGGTAAAGGCACTGTAATGTGTGTTAATCAACACACATTAAGAGCATACACTTTAACATCTCGAAAAGTCGGCACATTCAATCAATTGAAATTAAAGGAAATATCTGCAAGACGAAGTCTTGCGTGGGGTGTGATGTTTTAAAGGGTTAGTAAAGAGCGGCATGTTAATACCGCCTACTGCTCTGACATGTTTATTTCGGACAGATGTAAAATCCCATCAGGAAAGCGTTCACGCGCGTTTGTAGTGAATTTACTTGATTACGACGATCCGCCGGGGTATTTTTTAAAGCGCCTCTCCAGGGCCCGTTTATTTCGCTAAAAGGCCAAACCATGAAAATATCGTTACTGCCTGCTGCTTTGCTGACTCTTTCGCTATCTGCTGTCGCAACTCCGCAGATGTGCTTTGATCAGGCCGGGAAAGATTATCAAATTGATCCACTACTGCTTATGTCAATTTCGATTAAAGAGAGCCATCTGGTACCGGATGCTATAAATGGATCAAACAGGAATGGAACGGAAGATGTCTGTGGTATGCAGGTGAACAGTTCCCATTACGGTAAACTTAAAAACTTCAATATTACCCGTGAGCGCCTGTTGAATGATCCATGTATCTGCGTCTATACGGGTGCATGGGTACTGGCGCACAACTTCAGGTCATACGGAAAAAACTGGGACAGCGTGGGGATTTATAATACGGGGCCGAGCAAAAAGCTCATTGCGCAGCGCAAGGCCTATGCACAGGATATCAAAAATATATATCGCGTATTACTGGCCAGAAAAAAATTACTTTCTGAACGTCTCACGCCAGCTGTGGGAAAGGAGCATCAGATAAAAACTACAGAAACAGCATCGCTTAACAGCGGACAGTAAAAGCCGCTCTGTTGAGCGGCTTAATTTTCAGGCCTTCAGCTTTGCAAACTCCTCAGCCATTTTCCAGAGAACCTGATTTAATTTTATGTCACCATCTATTCCGGTGACTTCCCGCGTTCTGGTCATCTTCCCTTTTTCCGTTCTGCCACGAATCCCCCCACGGATCACATTTTCCTGCACCACGTTAAACGTGGTCCATAAATCCTGGCCTCTGTCGAGAACACGGCGAGGGTTAATAATTTGCTCCGGTGTAATCGGAGCTGGTTTTCCATCGTACTTAAGTTCCAGAGCAGTCGCACCAAAAAGGCGTTGCTCAGGCAAAGTGAGCTGAATACTTTTCATGAGATCAATATTCTCATCAACCGCGTCAAATGTTTTCATCACCGTGTAAGCGCCTTCGATAACCTGCCCGACAATATCTCCTTTGTGGGGTACGCGGATTTCACCAAAATCCTTCCATGCAACCAGACCATTACTGCAAACCTGACGGAACATACCGGGGATCATTTTATAGCTGCTTGAACCATCATGGCTATTCAGCAGAATAATTTCCGGTACTTCTTTTCCGTTAATCTGGTCATGACGACGCAGGCGAAGCATATGCTTTGTAAAGTCGCGTTTATCCTGGTCACGTGTACGTGACTGCGTTGCATAATACGGCTGAAAACCTTCATCACGTAAACGATCAAGTATGTTTATGGTCGGGATATATGTATAGCGTTCAGAGCGTGAATCGTGTTTATCCGATGAAAACGCGCTCGGAACGATGAGCTGTAATTCCTCATTCGTCAACGGACGGTCTTTGCGGATCGAGGTAGGCATACGATAGCGGCTTGCTAAACTGACCATTTTTATTTACTCCTGATTATTTAGTAAGTGATGAAGGAATAACGCGGTGAAAATTATCCAGCGGCATTGCAGCTGCCACCGGGCGACCATCTGCAACCCAGACAGAGATATAATCCGGGCATTCGTCATTAATTAACGTCAGCTCAGTGGCATTCTCTGGCGGCGTAAAAATTGCCGGTTGTGGCTCCCCTTCCGATGCTGCCAGGACCCAGCAAAACAGATCCATGAACTGGGACATGGTGAGGTTTGAATCACATCTTCCGGTAGATTCTTGAGCGGCGGTTTTGACGTTGACGTTTCGTGTGTGCATCCTGGTTTTCTCCTGTGGTGATGGTTGTCCATCTCCCTGGTGAGTTCTCTCGCGGCAAAGGGCAAAGGAGCAACGGCAGGGCGGCAGGAGAAGGGCGGAGACGAAAGTTTTTGCGGCACGCAAAAAGTTTTGGCGGAGTGCATTTCACCCTTCGGATGACGAACTGACGGTGCTACGACAAGCCCTCCGCGTGAGGACGCACGGGGGATGGCTTCACCGGGGGAACAGGATGCACACACCCGACACGGCGGAACGGCGTGGCGCCATTAAAGCGACGGCATCAGCCGGCGCGGTGAAGGCGTTCCGGACGGCACGGCCGGAGAAGCCGCAGCCTTTGACCTTCGCCATCAGACCCTAGCGTCAGCCCGAAACCCGAAGGGGTTCGGCGGAGCCCGGCGGGTGCGCAGCAGCCGCCCTGGCGGAGTGGGG
>NZ_JADCKW010000045.1:14451-14694 GCF_014982155.1 Enterobacter cloacae complex sp. P16RS2 | reverse complement strand
TAACGCTTATCCGTGACTCATATTCACTGAGCGGAGGCGTATACGGTTACCGGCGGGTTCATGGCGACCTGAACGAAATCGGGGAGACCTGCGGCAAAAACCGGGTGGGTCGTATTATGCAACTGAACCGGATCAAAGCCGTGCGCGGCTATAAAGCGCCGCGTCGTATCGCCGGCTGACCTTCAGTGGTTGCCCCTAATCGCGTGCAGCGGCAGTTTACTGTTGTCCGGGCCAATCAGGTCT
>NZ_JADCKW010000045.1:0-14340 GCF_014982155.1 Enterobacter cloacae complex sp. P16RS2 | reverse complement strand
GGCTGGTCGATGAAACCTACGTTGTCACGGGAGCTGGCGCTGGATGCGCTGATGATGGCGGTCTGGCGACGTAAACCCGACGGCGAGGTTATCGTACACTCAGACCAGGGCAGTCAGTACGGCAGCGACGACTGGCAACGGTTCTGTCGCGCCAATAATCTGGCACCCAGTATGAGCCGGCGTGGCAACTGCTGGGATAATGCGGTGGCCGAATCGTTCTTCAGTTCACTGAAAAAAGAACGGATCAGAAAACGCATCTATAAAACCCGGGATCTGGCCCGGGCCGATATCTTCGATTACATTGAAGTCTTCTATAACCGGTCCCGGCGTCACAGTCATCTCGGCGGCGTCAGTCCGGAGGCCTTTGAACAGGCCTCGTCGTGAGGACAGAATTTGTCTACGGGCGTGGGGTCAGTCCAAACAGCCAGGTTACCGTGCAATCCAAAACACTTCAGATGGACGTAAAAATTCCCCTTCAACCTTCTAGTTTTGACTTACTACAGATGGGGGCCTTATTGGGGGCACATGAATTAATCGAACAAACTAAATTATATAATTATCAATAAATTAAAACGCAAACTCGAAGTCTGCAGGGGACACTTTATCCTCCCACTTTTTCCAGTACATTCGTTTGTCCACCGCCAGAATTCACTGAGCAGAAGAATCCTGTTTTATTTGAGCGTAACGCGTTGCCAGCTGTTTAAGACGCAACTCCAGTTGAGTCTTTTCTGCTTCAGGAAGCGCATCTCCTGCTGGGTGCTGTGACAGGCGCCTGAGTTGTTCTTCAGCCGGTATCGTCTGGTTAAATGACTGTATAGTCGAAAAAACTACGGATTTAAGCTCGCTTACCGTGATGTATTTTCCTTTTTGCTCGTCCAGGCTACTCAGCCGATGACTCAGTTGCTGAAGCGTCATCATTCCCTGATACCAGCTGTTCATTGCGTCGACAGGTAACGCTGCCGCGTTAAATTTTTGCTGCCACTGCATTGTGAGCGGTTTCGCCTCCTCCGGCCATAATGTCTGGAGCTGCTTTAACAGCTGAAGGCTGTAGGAAATATTCCAGTCAGGAGGCAGTTTATCCAGGCGGGCAAGCTGCTGCTGAGTGTCTGCGATAAAAGTGGACGGTAAACTACCTCGCAGTGTTAACGCGTTTTGCTGCACAGGCGTGAGCACTTCAGGTAACGGAGCCAGAGAGGCAAAAGCCTGAGTCGCCAGGGGGTCGGGTCTGGACAAAGAAACCCATCCCCACGCCACAGCGATACAAACCACCAGCGTGGAACACATCCCGGCAAAAAAGGGCTTCCACTGTCTGACAGACACGGGGGCTGTCGTGCGATCCTCCCCATTCGGCTGATTTTCCTGATGCACAACATATACCCATTTCACCTCTTCGCTCGGTTCGGTTTTCTCCAGAGGCGATTCGCTATCGGGCTTCATGTTCACATTCAAATCGGACGTCTCATTACTGCTTTCCAGCCGTTCAGCATTTGAATGTATTAACGTTCGTAACGTATCGAGCTGGCTAAGGTGTTTAAGCTCAAGGCGCTGGAGCACCGCGCTCAGGCTGGTAAGTAACGCTTCAGCACGATAAAGCTCACTAAGATGGCTGCTGTTGAATGGAAGCATACGCATGCGCTGCTGCAGGCGCTGGCTCAGGCCGCTAAGGATTTCCATACGAGCGTGTTGTGTCTTCGGCCATAAGGTTTCCCACTGGCGGCTAATCAGGGCCTCCAGAATCGCCAGCCCTTCATTCAGGCCAGCTAATCCAGACAGGTGAGTACGGGCAAGGGTGTACCAGGCTGCTGTCTGCAGCTCCACACCGTTCTGTTCAAACATTGAGAGACAGAGTCTTTGGACATATTGCCAGTTCACATCAGGGCGAGCAGGATGTGTAAGCTTGCTGAGTTCATCGCGGAGGGCGGCATAATCTGGCAGCGTACGCGGGTCGCCGCCGGTTTTTAACGTTATATGTTTGGTCATTCTGCAGGGCCTGCATATCCGTGTCGGTTAATATCGTCAGTTGATGTGTAAAGCAATTTTGCGTGTAGAAACGCAATGACTAATAAAGGAATGAATGTTATTGCTAGGGCAGCAGCGCTAAAATCAGACCGAAAAAAACACCTTCATCAAATAGTTGTCCTGACTGAGGTGATGTATCAGGGGGAGTAAAGATCCAGTCATATACACTCCCCACCCGCATGAACAGGTGTCCTTGAGAAATCGCGCTGTACCCGGAAAAAAAAGTCACCTCGACACAGCCTGCAACTCCCTGTCCATACAGAAATATCGGCATAAACTTAACCGCCCGGTTACCATAACGCAGGACGATACCGGAAATATCAAAAGCCCCGCCCTCCACCAGCAGGTCCGGAACATATACCGTCAGTGGCTCTGCATTCAGTCCGGTATCTGTCAGCCACGCGTCCATTTGATCCTGAAGCTGAGCCATTCGCATGCGAAACGCTGCAATATCGGCCTGACTCTTGCTAACTGCGGGAACAGGTGAAGGTTGTCGCGCCTGCCACTTCTTCAGGAACTGTGATTTTACTGACATGGTGTTAACTGACCTTATATACGAGGTGTTGTGTCGAGATACTGCTGTTGCCTGAGATGCCGCAACAGGACCCGTCCTTCGGGCATAAACTCAGTCCCGTAGCGCACCAGGCCTATCCCTTTAAGCTCAGCGTCAATGGCATAGCGCAGCTCGCCGGGAATGTTCTGCTCCAGCAGAACAACGTCTATTTTTTTCAGGCGTGGCTCATATTTGAGCAGAACGGCAGACAATGTCCCCATGAGCTCATGAGCCGTTCCGGGCATCCCCTGCAGGATTTTTGTCATATCGGGCAGCCCGTAATCAGGCAGATGCGCCAGCGTGCCGGCGCGACAGTTGAGAACGCGCTGCATATTGTCCAGAACCGAAAGGATGACCTGGTTTTCTTCTCTGACCTGTTTAAGGTCGAGGCCACCGCTAAAATTTCCGGTTAGCATTTCATACAGCGAAGGCGTGTTATGTCCCTGGGGCATCAGTCGTCCTTAAGCGGTTGCAACGTCAGATGGTTCTCGCAGGCTTCCAGAATGCGCGGTTTATCGGGATCCAGATCGCTGCGCTTGATAACCTGCTTCCAGGTGTCGTTGGTCATGTCCGGATGACGAAACAGCCCCACTACCGCGACAAACTGCGCCTCTTCTTCCATCGGCATATCAAGGCTCGCATCACCCCCCGGTTTTACCACGATATTACGACTGACCAGCATGTCGTCTTTCAGAATGCTGGCATCATCCTGAAGCAATTGCTGATAAACCGTCTTATCAAAGGTTTTGCGGTCTTTGAGCTGGTAAACCCTGACCACGACAGGCTCAGACAGCGAGTTATTTTCGCGAGAGTCGGTGTTCAGAGCTTCGCGCGCGGTGAAATCCAGATGCAGGATTTTAATTTTTTTATAGAACACAGAATTAAACGCCGATTTGGTACCGTCGGTAACGCTCTGCGTCACCCCGCAACCGGTCAGAATAAGCGCCATGAGAGGGATCATCCAGCGCGCGGTTTTAGTTAAATTTGTACGTGACACGTCGGTTTCCTTGTTGTGGTTTCGCGGGCTCCAGCCCGCTGTAATAGCCCAGTTCTGTCGTAAAGATTTCAGGAATGTCATCAGGATGGCTATCATCTTCTGCTCCCAGCACGCCGTTCATTCCCAGCCAGAAAGGGTTCTCACCCAGCGGGGGGACGGCCAGCAGTCGAACAGACGTCGTCAGGGTTATTCTGGCCTTAAACCGCCAGCCCAGATACACCCGCAGCATCACCAGGAAATCCATGTATAACTGGCCATCCGGTTTCCAGCCTTGCGCCTCATGTTCGTTGTCCGTCGCAAGAGCAATCAGCAGCTGGCTGCCGGCATCCATCGCTTCGTCACCCAGCGGCGTATTGCCATCAAGCAGAAAATCTTCGTCACCGTAAAAACCCAGCGGCCTGTTGATCTCTACAGGCCGCAGACAATACGGACTCACCTGTACCGTCGTATCGGGGGCCAGCAGGCTCACCAGTGCCTGCATCCCTTCCTGAGTTTTGCCCGGTTGTTGCAGAACTCCCAACAGGGCCAGAAAGCGCGACACCGGCGTGGCAATGTGATTTGCCGTGCCCGGTATTCCAAGCCCCACCAGACCCAATAACGACTGCGAAATGCTGTCGGTTCCGCCGGGCTCAAACGTGGCCGGATAGGAGTATTTACGCCAGACGCGGTAAAACTGCGTCAGGATGCGATGACTGAAAATATCCAGAAAGCCCTGCAGCGCCTCATGCCCTTCCCGGCGCTGGGTGATGTCATCGAGATACGCTGTTGGTAATGGGGAATCGACCCCGTACATCCCCATAAAGGTCGTACGGATAACCGGCGGCTTGCTGTCATCGTCTTCATCATATTCGACAGCCTTCAGTTCGCTCGCCGGAAACCCCATTCCAGGGTGCGGTGCAAAGCGTACCGGGTCATCTGCGGGGTGGCTGGTCGATCCCATCAGCGGCCTGTCGGGATTGTTTTTCTCCAGCAGCTGACATAATCGATAGAAGTTAATGCGGTGAAGGTCGGCTTCCAGCCGCGGTGTCAGCCGGGAATGCGGCGGTTGTGCTTCTCTTCCCATTCCAGGCGCTCTCCGGTTGGTTGCAGGATAATAATCAGGCGGTTAAACAGATAGATGTCGGTGTAGAGCGCGAAGAAGCGGCTCAGCATCTCGCCGAACAGGCAGATGTCGCCGCGCCCGGCAAAGCCGTAGCTGTCTAGCGTCACTTCAATCTGCACGCCGCGCACCAGGTATCCCTGCTCAAATCGCTCAGTTTCACTGTGCTTCACGTCGATGATGGCTTCCAGACGACGGCGGTTCATCTCGCCGTCGGTCCACTCGTACAGCGCGAGGGTACCGCGCAGCACATCTGCGTTATCCATCATCGACAGGAACCCGCTGCCGAGGTGACTCAGCACGCGCCAGTGGAAACGGTCTTGCGCAGGTGGATAACAGGGCAGTGTCGGCGCGCACAGGTTACGCACGACGATGCTGGCCGACGTAGTTTTCATCACCGTATCGAGCACGGTACTTTGCAACGCCCGTCGCGGCAGTTGGCCGTTGGTACCGGTGAGCGTCAACGACAAGCTTTCATCTTCCGGAACGGTGTGATTATCAAACGCTTCGCCACCAAGAATAAGCCAGGTATTGTACAGCCCTGACGAACCTCGCCGCACGCGGGTGTGGTAGTAATATTCCGGGGCTTCATGGCGCATCATTCCGCCTTTGTGGCGAAAGCTTGAAAATGGTACGTAGGTATGCTGGCTCGATGACATCACCGAATCCACCGCATATATTTCGGTGTGCCCATCCTGCACGCGCATCGGGCGCAGCATGTATTCGGTCTGCAGAGAGTTAAGCGTCAGCGGGTCAGATTCCAGCGGGAACAGGTTAATCACCGGCACGCAGTTCAGGCGCAGGTGTTTTTCGGTAAAGTTAAAGTCATGCTCACAGCGTTCTGCCAGCACCACGTCGATTTCAAACCAGGGAAGCTCAGCCGGGAAGTTGACGCCATCCAGTCCACGCAGACCAGTGAACATGAATTTTTCGCGAAAGGTGAAGTACTCCAGCAACAGCTGATATCCGCTAAAGCTGCTGTTGCCCTTCGGCCACAGGTCATCGTCATCGCCAAATCCCAGAGCGGCGAAGTACCCGTCGAGCGGTCTTCTGTCCATGTCACCTGGCATCCGCAGCCACAGGCGGGCAACATTCATGGTGAAGGCTTCGTGCATGGCGCAGGCCAACGGTGCGTCAGCATTGAAGTAGAACGGGATCTGGCTGAGATCGACACGGCTCCAGTCCGCCAGATGGCTGCAGTTAAAGCGCAGGTTGATGACCGAACGCCCGTCAGGGTCAGTAGACAGGCGAGCGTGTTCCAGCGACAGCGGCTGGAGAGTTATATCTTTAGTTGTGGTGTACCGACAGCGCGTACCCTTTTCACCGATCGGCCGCGAGTTAATCTCGAAACCTTTGACAATACGCATCTGCTCTTTCATTTCTCGCCAGTCAGGGGTGAACTCCACCACCGACATCGACGGTATGGTGCGCAGGTAATGCGGCCACAACAGGCTGACCAGCCCTTCGGTCAGTTCAGGAAGGTCATCATCAAGCTTCTCTCGAAGCCGCCCCATCAGGAAGGCAAAGCCCTCGAACAGCCGCTCCACGTAAGGGTCGCGCGCCCCCGCTTTATCGAGATTGAGCATTGCCGCCTGCTCGGGGTGAGCACGGGCAAACTCTTCACCGGCTTCCAGCAGATAGCGCATTTCAGCGTCATAATAACGCAGGGTTAAGTCGTCCATAAAAAACCTGAATAGATGAATTTTAAAAGTAGGCCAGGCGTTTTTACCCGCAGAGCACCGCACTGCTTGCCGGGTCGAGCGCAATCAGACCGACCAATAGCTGGTCCATCTCAGGCTGAAGCCGTGATTTATCGGTTTCACTGCGTGTGGCTTTCATGCGCAGCAACCGGAGGCGGCGCGATTTAACTTCAAACAACAGCGCCGGTGTCCACTGTGTGAGGGTGATGGACTGCGCAGCACTATCGAGCTCACCCAGAAGGTGCAGCGCCAGTTCATTTCTACCCTTCTGCTCGGCCACGCGGGCCATCAGCAGACGCAGCAGCCACTTGTCTTTCGTGGAGTCGTTACCCGGACGTGTCTGTAGCCAGTGAAGTGTGGCATCCAGACCATCCGTGTCCGCTTTTTCCAGCGCTTCCGGCTCGAGAGCCAGGATGTCGTTATTCGTTTCACTGACTGCGCTGACCGGCTCATCACGCCAGCCGGGCATATCGTCCAGCACGCTCTGGTTTATCCAGTTGAGCGTGACCTCATCGGCAAACGGCGTTCCGTCATTAAAGGCCAGCGTTTCAAGTCCTGTGAGTCGGCGCAGCAGTCCTTTCAGGTCGGCGGCGATGATATCAGCCAGTACATCCTGCCCCGATTTCATCAGTGCCTGGTGGATATACCACTGCAAATCCAGCCAGAGGTGATTGGCGCCACGCGAAAAAGTGCTGTCCGCCTGCTCCAGTATCTCCAGCCAGCTCTGCTGCAAGTACAACCGCTTAAGCATGGCCCTTTGGTCAGCACGCGGCGGTTCAATGCGTGTTTTCCCCTCGGCATCAGGTGCAGGGATCGCTCTCAGCGTGTCATGACGCAGGCTTTTCATCAGCCGGTGTGCGGGGAGCCATCCATCGGGTTGTTCACGCAAATACCCCGCCAGGGTACGGGCCTGAGTCAACAAATCCTGACCGGACGTGATGCGGCTCAGGGCTGGAGCGTCATACTCCGTCGTGTGTGCAGAGGTCTGTGACTGAGGGGTGTTAATGGCGTTCTGTGGAACCAAAGCATCCACGCCACCGGCCTTCATCAGGCGCGACTCCAGCGCGCTGTAAAGCGCATTCAGATCCGGACAGGACGCTTCTGGCTCAGCGTCCAGACTGCTGTGGATGAGCAGCAGCGCACCGGTAGTGCGCATAGCATCGTCGCGTACCACTTCAGGCCACAAGGACAGACTATCAAGCAGACGAGAGCCTGCAAGCCACTCCAGCGCCGGCTTACGGCTTCGCTCCCGCTGCGGATAAAGCTGCGCTCCGTAGCGTTGCAGTAATCCCGCCAGCAGTTCAAGCCCTTCGGCAAAGCCAGCTTCTCCGTCCTGGTGCAGACGGGCCCAGCAGTAATAGGTCGCAATACGAATATCTTTGGCGGTGGTGGTCAGCAGTTTTTCGGCAAGCGTACAAATCAGCCCGGTATCGATGCCGGAGAGTTTATTGACCTCCTCTCTTATACGCTGGAAATCATCGTCATATCCCGGCTCGTCCCCAGCAGGACGGGTATCGCTGATAGGGGAAAGCCAGGGATGCCAGCGTTCCGTGCGCGCCTGCGCCTGCTGCCGCAGCTCAGTTTCGTCCGCCTGACAAGCGGCAACCAGATTCTGAAGAGTGCTCATTATTCAATTCCATCCATGTCACTGATTTCCGTATTGGCCATCAGAGCCTGAGCCGTTGCCGCGCTGTCAACGCTGAAAATCTGGTCCGGCAGCGTGAAGCCGCGCAGTGCCAGTAATGCCAGCGGCCCGCTGCCCAGCTGTGAACGCAACACCCACTGCAGCGTACTACCATCCGGGGCAGTAAAACTCACCATCCACTGACTGCGGTCAAGCTGCTGGCGCTTGCCCTGATCCAGCCAGCGAATAAAGCCCCAGGTCCCTCGGTAATCCCCGAACAGACGCGCGCCTGCATTGACGGAGGTCCATGTCAGCATCGCTCCTGGTTTGTAAGTGTCTCCCGGCCAGCGGAAGCTTTGCCAGTCGGCCATCTGGTTGAAGTAGTGCAGCTTTTGTCCATCAATTGTTAGCTGCGTCTCCACTACCCGCGGCACAGGACGCGCCTGCAGATCAAAGCTGATGCCCTGACTGCCATCGGTAAACAGAATGTCTGACAACTCACTCAGCTGGTTAATGGCCCGCAGAAAGGCCGGGTTAAAGCTCAGCCCCTGGCTGTTGACCTTATCCGGTACCCACTGGCTGCCTTCTTTGTGAAGCACTCCATTGAGCTCTGTGGTCAGGAATCGATCTATGCGCCCACTGTCTTTACGGATAAACTCTGCCAGCATCGGCAAAGAGGCGTCACTCTTGCTCGCAGCGAACGGGAAGCGCCCGTCAAAGGCGGTGCGCCAGTTCGCCACCACGGAGCGGCTCCATTTGTCATTCAGGCTCGCCGCCGACGGCTGGAGTACGGTCTCCCAGGCCTGGGTCAGCGGCTGCACAAACATCGTGCTACCAAAACCACTCCACTCTTCACCAAGGCTTGCCGAAATCAGACTGCCATATTGCTGGGTGTCGGTCAGATCCACACTTTTTCCCTGAAATACGGTCTGCGCCAGGGTTTGCATCATCTCCTGCGGATCCGAGGCGCTGGCCACCTGCTGCAAGCGAAGACGCACGCGGGTGATACGGGTCAGATAGGTCTGCAGGCTCAGTGAGTTGTCAGCCGACATGACGTTGCTGCCCGTATTTTTGCCGAGAAGCTGAAGCAGCGGACCGAAAGTTTCATCCAGTGGTCCCTGTGGACCTGTCGCAGACTGGTCAATTGCGGGTTTGTCTTTTCCACCAACCAGATCTTTTGCCGATTTGATAATGGAGTCCGAAAGGCCTTCGCTTTGCTGGCCGGTCTGCCCCTGCCAGGCGATGGTGTTCATCAGGGCAATCAGTGGAGACTGGCGGATATCACTCATTAGCGTCAACTGGTCGGTCACATCGGCAATATTGTTCGCAGAATTCCAGCGCAGACTGTTAAGGAAGTTCAGCCAGCTGCCGGCAAAGTCAGTGAAGTAACGCTCTGTCAGGCGTGCTTTGAGCGCTTCCGGCGACATGTCCGCCGATACGGCTTTGCGGGAATCGCTCAGCACCCAGTCGATTTCATCCCGTCGGGAATTTGCGGCCTTTTCGATGGACTGCTGAATCCCCCCTTCCCATGCCTGACGGGTGAACATGCCCGACACTACTTCATTGGTGGTGAACAGTCGCCGCGCATCGGTACCGCTGGTCATGTCTTCGAGGGATACATCAGCAAAGTTACGGCGTACCGATTTGAGCATGTTCTCGTACAGCGTGCTTTCTGCATTGCGGCGGCCAATCTGCTGCAACAACACCTGGCGGCTCTGGCTAACCAGCTGTGCATCCGGCGTGATTTTCCACTGTGGCTGCTTTGGCAGTTCAGAGATATAGAAGGCCCATAAATCCGGTGACAGACTTTGCCATAACCCGGTGGAGATCCCCATACGCGTTGGCTGCACGGTTTTCATAGCTTGTGCATAAAACGCGCCGTCGACTTTATCCGGACGGGCCATCATCAGCCATGCTTTAAGCTGGTCATAACCCGGTTTCGCCAGCTGTGCACGCTGGTCGCTGTTGGGTGCAGAGTTTGTCAGCGCGTTGAGCTTTTGCGCCAGGGCAGCATTTGCCGGGTCGCGTATTAGCCGGTTATTCGCCACGCCGTACCACGGCAGCATTGCGTTGAGCAACTGCTGATTATGGTCAAGACCGAAGCGCTGATACCAGGGAGTTCCCTCCTGAACATTGTGCAGCAGGCGGCCGGCGTCGTTTCGCAGTTCATGCAGTGCCGTCAGTTGATAATCGGATACCGAAGGATGTTCAACCAGACTGCGGGCTTTTCCTGCTACAGAGGTAATTAGTCCATAGTTCAACACAAACGAGGCCAACAACCCCGCCCCCCAGAGACCGATGATGGCCGACAGCGTCCAGGCGAGCGTCCGTTCCCATGCCATACCGATACGACGGCCACTAACACGAGTGCAGTCGTCAACGATACTCTGCCATGTCACCGGCAGAGCAAGGGCATGACGTTGTGACTCCAGAACATATTTCTCCGCGTCGGCAGATGCCGCACTGGCTACTATCTCTGTGGTATCGGCGGTTTTATTCTCCGTCAGGCTGAACATCAGGCCGCGCAGCGGAACGCGTTGCTGAGCGTCGGAGAGCCATGGCAGCAGTTGCTGAGCCCAGCGGGCAATCCCGCCGTCTTTGAGATGCTGGCCCAGACGCAGCAGGAAATCGTGGTTGTTATTCTCAAGCATCTGGTTCACGCCCTGCGCCCGCAGTTTGGGCAGCAGCAGCTCAAGCTGGCGGGTAATGTCGTCAGCTTTGGCACCCAGCGGGAAATTGGCCCCGACCGGCTGTTCAATGCGCTTTGCCTGCGACCATTTGCTGTCACGCAGTTGCCATAACCATACCGGCGCGGAATAACGCAGCAGTTCGCTGATTTTTTCCAGCCCGCGTAAATCGTTATCGCTGATTCGTGGGGTCAGAGTGAGCGACTGCGGCAATACGCGTACAATACCGTCCAGCGGGCGCCCGCGGCGCAGTTTACGCAGCGCAGTGTATTTTTCGCGATCGGGCTCAGAAGCCAGACTGCCGCCATAAATCAGTACGGTACGATTGCCTTCAAGCCACTGCTGCTGTTTCAGGCCTGGAACAAGCTGTTCAATCGCGGCTTCATCGCCAGTAATCAGCAGCAGACGGATTTTGTGGTGCCAGAAGAAGGTGTATCTACGGCGGAGGGATGTTCTGAGAGTCAAATATTCATTCCAGTATTTATTATCCTTTTTCTTTTCCGCCTGAGCCGTTGATTCTTTTCCGGTTGCAACAGTTTTAACAGCTTTATAGTTCCTCTCACCGAACAGGCGAGTGACAATAAAAAATAAAATAATAAATAACACCAAACCGCCAGTCAGCAGCGCACAGGTGAAAAGCCAATATCCTTGCTGTACAGAACCATCCATCACTCCCAGCGTTTCGGGAGAGAATTCAAGTAACCAGAAAACCGTCGTTCCCACTACAAAAAGAAACAAAAGAATCAGCCATAGCTGGAACGTTGTATTTTTAAATATTGCCAAAAGACGCGTCACTTCAGTGCACTCCGATCAAAAAGATGATGGCAGTTTTATCAGTCGTGGGAAAACTGGAACCGAAAGTAAACTTATCGGTTCACAGACAATGGATAATGCTGGGGAATTATTTCGTTACAGGGCAAACAGTCATAAACCAGGGAAATATACTTTCGTCCGGAACGTACACAACAAGTTGTGGTGATTTAGACTGTTCAGCCTGGTCGGCAGCAACAGCTATCGCAAGCCAGGGCGAAACATTCCTCGTCAGCCCCGTTTTTAAATCAATATCACAAGGTTCTCCGGCAACAGGAAATCGAACACCAGAGGTTGAGAGCAAGGCGGTTGCTTTATTGCTGACACCCGTGCCCGTTAACCAGATCTGTTTTATCTCTTCTGGAGCAGACTCTCCCCAGTGTAACGCCTGCATAAGCGCGCTACTCATATCCTGGGTAGTCTTCATCTGTTCAGGGCGATGGACCTGAGCCACAACGTTCCGGTTTACCTCAGGTCTTTCAGGTGAACTCATCAATAGTGCTGCCGCCGCTTCCCCAGTACCATCTATGATTTTTTCAGTAAGGTTCAGAGTAATAACAAGCAGGGTCTGCATCGCATCTGGTCTATCAAGCCACGCATCAATCGCCTGTAATCCTTCTCCGCTGATAAAAGTAATACAGAAAGGGTAACCAATGCTGTTTTGAACCAATAGCTGTATTGCACAAAGTTCTTCGGGTGATAAAGATATATCCGGGCTGAACTGAAATAACACAGCAAGGGGGGACTTTTGGGGCATGCGTTGAAATGCGTTTTGTAGCGCAGTCTCCCTTAACAACAAATTTATCCGTTCCTTCACTCTTACCAGCACAGGTAATCCCATATCGCTAAAACTGGCGTGGTGGATAAGCAACTCGCTATTCTCATCCACCTTGGTAGGCAATATGATACCTTCAGGTATTTGCATCTGTTGAGAAATGGATTCAGACGAAATGACATGCGGCAAATGAACTACGTAACCTAACATACCGAGACTACGCTGGCCGGACCGAATATCCTGAGCAAGATCCCACTCCCTGGCCGCATCCCAGCCATCTGCCAGCCATTCTCCTGCAAGATAAAACAGCCAGCGAAACGCAAATGCAACCCCACCGGCAGCCAAGGGGATTCCAAGAAAACAAAACCAGAAAGTAGGCGTATGAGTGGGCGAGTTCATAGGCCAGAAAAGGGCTGTGATCCCCGCTCCGGCCACAATAAGTACAACCAGGAGTATCACCCAGCGCTTAAAGGAAGGGGCAGATTGTCGTTTTGCACGTGGTGGAATACAGGTAAGATCAACGGGCATTATTTACTCGTGGTTGCATTACTTAAAGATGTGATCAGTGTGCATCCACAGGTACATTTGTATCCGTGAAATGCAACTGGTACGCCATTATCCTTCATAGTTGGATGCCCTTCAGCGATAAAAGAAGGGCTATGTCCTAATATTGGACAACTGACCGGATCGTCTTTACGCGCCACACCAATACCAGCAAATTTCATTGTTTTTGAGCCGCCCATAACCTGGCCGCCCCCGGTGGTTTTATCACCGATACGAATGATACCTTTCATCTTTATTCCCTGTGTTTTACTGATGATTTTCTGAAAAGATCTCGCCATGGATGTTCAGGATTACCAGAAGCATCGACCCGATAAGGGTCATCTTTATCAACCCGGCACAGTGACTCAATACTCTCAGGCCAGACGGGCACCCTGCTTGTCACCATTGCCAGGTAGCGCGGAACGCTGAAAATAAAGGCCAGCACAAACAGGAGCGGAAACAGAAATAACGGTGCCCCGTTAAAGCCGGATAAAAGATAGAGCAGACCAAAGCGGTAGCCCTCGCGTTTTTTTGCGATGGGCAGGCAAAAATCAACAACCCCAATGACGGACTCAGGCCCTTCTTCCATGTAACGTCGGACAAACTCCCAGTGTCTTTCAAGCTGCTTCCTGTCCGAATGCGTGGCCGGCAGACAGAAGGTGTCAATCACGGTTTCATTATCATCCGCCAGTACATGACCGCTGATGTAGTAGTCTTTGTTCGCATCTTTTCTGTGGCTCAGTCCAGTGGTGAAAAAAACGCTATCCCAGGGAACGCTGTAGGCTGAACCATTTAACCGGAATACGTGCACCAGTCTGTTTTTTCTGTCAAAGCGAATGGGATAATGTGTCCAGGCAAACCATTCTGTTTTAAGAAGCTTGAATGAAAAAAGAATTGTCGGAATGCAAATTAAGCTCATCAACAAAAGCATTTCTTCACTGGTAGAAAACTTCCAGTCAATATAAGGAACACTCTTAATCAGCACTGCCAAGTATAGCAGTGAAAATCCAAAAAAAACAAAGGACGCGACAAATCCTCCGAAACCCTTCGCTGAGTAATATTTGTCAACAAGTTCAAGATAATGGGTGTTAAGTGTTATAACCTTCATATCAGGGACTATTGATTGTCCATCCAGTTCAGTTGCCTGATGTTGTTTTAGCTGATGCGTTCTCTCTTCATCACTAAGAGACCGGTTTAATTTAAACTTAGGAAAAAGACCGTAATAATCCATTTTATACTACACTCCCGGAGCAAATTTAAACTCACCCTATTCCAGCATACCTTTCATCTTTATTTCCTGTTGTTTGCTGATGGTTTTCTGAAAAGATCTCGCCATGGATGTTCAGGATTACCAGAAGCGTCGACCCGATAAGGGTCATCTTTATCAACCCGGCACAGTGACTCAATACTCTCAGGCCAGACGGGCACTCTGCTTGTCACCATCGCCAGGTAGCGCGGAACGCTGAAAATAAAGGCCAGCACAAACAGGAACGGAAACAGAAATAATGGTGCGCCGTTAAAGCCGGATAAAAG
>NZ_JADCKW010000044.1:0-43929 GCF_014982155.1 Enterobacter cloacae complex sp. P16RS2 | reverse complement strand
ATTTAATAACATGTCTGTTGAAAATAAATCATCCCAAATTTTATAATACGTCGCATCAATTGAATTTTGTAACAACTCTCTTACAAAGGGATACTTTTCACTATAAATTTGTGAGCCTGTTATATAATCATAGACTCTTTTTGGATCCAACGTTATTTTAGGGATTTTACCATCAATTGCAATATAACCTTTTATACTACATTCAAGCACTCCAATTGTTGGGAGCGCTCGATACTCACTTTTAGGGACAATTTCATTCCATATTCGTTTTTGATAATCAAATTCATTTTGTATATAATTAAACCAACCTTGCTGAACATGATAAGCACCGTAATGTTCGCACTCTGCCTTAATTTCAATGACTTCACTATTAATTAGCAAATGTTTAATTGATGCATGTTTCTCATGATGATGATAAGAAGAAATAGGCCTATCACCTATATTGGCAAGTAGGGTCGGACAAAATCTTCCATCATCAATATCCAGTAAATCACCTATTCTCAAAAGAGCAGCAATATATCGCGGATGAGCATAATCCTCCGCATCCATACCATCATTATATTTTGCAAGATCCAGAATAGCTGAATAATCTTTACCATGGCATTGCACAATTTGAGCTACAAAATTAAATAATCTTTGTGGAATCAAAGAAGTCCGAGGTGAAAATACATTTATTCTTGTAGGCTCATTGACAAAAACTCCGGATCTATTGGCATGTAAAGTTCTAAAATAATCAGCAATAATAAATGTTAGTGAATTTGATATATTTAAAGCTTTCTCAATGTCATTTTCATCTTTGCTTTCTAAAATTTCTTTCGCGTGGCAAGACAATTCACTATTTTGGCAGGATAGTTCTTGAAGATAAAATAAAAAACCCTGATCACTTAATAAATTTTTTTTCTCCTCATTTGTTATAACCATTCCTGCATCATGCCAATAACAAGACTCTAGTAATAGCCAACAATCAGTGGCCGATAAGTCATCAATATTAGGTGAAATGATTTTTTCAATTTGCGTGATTATTGTTGACGAGTGCGAGGAGTCATGGAGACTATAATGGGGGAAATCTCTTGAGATTGTATTCAAAGCTCTAGATAATAATTTTTTATCAAATTCCCACTGGGCCCATAATAACGAATAATTAGGATTTTCGTCAGCCAATTTCCTCAATCTTTGCTCTATTCTCATTCAAATGCCTTTTTCGTATAATGATCAACATTATTTAAGATAATAACCATAAATATATTCAGCCAAATCATCCTCTACCGTATAAAAATAACAAGCCGGGATATTCAATACTTCCGCCAACTTGCATGCCAGCGCAAAGTCAGGCGTGTGGATCCCCTTCTCATACTGGTTCATACGTGCGCTTGCCGTCGCTTCATCAATCCCCGCGAGGATCCCAAGTTTTTGCTGTGATAGTCCGGCCTTCAGTCGAGCCGCTTTTAGTCGATGGGGAAGCATGATGACTCTTCAAAATCTGGAAGTAGAGTCATGATTCTGGTATCACGTTATTGAAAATGCACTAAGTATTACTTAGTATTCGTATCTACAATTTGAACAAAATCATATATAAAGGAAAATGTATGAACAGAGATCAGGATATGCACCCAGCGGATATTATCGCCATGCTCCATAAGCGTAAGCTGTCACTTGCAGCGCTTTCACGCCAGGCGGGTTTAAGTTCTTCTACGCTTGCAAACGCGCTCTCCAGGCCATGGCCCAAGGGGGAACAGATCATCGCGGAGGCACTAGAAAGAGATGCGGCATCTATCTGGCCCAGTCGCTATTACGATCAATATGGCAATTATGTCGATCGTTCGAAGCTCATGAGAACCAAACGCTAGCCCCCATCACAAAAATCCATTCTGTTCGCCAGTTCCATTCCGGTGTTAAGGTAATAAGCCTGATCCATCGGAATGGCGTAACAATGGCAACCATCACCACACCCCGGCTTCACCTCACCCCTTTTGAACCCGCTGACTGGGCCTTCTTCCGCTCGCTACGTGAAGATCGCCGCATCATGCGCTATATGGCCGCCATCGCCCCGGAAAAAGAGACCCGACGCGTGTTTGCCGCGCGACTCGCTGCTGCTCATGTGTTTGTCATTCGCGCCCGGGATGATGATACGCCGCTGGGCGATATCGGCCTGCAAATCAGCGCAGAGAATCGTGAAGAGGCGGATATCGGCTATACGGTTGTGCCTGCCGCGCAGGGAAAAGGGATTGCCAGCGAGGCGCTGCGCGCGGTGTGTGATTATGCGTTCAACCAGACCGGCGTAAAGGCGATTAACGCGTACGTCCTGGCGGACAACGGCGGTTCGGTGCGCGTGCTGGAGAAAGCAGGGTTTGTGCGTACGCAGGTGCTGGAAAAGGCGTATGAAATTGACGGCGTGCGCTATGACGACTGGGTGTATCGACTGGAGTGCGGTGCGGTCTGATACCCTCACCCCGACCCTCTCCCACAGGGAGAGGGAGAACATCCAGCCCGCAGGCTCGGTAAGCGAAGCGCCACCGGGCGATTGGGCTGCACTGCGGGCTGATGCCCTCTTTACTTCAGAGATCCTTTGAGGAACTGCTGCAGGCGCGGGCTTTGCGGGTTCGCCAGCACCTCGTCCGGGTGGCCCTGCTCTTCAATTTTCCCCTGATGCAGGAAGATAACGTGGTTCGAGACGTTACGGGCGAAGCCCATCTCGTGCGTCACCACCACCATCGTTTTGCCCTCTTCAGCCAGCTTCTGCATGATGCGCAGCACTTCGCCGACGAGTTCAGGGTCCAGCGCGGAAGTCGGTTCGTCAAACAGCAGCACTTCGGGCTCCATCGCCAGCGCGCGCGCGATAGAGACACGCTGCTGCTGACCGCCGGAGAGATGCACCGGGTATTTCATCTGCTGGCGCTCATCGATACCCACTTTCGCCAGGTATTTCACCGCACGCTCGCGGGCTTCCTGCTTGCTCAGACCCAGCACCTGGATCGGCGCTTCCATCACGTTCTCCAGCACCGTCATGTGGCTCCAGAGGTTGAAGTGCTGGAACACCATCGTCAGGCGCGTACGCAGCAGTCGCAGCTGGTTTTTATCCGCGACCTTCAGCTGGCCGTCTTTGTCACGGACCAGGTTAATATTCTGCCCGCTCACCACAATCGAGCCTTCGCTCGGCTTTTCGAGGAAGTTAATGCAGCGCAGGAAGGTACTTTTACCCGAGCCGGATGAGCCGATGATACTGATCACGTCGCCCGCATTCGCCTGCAGCGACACCCCTTTCAGCACTTCATGTTCGCCGTAGCGTTTGTGCAAATCAATAACGTTTAATTTGTTCTCAGCCATCATCTTTCTCAGTGCGTCGAAGAAGGTTTTATATGCTGCAACCAGCGTTTTTCAGCCTTACGGAACAGGCTAATCAGAACATAAGAGATAATTAAATAAAGCACCGCCGCAATGCCAAACGCGGTAAACGGCTGATAGGTCGCGGAGTTAATATCGCGCGCGATTTTGAGCAGATCCGGCACCGTCGCGGTAAAGGCGAGCGCGGTGGAGTGCAGCATCAAAATCACTTCGTTACTGTACGCCGGTAACGCGATACGCAGGGCCGACGGCAGAATAATGCAGCGATAAAGTTTCACCGAGGAAAAGCCGTACGCGCGCGCCGCTTCAATCTCACCGTAAGGGACAGAGCGAATTGCCCCGGCGAAAATCTCGGTGGTGTAGGCGCAGGTGTTGAGCGTCAATGCCAGCACCGTACAGTTCAGGCCGCTGCGGAAGAACGCATTCAGCATCTCAGTGCCTTTTACGATCTCAAGCGTGTACATCCCCGAATAGAACACCAGCAGCTGCACGTACAGCGGCGTACCGCGAAACACGTAGGTAAACAGCCAGATCGGGAACTGGATAAATTTATTGTTCGATACGCGGCCGATGGCAAGAAACACCGCCAGAACGCCGCCCATCACCACGGAGGAGATCAGCAGCCAGAGCGTAATCGCCACGCCGGTAAAGCGGTAGCCGTCCGTCCACAGCAGCGATTTCCAGTATTCCTGAATAATCTCAATCACAGGTCAGCCCTCTTCACACCCACGGAGTAGCGACGCTCGAGCAGAAGCAGCACACCATTGGAGACGGTCGTAAAGACCAGATAAATCACGCCGCAGACCACCGCAAAGTAGAACGGCTCCCAGGTGCTCTTGCCCGCCAGCTGAGTCGCTTTTACGACGTCTTCCAGACCGAGCAGCGAGACCAGCGCTGTCGCTTTGAGGATAACCTGCCAGTTGTTGCCGATGCCCGGGAGCGCATAACGCATCATGGCCGGGAACATAATCCGACGAAACGTTTGTGAAGAGGTAAAACCAAATGCGGTTGCCGCCTCAATGTGGCCTTTCGGCACGGCCATGTAGGCACCACGGAAGGTTTCGGTGAAGTAGGCACCGTAGATAAAACCGAGGGTAATAATACCGGCCACCATCGGGTCGATATCAATTTGTCCCATGCCCATCGCATCCGTTACGCTGTTCAGCGCAATCTGCAGACCGTAAAAGATAAGCAGCATCAGCACCAGATCGGGAACGCCGCGAATAAGCGTGGTGTAGCCTTCAAATATGAGCGCCAGCGGTTTGTTAGCCGAAAGCTTCGCCCCTGCGCCTGCCAGACCTATCAGCACCGCCAGCACCACGGAGCTGATAGCCAGCTCAAGGGTGACAAGCGCGCCCTGTAAAATAACGCCAGAAAATCCGTACAGCATACCGCAAGCCCTGTCGTATCGTGAGTGGTGGAACCGTGTCTTTTCCCCTCCCGTAGCGGGAGGGGCTGCACGTTATATGACGGGGCGATTAGCCGCCGTAAACATTAAAATCAAAGTACTTTTTCGCCAGCTTGTCGTAGGTGCCGTCAGCGCGCATTTCAGCGAACGCTTTGTTCAGCGCCTCACGCAGCTCGTTGTCTTCTTTGCGCAGGCCCATACCGGTGCCCACACCAAACAACTTCACGTCCTTAATAGACGGGCCGCCAAACTTGTAATCTTTACCCACCGGCGTTTTCAGGAAGCCTTCGCTCGCCGCGACTTCATCCTGGAATGCCGCATCAATTCGGCCTGCCGTCAGGTCAGCGTAGATATTTTCCTGGCCCTGATAGGAGACGATTTCAATCCCCTTCGGCGCCCAGTGTTCGTTGCCGTAGGTTTCCTGCGTGGTGCCCTGCAGCACGCCGACGCGTTTGCCTTTCAGCGACTCCAGCGTTGGCTGAATGTCAGAATCTTTAGCCACCACCAGACGAGAATCGGCCGCGTAGAGTTTGTCGGTGAAGGCAATCTCCTGCTGGCGTTTTTCGGTGATGGAGAGCGAGGACATGATTACGTCGATTTTTTTCGCTTTCAGGGACGGGATCAGCGCATCCAGCGGGTTCTCAACGTAGGTACACTGTGCTTTGATGCGTTTGCACAGCTCATTGGCCAGATCGATGTCAAAACCGACCAGTTCACCCTTTGAATTCTTCGATTCGAAAGGCGCATAGGTTGGATCGGTACCAATCCGAATTTTCTGCGGAATGGCTGCGAATGCCGCGGTGGCACTGGAAAAGGCCAGCACCAGAGATAGTGACAACACGAGTTTTTTCATATTTGTCCTCAACAAACTGTCTTCATACGGGATTTTTACGACGACGGGGTGGTGCTAATGTGCCATCAATCCCCTCTGTCAGGCAAAGACTAATGCCCTTCAGGCGGGAATTTTTGCATTATAAATGCGTAAGTATGCACAAAGCGATCCAATACGGTGCAACAAATGCACCGCATTGGATCAACCGCTCCCGCAACGCACCTTTGCGGTGCGTTAGCGCCAGGTATTATTCACCGTATACGTTGAAGTCGAAGTATTTCTTCGCCAGTTTGTCGTAAGTCCCGTCTTTACGCAGCTCTGCAAAGGCTTTGTCGAAGGCGGCTTTCAGCTCGGTATCATCCTTGCGCAGGCCAATACCTGTGCCGTCACCAAAGTATTTTTTGTCTTTTACCGACGGGCCCGCAAACGCATAATCTTTACCCGCAGGCTGTTTCAGGAAGCCTTCGCTCGCGGCGACTTCATCCTGGAATGCGGCATCCAGACGGCCTGCGGCCAGGTCAGAGTAAATCAGATCCTGGTTCTGGTAAGCCACCACGTCTACGCCCTTCTCGCGCCAGTTAGCATTGGCATAACCTTCCTGCGTCGATCCCTGAAGTACGCCGACGTGTTTGCCCTTCAGCGAATCGATGGTTGGCTTAATCGGGGAGCCTTTCGGCGCAATCAGGCGAGAATCCGCGGCGTAGAGCTTGTCAGAGAAGGCAATCTCCTGCTGGCGTTTTTCGGTGATGGAGAGAGAAGAGATAATGGCGTCGATTTTCTTGGCTTTCAGCGACGGGATTAACGCGTCAAAGTCGCTGCCCACCCATGTGCATTTCACCGCAATGCGTTTGCACATTTCATTTCCCAGATCGATATCAAACCCCACGAAATCGCCTTTCGCATCCTTGGAAGAGAATGGCGCGTAGGTTGCGTCTGTACCGATACGAACCGTCTGTGGAAGCGCTGCGTAGCTACCTGCCGCCGCACTTAACCCCACGAGCAAAGACAGAGCCAGAACCGTCTTCTTCATACATTTACCCTCAAGTACCGTGATTTTATTATGTATTGTGTTGTGTGTTGTGTTGCAGGCTTCATCTTGCAGGTCTTATGCCACATTGCCGTCTGGTCAAAACTTCGACGTTAAATATGTTAATAAAACGTTGCGATATTGCCTTAATGGTGAAAGATAGCAGGTCTGCCGAACGAACCGGAAAGAGAAAAAGGGAAAAAACGAATTAAATGTCGAGGATATGATCGCCGTTGCATAATTGCCCTGAAACAGGGCAACGTCTCTTTTCATGCACTCTGTTTGTGCACAGAATCAGGCCCCTTGCCAGCGGGTGAAGAGATCTTCGGGCAGGTCGATGTCAAACTGATCCAGCACGCGGTTAACGGTCTGATTAATCACGTCATCCAGCGAGGTCGGGCGATGATAAAACGCCGGTACCGGCGGCATGATGACGGCCCCAAGTTCGGCGGCCTGGGTCATTAAACGCAGATGACCGAGATGCAGCGGCGTTTCCCGCACGCAGAGCACAAGAGGACGACGCTCCTTCAGCACCACATCCGCCGCGCGCGTCACCAGGGTGTCGGTATAGCTGTTCACAATGCCGGAGAGCGTTTTAATTGAACAGGGCAGGATAACCATGCCGGCCGTTTTAAACGAGCCTGAGGAGATGCTGGCGGCGATATCACGGGCATCGTGAACCACGTCCGCCAGTGCCTGAACATCGCGCAGGGAGAGATCGGTTTCCAGAGAGAGGGTCTGCCGCGCCGCCTGGCTCATCACCAGATGGGTCTCGACTTCCGCCACGTTACGCAGAACCTGTAACAGACGTACGCCGTAGATCGCGCCGCTGGCGCCGCTGAGCCCAACAATGAGTCGTTTCATGATTTTCGCCCTTACTGATTTCAGGGCAGACTGTGCAGGATTTTGCGGGGAGTTGCAAGTGAGGGCATAAGCCCTCACTTGCCGGAGCATCAACCTTCGTTGTGCATCTCTAAGCTTTCGAGATCGTTCTGCAGCTGAACGGCTTTCGCATCGTCGTTGCGCAGCGAATCAAGATAGTCGAGATACTGCTGGTCAACGTCTTTGGTCACGTAAATACCGTTGAACACGGAACATTCAAACTGCTGGATTTCCGGGTTCTCGGCACGCACCGCGTCGATGAGATCGTTCAGATCCTGGAAAATCAGGCCGTCGGCACCGATGATCTGGCGAATTTCATCCACTTCACGCCCGTGAGCGATCAGCTCGTTGGCGGTTGGCATATCGATGCCGTACACGTTCGGGAAGCGAATCTCCGGCGCGGCAGAGGCCAGGTAGACTTTCTTCGCACCCGCTTCGCGCGCCATCTCGATAATCTGCTCAGAGGTGGTGCCGCGAACGATGGAGTCATCCACCAGCAGAACGTTCTTGTCGCGGAATTCCGCGCGGTTGGCGTTCAGCTTGCGGCGCACTGACTTACGGCGCAGGTGCTGGCCCGGCATGATAAAGGTGCGGCCAACGTAGCGGTTCTTCACGAAGCCCTGACGGTATGGCTTGTCCAGAATGCGGGCGATCTCCAGCGCGATATCGCAGGAGGTTTCCGGGATAGGAATAACCACGTCGATGTCGAGATCGTCCCACTCGCGGGCAATCTTCTCGCCCAGCTTGGTACCCATGTTCACGCGCGCGCTGTAGACGGAAATCTTATCGATGAAGGAATCCGGGCGGGCGAAGTAAACGTATTCAAACAGGCACGGGTTGCTGACCGGGTTATCGGCACACTGGCGGGTAAACAGCTGGCCCTTCTCGGTGATATAGACCGCTTCGCCCGGCGCAACGTCACGCAGGAACTCAAAGCCCAGGGTATCCAGCGCCACGCTCTCAGAGGCAACCATATATTCGGTACGGCCATCGCCAAGGTCGCGCTTGCCGAGCACCAGGGGACGAATGCCGTTTGGATCGCGGAAGGCAACCATGCCGTGACCAATGATCATCGCCACGCAGGCGTACGCGCCGCGGATCTGGCGGTTGGTCGCGGCAATCGCAGCAAAGATGTTGTCTGCTTCCAGCGGGTAATGACGGAAGTTATCCAGCTCGCTGGCGAACACATTGAGCAGGATTTCAGAATCAGAGGTGGTGTTAATGTGGCGACGTTTCTCTTCGAACAGCTTTTTACGCAGCTCATGCGCGTTGGTCAGGTTGCCGTTATGAGCAAGGGTGATGCCATACGGTGAGTTGACGTAGAAAGGCTGTGCCTCGGAGGCGCTGGAACTGCCAGCAGTAGGATAACGAACGTGACCGATCCCCATATTACCTTGCAGACGCTGCATATGGCGGGCTTCAAACACATCGTTTACCAGACCATTGGCCTTGCGTAAACGGAAGCAGTTGTTTGCATCAATGGTGATGATACCCGCAGCATCCTGCCCACGGTGCTGAAGCACCGTTAACGCGTCATAAATCGACTGGTTTACCGGCATGAAACCGGCGATACCGACAATACCGCACATTCGTCTTTTCCTCGTTAAGCCACATCTCAGGGTTTATGCCCTGGGCAAAAAACTCGACGAGCTTTGCAGATAGTCAAAGAACCATCTGATGATGAAGCTGAATTCTGGAATGAGCTGCGATTTCTGCCAGTCTTCGCTTTTGGAGAACCCGGTGAAGGTATCCAGGAAGAACAGGATCGCGGCCACAATCAGCACGCCTCGTAACGCCCCGAAACAGATCCCGAGCACCCTGTCCGTTCCTGACAGACCGGTTTTCTCGACCAGCTGACCTATCACGTAATTCACGATAGCGCCGACAATCAGCGTTGCGATAAACAGCACCGCGATGGCAATTCCGTTTCGGACCAGTTCATCTTCAAAGCCCGTGAACCAGACAGACAGGTAAGTGTAGTAATGACTGGCAACAAAGAAAGCACAACCCCAGGTTACCAGCGATAACGCTTCACGAACAAAGCCACGGATCAGGCTAACCAGACAGGAAAAACCAATCACCGCAATGATGGCGTAATCAATCCAGACCATATGTGTCCCACGATTTAACGCCCTGTCATCCAGTTCGGGGCGAATTCTAACAGAAAAAGAAAACGTTTGCGTAGGGATTTCCTTCCCGCGCGTAAATAAAAAAGGCGCTGAAAAAATGTTCAACGCCGTTGGCTCATTACGTCTCTTTGGACGTCTGCCATTCCCCCTCACCCCAGCCCTCTCACTCTAGGGAGAGAGAGCAAACCACTCCGGGGAGGGGTAGATCTTATCAGTTCGCGCTGTAGCCCATCACCACACCGCTCAGGCCGGAGATCTGCTTCAGCTCACCGAGCGAACCTTTAAGCTTATCTTTGGACGCTTCTGGCCCCACGAGAATGCGGGTAATTTTACCCTGCACCGGCGTGGAAGGTGAAGTGTAAACACGATATCCCGCACTGCGCAGTTTGCTCACGACCTCGTTGACCTTATCGGCGTTTTTCAGCGCGCCGAGCTGCACAACGTAAGCTTTTCCGGTCGGCGCCGCGTCTTGTTTTGCCGGCGGCGGGGTTTCTGACGCGGCAGCCAGCTGCTCTGCGGCTTTATCCCGCTGCGGTTTCGACTGCGGCTGCGGCTTCTCAACCGGCTTCGGTTTTTCAACAGGTTTAGGCTGCTCTACCGGCACCGGATCGATATCGCTGCTGCTCGCTGCCGCCAGGCGAGACGGATCGAGCGACGGTGCGGCGGCATCGCCTGCCCGCACCTCTTCCGCCGCCCCTTCCGGCGGCTGGGCAGGCAGCGCCTGCGTCGCCGCGGGCAGCATATCCGGCTCATCGCGGTCACCCGGCTTCGGCACCAGCGGAATAGCGGCAAACTCATCCTGATAATGCTTTTTCTGCCCGTCGAGCAGACCCGGGAGAATAATCACCCCGAGCGCGACCAGCACAATGGTTCCTGTTAAACGGTTCTGAAACTTACTCGCCACCGGTTCTCCCCGCGTCCATCACTTCCATGACATGTGCCACCGTGTGGAATGAACCACACACCAGCACGGTATCTTCTGGTTTAGCATCCGCCATCGCGGCATGCCAGGCCTGAGCCACGCTACTATAGATTGCGCCTTTGCCGAGATGTTCCATCAGCTGCTCAGCCGTCGCGCCGCGCGGCCCCTCCAGAGGAGCACAATACCAGCTATCGACCATACTCTCCATGCAGGCCAGCGTCCCGCCGATATCTTTATCATGAAGCATACCGATAACCGCCAGCACGCGCCCGGTTTTTGGTAACGATTTGAGACGTCCCGCGAGATACGCCGCCGCATGCGGGTTATGCGCCACGTCCAGAATCAGGCGCGGTGACTCGCTGACAATCTGGAAACGCCCGGGCAGAATTGCGCTCTGAATACCGTCGCGGATCGCCCGCTCGCTGACCACGAGGCCGCTGGCGCGCAGTGCCGCCAGCGCGGTTGCCGCGTTCGGCTGCGGCACCTGCGGCAGCGGCAGGTTGTCCAGCGCGCCCTGCCCATCGCTGAAGCGCCAGCCGTTATCCTGAACCTCATACTGCCAGTCAACACCGCGGCGCAGCAGACGCGCGCCCTTCTCGTTTGCCACGTCAGCAATGGTGTACGGCATGTCCGGCTCGCCGACCACGGCGGGTTTATTCGCCCGGAAAATACCTGCCTTCTCGCGGCCAATGCTTTCACGATCCGGTCCCAGCCAGTCGATATGGTCCAGCGCGATGCTGGTGACCACCGCCACGTCCGCATCCACCATATTGGTCGCATCAAGACGTCCGCCGAGGCCGACCTCAAGGATCACGACATCCAGCTGCGCCTGTTTGAACAGCCACAGCGCCGATAGGGTGCCGTATTCAAAATAGGTTAATGAGATCTCACCGCGTGCGGCTTCAATTTCCGCGAACGACGCCGTATGCGCCGATTCCGGCAGCTCGCTGTTCTGCACGCGAACGCGCTCGGTGTAGCGGACCAGGTGTGGAGAGCTGTACACGCCAACTTTGTAACCCGCGGCCATCAGGACAGATTCCAGCGTGCGGCAGGTCGTGCCTTTACCGTTGGTACCCGCGACGGTGAACACGAAAGGTGCCGGTTTGAGCACATCAAGACGCGCGGCGACCTGGCTTACGCGCTCAAGCCCCATATCGATGGTTTTACTGTGCAGGTTTTCCAGATAAGAAAGCCACGCGGCCAGGGGCGACGTGGCTTGGGGAATGCTTTTATTTTCCATAATGCCCGGTTGTCATTAACAGATTAGAAAGCAAAAGGGCAGCGCCAACCGGCCCTGCCCTTTTCAGTTATCAGGCCTCGGGTTCCTGATCCGGTACCACCACGCCTTCGCGCGGCTCATCCGGGTTCGGCGCTGGCAGATTCATCAGCTTCGCCAGGATGCTCGCCAGCTTCAGGCGCATTTCCGGACGGCGGACGATCATATCGATAGCGCCTTTCTCAATGAGGAACTCACTGCGCTGGAAGCCCGGCGGCAGTTTTTCACGAACGGTTTGCTCGATAACGCGAGGACCGGCAAAGCCGATCAGCGCTTTTGGCTCAGCGATGTTCAGATCGCCCAGCATCGCGAAGCTCGCGGAGACGCCGCCCATGGTTGGGTCGGTCAGCACGGAGATGTACGGCAGACCGCGCTCCTGCATCTTCGCCAGCGCAGCAGAGGTTTTCGCCATCTGCATCAGCGACATCAGAGCTTCCTGCATACGCGCACCGCCGGAGGCAGAGAAGCAGATCAGCGGACAGTTGTCTTCCAGCGCCTGCTCAACGGCACGCACGAAGCGCGCACCGACCACGGAGCCCATCGAGCCGCCCATGAAGGAGAACTCAAACGCAGCGGCAACAGCCGGCATCCCATGCAGGGTGCCTTTCATAACGACCAGCGCATCTTTCTCGCCGGTCTCTTTCTGTGCAGAGGCCAGACGATCTTTATATTTTTTGGAATCGCGGAACTTCAGCACATCTTTTGGCTCAAGTTCGCTACCCAGCTCTACCAGAGAGCCTTCGTCCAGCAGGCTATGCAGGCGGTTGCGCGCCGACATACGCATATGGTGGTCACACTTCGGACACACCTCAAGGTTGCGCTCCAGCTCTGCGCGGTACAGAACCTGACCGCAGCTATCACACTTCGTCCATACCCCTTCAGGAATGCTCGCTTTGCGCGTTGGGGTAATGTTGCTTTTAATTCGTTCAATCCAGCTCATTGATAACCTTTCTGCCTGAACCTGGTCGTATGCCAGTTTTGCTATAAGAGGCGAATAATGCCATTTTTGCCTCCAACAGACCATGAATGTTGCACATTAAAACATAACAGCCCGAAACTTTGGATAAAAAAGTGGTCGAACCGCCAGCGTGCATTTACTTCGCTTGTTTTGCCGCCGCACGTTTGTGACGAATGATTTCGATAACGCCCGGCAGTACGGAAAGCACAATAATCGCTACAATCAGTAACTTAAGGTTTTCCTGCACCACCGGGAGATCGCCAAACAGATAGCCTGCGTAGGTAAACAGCAGTACCCACAGCAGCGCGCCAACCACGTTGTATGCCGCAAAATGACGATAGGACATATGCCCCATTCCCGCCACAAACGGTGCAAATGTGCGCACAATAGGCACAAAGCGCGCAAGGATAATGGTTTTGCCGCCATGGCGTTCATAAAACGCATGGGTTTTATCTAAATAGCTGCGACGGAAAATTTTCGAATCAGGATTGCTGAAAAGCCGCTCACCGAACACCCGTCCAATCGTATAGTTGACCGCATCACCGACAATGGCGGCAATCACCATCAGCACAACCATAAGATGCACGTTCAGATCGTTAGTGGGTAACGCCGATAGCGCCCCAGCCACGAACAGCAGTGAATCCCCTGGCAGGAATGGGGTAACGACCAGACCGGTTTCACAAAACAGAATGAGGAACAGAATGGCGTAAACCCAGACGCCATACTGCGCGACCAGCTCTGCCAGGTGAACATCAATATGCAGAATGAAATCAATCAGAAAACGTATTACGTCCATATTGTCTAAGCCCTAATTGCACCTTTGTTTAGTCCGCTAAAAATAGCGGGCCCATTGGCGGTTTCGGCAGGTCAAATCGATCCGGATAGTCTACTGAGACCAGATACAATCCTTCCGCTTTCGCCGTGGCTGCCGCAAGCGTTCTGTCCTTCGCTGCCAGCAGGTCTGCAATCCAGCTCTCCGGCTGGTGTCCGGCACCCACTTCCATCAGGCTGCCTACAATATTCCGAACCATATGATGTACAAAGGCATTGGCTTTGATATCCACCACCACATATGCGCCAAAACGGCTGACGTTTATGTGCATGACGTTTCGCCACGGCGTGCGGGACTGACACTGCACCGCACGAAACGACGTAAAGTCATTTTCACCAATCAAACACTGCGCCGCGCGATGCATACGTTCTGCATCAAGCGGTTCATAAAAATGCGTGACGCCCTGGCTTAACACTGCAGGACGCAGGCGCTGGTTGTAGATGACATAACGGTAGCGACGCGCCGTGGCGCTAAAGCGCGCATGAAAATCATCCGGCACAGCTTTTACCCAACGCACCGCAATGTCACCAGGCAAATTCGCATTTACACCCAGCGTCCAGGCGGCATCCTTACGCACGGCGGTGGTTTCAAAGTGAACCACCTGCCCCGTACCGTGAACACCCGCGTCCGTACGGCCCGCGCACAGGACGTTAATCGGCTCGTTTGCCACCTGAGAGAGCGCTTTCTCCAGCTTCTCCTGGACGCTGCGCACCTCGTTCTGACGCTGCCAGCCATAATATTTACTGCCATCGTACTCAATTCCGAGGGCAATTCTATGGACCGACTTTTGTTCCACGTCTGACATCAGTACAGGTACTCCTGCACCAGTTTTTCAGCGATTTTGACCGCCATCAGCGCGCCGCCGAAGCGAACGTTATCAGCAACGGACCAGAACTGAACCTGCTCCGGCATGCCGTAATCGTTACGCACGCAGCCAACGGAAAGATGCGCGCTACCGGTGGCATCGCCAACCTGGGTCGGGAACTCGCTCTCTTCAGAGAGCACGATGTCTTCACCGCGGCCAAACGCGTCGCGCGCCTCTTCTGCCGCCAGCGGACGGAGGGCTTCAAAGCCGACCATCTGCGCATGGCCGTAGAAGACCGGGGACTGCACGACGTTCGCGGAGATCATCAGGCCATCGTCCTGCAGAATTTTGCGCACTTCATCGACGATACGACGCTCTTCGCGCACGGAGCCCTCGCGGTCCGGCAGCAGCGGCAGCATGTTGAACGCCAGCTGGCGGCCAAAGAAATCATCTTCGTCAATCGGGATACCGTTCAGCAGCTTCGCGCTCTGCCCGGCCAGCGCGTCAACGGCCTTTTTGCCGTTCGCGGACGCGGACAGCAGGCTGGTGACGGAAATGCGCGACAGGCCGCCGTCGTCGATCAGCGGTTTCAGGGCGGTCAGCAGCTGGCTGGTTAGGCTGTTCGGAACCGCAATAACGTTACGGTTGCGGTAGTCAGCCAGCACAAACGGGTTCACGTCCGGCACCACCAGCGGCACATCCGGCTCCATTGAGAACAGACCGCTCAGGTCGATCACCAGGCAGCCTGCGTTAGTCGCCTCTTCAACGTACGCAGCCGTCGCTTCAGCGCCCGCGGCGAAAAACGCCAGCTGCGCCTGCGTCCAGTCGAACGCGGCCGCGTCCTGGACCATGACGGATTTACCGTTAAAACGCAGATGCTCACCTGCGCTGTCGGTACGGGCCAGCGCATAGATATCGCCCACCGGGAACTGACGCTCAGCAAGGGTTTCGAGCAGGGCTTCGCCCACGGCACCCGTGGCACCTAAAATGGCAATGTTCCAGCCTTCAGACATGGTGGTTTACTCCAGAAATAAAAAAGCGTCCCTGTCGGAGTATCCGACAGGGAGCATTAAGAAGACATTAATGCGCCGGGTGATGAACGGCGTTAAATCCCAGCTTATGCAGCAGCGTCGCCGCCGACGCGTCGTCGCATATTACATACAGGGAAGACCACTCGCGGCGCTCTACGTAGTTCTTGCGCAGCTTATCAAACTCACCCGGGATCCCCGCCACTTTACGCAGCAGCGCATCATCGCGGCGCACATCATACACCAAATGCACCAGCCTTTTCAGCGTTGCCTGATCGAGCGGGCCGTGCAGGGTAATGCGGCCAAATTCAGGCGCGGGGAGTAAGGTATCCAGCGCTACCTGCTGCGGATGGCCAATAAAGGCGCTGTAGGCTTCGAAGACCTGCGTGGTACCGCGTGCTTTGCCTTCCAGGGTATAACCGGCGATGTGCGCCGTGCCCACATCCACCTTGTTAAGCAGCTCAACGCTGAGATCCGGCTCCGGCTCCCAGACGTCCAGCACCACGCTGAGGTCTTGACCTTCGTTCAGGCATGTCAGCAGCGCGGCGTTATCGACGACCGGACCACGACAGGCATTTATCAGAATAGTGCCAGCCTTCAGACGACGGATCAGCGCCTCGTCAGCAAGATGCAGCGACTTATACGGCCCCTCTTTAAACAGCGGCGTGTGGAAAGTCAGCACGTCACACTGTTCAACCAGCTCATCCAGCGAGCGGAAATCCCCGTCATCGCCGTTGTCTTTACGCGGCGGATCGCACAGCAGCGTGCGGATCCCTAACGCTTCAAGGCGCTTTTGCAGGCGCCCGCCGACGTTACCCACCCCGACAATCCCCACGGTGCGGTCCTTAAGCGCAAACCCGTCGCGCTCGGCCAGCATCAGCAGGGAGGAGAAGACGTATTCCACAACGGCGATGGCGTTACAGCCCGGCGCGGCGGAAAAACCGATTCCGGCCTGCTTCAGCCATTTATCATCCACATGATCGGTCCCTGCCGTTGCGGTTCCGACAAACTTAATCGCTTTACCGGCGAGCAACGCCTCATTTACTTTAGTCACCGAGCGCACCATCAGCGCGTCTGCGTCATCCAGTTCGTTGACCGGGATCGGGCGACCAGGGACAGCCTTAACGTTACCCAGGCGGCTAAACAGCTCACGGGCGTAAGGCATATTTTCATCAACGAGGATTTTCACGTCTGAGTACCTGTTTGAGAGGAAGAAAACCTGCCAAGTGTGCCATAATCTGGCCGCCAGGCATATATGTATGCCTGGTTTACGCTGAGTTTTGACTTTAAGGATTTTTGACGATGCAGCCCATTTCAGGTACGCCGCCACGCCCTCCGGGTGAAGGCCCGGTCACGCCAAACGTTGCCGGTGAACAACCGCTATCCACGCAACAGCGCACCGTGCTGGAGCGACTGATCACGCGCCTGATTGCGCTGACTTCGCAGCAAAACGCGGAAGTCTGGGCCGGGGTAAAGCATGATTTAGGCGTGAGGAACGACGCACCGCTGCAGTCGCGCCATTTCCCGGCGGCCGAACAAAATCTGAACCAGCGTATTACGACCGCGCAGCAGAACCACACCACCCGCCAGATTGTTGCTCAGCTGACGGAGCTGCTGGGCCAGGGAAATAACCGCCAGGCGGTGAGCGATTTTATTCGCCAGCAGTATGGTCAGACCGCGCTGGGCCAGCTGACGCCCGACCAGCTCAAAACCGTGCTGACCCTGCTGCAGAACAACGAGCTGTCTATTCCGCAGCCTCAGGTGCGCCAGGCAACCGAGCGTCCGCTGCTGCCAGCCGAGCACAACACGCTCAAGCAGATGGTGACGAAGCTGGCTGCGGCCACCGGCGAACCGACGAAGCTTATCTGGCAATCCATGCTGGAGCTGTCCGGCGTGAAGGCGGGTGAGTTAATCCCGGCCAGACAGTTTACCCATCTGGTGACCTGGCTTCAGGCGCGCCAGACGCTCAGCACCCAGAATGCCCCTACCCTGCATACCGTCCAGGCGGCACTGAAGCAGCCGCTTGAGCCGCACGAGTTTGAAGTCATTCGTGATTACGCCCAGCAAAACTGGCAGGCCACGCCGCAAACGGTACTGACCACCGCGCAGGTGCAGGATCTGCTCAATCAAATCTTCGTTCGCCGCGCCGAGCGCGAAGGCGGCGTGCCCGAGGTGAGAAACATTCAGCCGATCTACAGCCCGCTGTTTGCGCCGGTCGTGGAGTCCTTCAGAACGCTCTCTGCGCGTCCGGGACTGATGTTTATTGCACTACTGATTGCGCTGGCGATTTTCTGGCTGGTTGCCTGAGGATTTGCCCGGTGGCGCTGCGCTTACCGGGCCTACAGCGGCTCAAGTCCTGCGAAACGCCACCAGTGTCACCACGATCCCCACCACCGCGGAAACCGCACCGGCCAGGAAGACGGACGGATAGCCAAACGAGGTCGCTAACAGCCCGGCCAGCGGCCCGGTAACGCCGTATGAGATATCCTGAAACGCCGCATAGCCGCCCAGCGCCGTCCCGCGCACCTGAGGGGCCACGCGCTTCACCACTTCAACGCCCAGCGCCGGGAAGATCAGAGAACAGCCGCAGCCAGTCAGCGCCGCCCCCAGAAGCGCCACGGATGCCACGGGTGCATTCCACAACAGCAGAAGACCGATGGTTTCAATGACCAGCGACGCCACCGCCACCTTCACGCCGCCGAAGCGATCCGGCATCCAGCCGAAGAAGACGCGCATTAGCACAAACGCGCCGCCAAACGCGGTGAGCGTAAAACCGGCCATCGCCCAGCCGCGGCTCATAAAATAGAGCGAGACGAAGGTACCAATCACCGCAAAACCCACGCCCTGCAGCGCCAGGCCAAGACCCGGCTGCCAGATCTGGCCGACCACGCTCCACAGGGAAGGTCGCTCGCCTTTGTGCGCGGGCACCTTACGCACCGAACCGTTAAACGCCCACGCCAGCAGGGGTAAAGCCATCGTGGTGGCAGCCAGCACCGCAAACCCAAACTGGCTATTGATCAGCAACCCAAGCGGTGCGCCTGCGGCCAGCGCGCCATAGATGGCCATACCGTTCCAGGACATCACCTTGCCGGAGCGTGCGGGCCCCACCAGCCCCATTCCCCAGGTCAGGGTGCCGGTCAGCAGCTGGCTTTCACCAAAGCCAAGGATTAAACGGCCCAGCACCAGCAGCGCAAACTTATACGCGGCATCTACCGGCAGGAGAGCAGCCAGCAGCCATGCGCCGCCCGCGAGCCCACAGGCAAACATCCCCTGTAACGCCGAGCGTTTTGCACCGTGCTGATCCGCCAGCCGTCCGGCGTAACCGCGGGTTAATACCGTGGCTAAAAACTGAATGCCCACGGCGATGCCGACCATGGTGTTGCCATAGCCCAGTTCCTGATGAACGAACAGCGGGATCACCGGCAGCGGCAGGCCAACGGTCATATAGGTCAGAAATACCGCAAAAGCGATACGGAACAGCGAGACGTTCGCTGAAGGGGTTGTTTCTGTTTGAGTTACTGCAGTCATGCTTTACTCCGAAATGAAGAGTAAGGCGGGGAAATGCCACGCCCCCTCTACCTGATAATCAGGATTAAGGTGCGTTGGTTGACGTTAAACGCTTACGCATTATCGTGAGGATAATGTTGAGTGGTGAAGTTTGCCTGTGAGATCAGCCGCTTGTCAATGCATAAAAAAAGGGAGCCTTATGGCTCCCTTCCGGATTCAAACGTAAAACTTATGCTTTCAGCTTACGCATTACCAGCGTGGCGTTGGTGCCACCGAAGCCGAAGCTGTTTGACATGACGGTAGTCAGCGTCGCGTCCGTTGGTTTGGTCACGATGTTCAGGCCTGCAGCCTGCTCGTCCATCTCATCAATGTTGATGCTTGGCGCGATAAAGCCGTTTTCCAGCATCAGCAGAGAGTAGATCGCTTCCTGCACGCCAGCCGCACCCAGAGAGTGACCGGTCATGGCTTTGGTCGCAGAGATTGCCGGGCTGTTGTCGCCGAAGACTTCACGGATCGCACCCAGCTCTTTCACGTCGCCTACCGGAGTAGAGGTACCGTGGGAGTTCAGGTAGTCGATTGGGGTGTCAACGCCGTGCATCGCCATCTTCATGCAGCGCACCGCGCCTTCGCCGGATGGCGCAACCATGTCGGCGCCGTCAGACGTTGCACCGTAGCCCACGATTTCAGCGTAGATGTGCGCGCCACGTGCCAGGGCATGCTCCAGCTCTTCAACCACAACCATACCGCCGCCGCCCGCGATAACGAAACCGTCACGGTGCGCATCATAGGTACGGGAGGCTTTATCCGGGGTTTCATTGTATTTGGTGGACAGTGCGCCCATCGCGTCGAATTCACAGGCCATTTCCCAGCCCAGCTCTTCGCCGCCGCCAGCAAATACGATGTCCTGTTTACCCAGCTGGATCTGCTCAACAGCATTACCGATGCAGTGCGCGGAGGTCGCACACGCGGAGCTGATGGAGTAGTTCACACCGTGGATTTTGAATGGGGTCGCCAGGCACGCGGAAACCGCAGAACCCATAGCTTTGGTTACCACGTACGGACCTACTGCTTTCAGACCACGCGGGCTTCGCATTGCGTCAGCGCCGAATACCTGCGCTTTTGATGAGCCACCGGAACCGGCGATCAGACCCACGCGCGGGTTGTTCTGATAAACCTCTTCGCTCAGGCCGGAATCTTTGATCGCTTCCTGCATGGAGAGATAAGCATAAATAGAGGCATCGTTCATGAAACGAACCACTTTGCGGTCAATCAAACCGGTGGTGTCCAGTTTGACGTTACCCCATACGTGGCTACGCATACCTGAATCTTTAAACTCTTCAGAGAAAGTGATCCCGGAGCGTCCTTCACGCAGAGATGCCAGGACTTCCTGCTGGTTATTACCGATGCTGGAAACAATGCCCAGGCCAGTAATCACTGCACGTTTCATTCAATACCTCTGTAAGTCGCACTATAGTAAGTTTCGAGTCGCACAATAGCGTACACTTGTACGCCGAACAAGTCCGATCAGACATTTTCTGCGGAAATTTGCACCGATGGACTCACATCGTTAAGATCGTGCCACTGCCTGTCAGACGAGTAACTTACGTGAAACAAAACGCTATACAACCCGCCAACCTGGAATTCAACGCTGAGGGTACACCTGTTTCCCGAGATTTTGATGACGTCTATTTTTCTAATGATAACGGACTCGAAGAAACTCGCTATGTTTTCCTCGACGGAAACCAGCTCAGCACCCGCTTCCCGGAGCATCCGCGGAGCCTGTTCGTTGTAGCGGAAAGCGGATTCGGCACCGGGCTCAATTTTCTGACCCTCTGGCAGGCGTTTGACCAGTTTCACGCTGCCCACCCTGAGGCTACGCTACAAAGATTACATTTCATCAGTTTCGAAAAATTCCCGCTCACCGCGCACGATCTGCGGCTCGCTCATCAGCGCTGGCCAGAGCTTGCAGCCTGGGCGGAGCAGCTTCAGGCGCAGTGGCCGCCCCACATCGGCGGCTGCCACCGTCTGATTCTGGACGGCGGACGCGTGACGCTGGATTTATGGCTTGGCGACATCAATGACCTGACCGATACGCTCGATGATTCGATGAACCAGACGGTGGACGCCTGGTTCCTTGACGGCTTTGCCCCCGCCAAAAACCCGGACATGTGGAGCCAGCATCTGTTTAGCGCGATGGCGCGGCTGGCGCGCCCGGGCGCAACGCTCGCCACCTTCACCTCGGCAGGCTTTGTCCGCCGCGGACTGCAGGAGGCGGGCTTTACCATGCAGAAGACCAAAGGTTTTGGCCGCAAGCGCGACATGCTGGTCGGCAGAATGGAGCAGACGCTGGATATCCCCGCCAGTGCACCCTGGTTTGCGCGCCACGCCAGCGCATCACGTGAGGTGGCGATAGTCGGCGGGGGGATCGCCAGCGCCCTGCTGTCTCTCGCGCTTCTTCACCGCGGCTGGCAGGTCACGCTCTACTGTGCTGACGACGCGCCAGCAAGCGGCGCGTCCGGCAACCGCCAGGGGGCGCTCTATCCGCTTTTAAGCGCGCACGACCCGGCCCTGTTCCGGTTTTTCCCGGCGGCATTTACCTTCGCTCGTCGCCTGTACGATGCCCTGCCGGTGGCGTTTGACCATGACTGGTGCGGCGTGACGCAGCTCGGCTGGGATGAAAAAAGCCAGCAAAAAATCACGCAGATGCTGTCGCTGGGTCTGCCTGACGAGATTGCCCGTGCGGTAGGTGCGCAAGAGGTGGCAGAGACCGCTGGCGTGGAAACCGGGTGTGGGGGCATTCAGTATCCGCTCGGCGGCTGGCTGTGCCCGGCTGAACTGACCGCGGCGGTCATTGCCCTGGCGCAGTCGCGCGGGCTGACGGCGCATTATGCTCACAAGGTTGAATCGTTGAGCCGGACAGAACGCTGGAATCTGCGTTTTGCCGATGGCAAAGAGGCGAGTCATGCCAGCGTTGTGCTGGCAAACGGGCATAACATCAGCCAGTCTATCCAGACAGAGTCATTGCCGGTTTATCCGGTCGGCGGCCAGGTAAGCCATATTCCTTCCGCGCCTGAACTGAGCAAACTGCGTCAGGTGCTGTGCTATGACGGCTATCTGACGCCGCAAAATCCGTCTAACGACCACCACTGCATCGGGGCCAGCTATCATCGTGGCGAAACGGATATGCGCTACAGCGAAGCGGATCAGGCCCAGAACCGCCAGCGCCTGATTGACTGCTTCCCGGATGCGGCGTGGGCGAAAGAGGTTGACGTCAGCGAGGGTGACGCGCGCTGCGGCGTGCGCTGCGCCACCCGCGATCATCTGCCGATGGCTGGAAATGTGCCGGACTATGAGGCAACGCTTGAGGCCTATCAGGATCTTGCTGAACGCAAGGAAACGGCGGCGGCCTCGCCGGTGTATCAGGAGCTGTTTATGCTGGGTGGATTAGGATCTCGCGGGCTCTGTTCCGCACCGCTGCTGGCAGAAGTGTTAGCCGCGCAAATGAGCGGCGAGCCGATTCCGCTGGACAGGGTTACGCTTGCGGGGCTGAATCCGAATCGATTGTGGGTACGGAAACTGCTGAAGGGGAAGAAGGTTAAGTAGGGTGCGGTCTGGTGCCCTCACCCTAACCCTCTCCCACAGGGAGAGGGGATATTCACAGGCCCGGTAAGCGCAGCGCCACCGGGCGAAATACGATGACTTAGCGTTTAGCCTGCTGGAACAAAGTGTCCCACATGCCTAACACCAGAGACTGATCGCGCGGCGAGAGCTCTCCGGCCTGAATGGCTTTCTCCAGACTGCGGGCCACTTCGGCGTGAACGGCGTCGGCAGAGTGATCGTCCCCCGCTTCTAGCTCGGCTACCGCGAGCGTCAGGTGACCACGCAGATAACCGCTGGCGAACAGCTCATCATCACTGGCGTGTTCCACCATGTCATCAATTAACGCCAGAATGCGTGATTCAAATTCTGCGATCATCTTCTTTCCTCTGTTAAAGATCTTCCGGCCAAGGGAAGCATTCCGCCGTGATAACCGGCGTGTGGTAATAATTCTGTAAGGCCTCGATCAGGCGTGCCGGACGTTCGGGGATGCCTTTCTCAAGATATTCCATCACCTGCGCGTGAACGCGGCGCTGGAAGACAATACGGTCTGGCTCGAAGTCGCCTTCGAGGTTGTCACAGCTGACGTTGAACGGGAAACCCGCCGCGACGCAGAATAGCCATTCCAGCGCCTGCGGCTTCACTTCCACATCTTCAAACTGGCCCTGAGTGGCGGCATCACGTCCGTCCGGGCAGTACCAGTAACCGAAGTCCACAAGCTCGCGCCGCGCTTTACCCGCAATGCACCAGTGCGAAATCTCGTGCAAGCCGCTGGCGTAAAAGCCGTGGGCAAAGACGATGCGGTTATACGGAATCTCTGCATCAGCAGGAAGATAGATCGGTTCGTCGTCGCCTTTAATCAGACGGGTATTAAAATCGTCAGCAAAACAGCCGTCGAAAATCTTAATCAGCTGTTCGTATTTATGCGTACTGTTCATTAGTGCATCCCCAACCAGGTGAGGATCTCCTGTCCATGGCTGTCATAAAGAAGTTTGGCGCTCATTACGGCCGAGACGATGACGATCATCGGGCGAATAAGTTTTTGTCCTTTGCTCAACACCAGACGCGAGCCCGCGCGCGCGCCCAGGAACTGCCCTGCCATCATCACAAATCCGGTGGCCCAGATAACCTTGCCGCCGATGATAAACAGCAGCAGGCCGCCGACGTTTGAGGTCGCGTTGAGCACTTTGGCATGGGCGGTGGATTTGGCGAGGTTAAACCCAGCCAGCGTCACGAACGCCAACGCATAAAATGAACCCGCCCCCGGGCCGAAGAAACCGTCGTAAAAACCCACGCTGCCCCCGGCAACCAGGGCAAACGGCAGGCCGTACAGGCGACGCTGGCGGTCTTCTTCACCGAGCTTTGGCATCAGCAGGAAGTAAAGCCCGATGCAGATGACCAGAATCGGCAGGATCTGGCGCAAAATATCGGACTGCACGTGCTGAACCAGCAGCGCGCCCGATGTGGAGCCGATAAAGGTCATCAGGATATTGAGCTTCTGATCGGCCAGACTCACCACCTTACGGCGGATAAAATAGAGCGACGCCGAGAGCGAGCCGCCGCAGGCCTGCAGCTTGTTGGTGGCAAGCGCCTGCGCCGGGCTCATGCCCGCCGCCAGCAGAGCGGGCACGGTTAACAACCCGCCGCCGCCCGCGAGCGCGTCGATAAAACCGGCCAGCATGGCCACAAAGAACAGCACCACCAGCAGCAGCGGTGACACCATAAACAGATCGACGAAATTATCCATTAAAGTACATGCTCATCCAGTAGCGCCTGGCAGGAAGGCGGCAACGGAGGCGGTGTCTTCTTCTCAGGCTTAGAGGTTCCAGGTTTTGCCGGCTCAAACCAGCTTTGCAGTTCCGCACCGCAGCCATCGCCTGGCGGAGGTAGCGGCTGATCTTCACATTCCAGGCTATTCGCCGGGCAGCGCAGACGAACGTGCATGTGCGCACGATGCTGGAACCACGGGCGCACTTTGCGCAGCCAGTCGCGATCGGTTCCGGCATCCAGGCAGAGCTGCTGCTTGATGGCCGGGTTAACGAAAATCCGCGTGACGTCGTTATCTTCAGCCGCCAGCTTGATCATGCTGGAAACATCCCGCGTCCAGAGTGATGGCACAACGCGCTTACCGTCGCTCGCCACCAGATCCAGCGCCTGCGGTTTCAGCAGTTGGGCGGAGGTCCAGCGCGTTTTCGGCAGCTGCAGGAAGATATCGACATCCAGTCCGGTCTGGTGGCTGGCGTGCCCACCGTTAAAACGGCCGCCGGCAGGCATTCCCATATCGCCAATCAGCATCGTGCCCAGCCCCAGGTTATGCACCTGATTGCCCAGACGCTGGATGAACAGCACCAGATCCGGGTGGCCGAAATAACGTCGCTGATCGGTGCGCATCACCTGATAGGTATCAGACTGGAGAGGAAGCTCCTGGGCACCGACGATACAGCCGTTGGAAAAGGCGCCAATAGACTGCGCGCTCCCCGCCACCGGGTGGGTGATTTTTTGCCATGGCGTCGCGGCCAGACTGGCTCCACTGGCAAGCAGCGCCAGCAGAGCAATTGCGGTTTTTTTCATGTTTACCAGCGTGGAATGGTGGTCGTCACATCCGCATTCTGCGCGCGCTGGCGCAGGAAGTGATCCATCAGCACGATCGCCAGCATCGCTTCTGCGATCGGCACCGCGCGGATCCCCACGCACGGATCGTGACGTCCTTTGGTGATCATCTCAACTTCTTCGCCATCGCGGTTAATCGTGTGGCCCGGCACGGTAATGCTGGAAGTTGGCTTCAGCGCGATGTTGGCAACAATCTGCTGCCCGCTGCTGATACCGCCCAGGATGCCGCCCGCATGGTTGCTCTGGAAGCCCGCTTTCGTAATCTCATCGCGGTTTTGGCTGCCGCGAAGCTGAACCACGTCAAAGCCGTCGCCAATCTCTACGCCCTTCACCGCGTTGATGCTCATCAGCGCGTGGGCAATGTCGGCGTCGAGACGGTCAAATACCGGCTCGCCCCAGCCCGCCGGGACGCCGTCTGCCACCACGGTCACTTTCGCGCCAATGGAGTCGCCCTCTTTTTTCAGGCCACGCATCAGTTCATCCAGCGCCTCAAGCTTGTCGGCATCGGCGCAGAAGAACGGGTTTTGCTCGACCTGGTCCCAGTCCTTGATCGCCAGCGGAATGTCGCCCATCTGGGTCAGACAGCCGCGGATAACGATGCCAAATTTCTGCTGCAGGTATTTCTTAGCAATCGCCCCTGCCGCCACGCGCATCGCGGTTTCACGCGCGGAAGAACGTCCGCCGCCGCGATAGTCGCGGAAGCCGTACTTTTGTTCGTAGGTGTAGTCGGCGTGGCCCGGACGGAAGACGTCTTTGATGGCGCCGTAGTCCTGAGAACGCTGATCGGTGTTTTCGATCAGCAGACCGATGCTGGTCCCGGTGGTGCGGCCTTCAAAGACGCCGGAGAGAATTTTGACCTGGTCCGGCTCGCGACGCTGCGTGGTGTAGCGAGAGGTGCCCGGGCGACGACGGTCGAGGTCGTGCTGTAAATCGGCTTCGGTCAGTTCGATGCCTGGCGGTACGCCATCAACGATACAGCCCAGCGCCAGCCCGTGTGACTCGCCAAAGGTGGTCACGCGGAATAACTGTCCAATACTGTTTCCTGCCATCACGGCTCCGATGTTGTTGTTTGTGTTTGAGCGTTGTGAAACGGGCCGAAGCCCGCTGGATTAATCTTTATAGATGCTGAAGTGTTCGCGCGCGTCGAGCAGCTGCGCTTTGGTCAGCATAAAGACGCCGTCACCGCCGTTGTCGAACTCAAGCCAGGTGAACGGCACATCCGGGTACTGCTCTATCAGATGTACCATGCTGTTGCCCACTTCACAAATCAGAACGCCGTCGTCGGTCAGGTAATCCGGCGCGCAGGCCAGAATGCGGCGCGTCAGCTTCAGGCCGTCAGAGCCTGACGCCAGACCGAGCTCCGGCTCGTGACGGTATTCGTTCGGCAGATCGGACATGTCTTCCGCATCGACGTACGGCGGGTTGGTAACGATCAGATCGTACTGCAGCGTCGGCAGATCGCGGAACAGGTCGGAGCGAATTGGCGTAACGTGATGGATGAGCCCATGCTCTTCGATGTTATGCTCGGTCACGGCCAGCGCGTCGGTGGAAATATCTACCGCGTCTACTTCCGCTTCCGGGAAGGCGTACGCGCAGGCAATCGCGATGCAGCCGCTGCCGGTACACATATCGAGAATGTGCTGCGGCTGATGGCCAATCAAGCCTTCAAAGTGGTTGTTAATCAGCTCGCCAATCGGCGAGCGCGGCACCAGTACGCGTTCATCGACATAGAACTCGTGACCGCAGAACCAGGCTTTGTTGGTCAGGTAGGCGACCGGAATGCGCTCGTTCACGCGGCGGATCACACGCTCAACGATGCGGTGTTTTTCGCTGGAGGTCAGGCGCGCGGTGCGCATGTCTTCCGGAATATCCAGCGGCAGGTAGAGAGACGGCAGCACCAGCTGCACGGCTTCATCCCACGGGTTATCGGTACCGTGACCGTACCAGATATTGGCGGCGCTGAAGCGGCTAACCGACCAGCGCAACATGTCCTGTATGGTATGCAGCTCGTTTACTGCTTCATCGACAAATATTTTATCCACTCTTTCCTCCAGGGCATGCTCGCATAATTTTCGGCGGCTAGTTTGCCATGAAGACGGCGATAAATCAGCAATGACACGTCGCGCTTGAGGTTAAAAAATGCGTTTAGTCGGGTACACTGTCGGAAATACGAGATGAGAATGACGAATGAAAAAGAAAACATCGCTTAGCGAGGAGGATCAGGCGCTCTTCCGTCAGCTGATGACCGGGACGCGTAAAATCACGCAGGACACGATTGTCCATCGCCCGCTGCGTAAAAAAATCAGCGAAGTACCGGTCAAGCGTCTTCTGCAGGAGCAGGCGGATAACAGCCACTATTTTTCAGATGAATTTCAGCCGCTGCTCAACACGCAAGGGGCTGTGAAGTACGTACGCGAAGACGTCAGCCATTTTGAACTGAAAAAATTACGCCGCGGAGATTATTCGCCGGAGCTGTTTCTCGATCTGCACGGTTTAACGCAGATGCAGGCGAAACAGGAGCTGGGGGCATTGATCGCCGCCTGTCGCCGTGAACATGTTTTTTGCGCCTGCGTGATGCACGGCCACGGTAAACATATCCTTAAACAACAGACGCCGCTGTGGCTGGCTCAGCACCCACACGTAATGGCTTTTCATCAGGCACCGAAAGAGTACGGCGGAGATGCCGCGTTGCTGGTGTTGATTGAAGTGGAAGAGTGGCAGCCGCCAGAGTTGCCCTGACAGAATGGCGGGAAGCACATTGCACCCGCCATATCGCACGTCACGTCAGATCGCTTTTGCCATCTTCAGGTTGCACGGACTCATTTGCCAGTTGAAGACACCTTTGCCCGTTTCGTCGAGAGAAACATTGGCAATGGCGGATGTCGTGAACATCGGCGGGGTTTCGCCCGGGCACAGCTCAGATACCAGATAGCCAACCAGTGGCAGGTGGGAAATGACCAGCGCGGAAGCGACACCTTCATTGCACAGCGCCTGAAGATAAGCGCTGACAAGGCCTACATCGCCACACGGGGTGAGTTCAGGGAGAACATCCACACTGGTCGGCAGGTTCATACACTCCCCTACCACATCCAGCGTCTGTTCTGCACGCAGGAACGGACTCACCAGAACGCGTTCGATGTCCACTTTTTGACCGTTAAGCCAGGTCGCCATCAGACGAGATTCGTCGCAGCCACAGACGGTCAAAGGACGTACTGAGTCACTGGCGGCATCGAGTGCCGCGTCGCCGTGACGCATGATAAAAACTTGCATATTGCACCGCTTTTGTTAACCAGAATCACCGGCGTTAACTACCCGCGATAAATGCTGTGAGGTAGAAAACCCGATGGCCGGGCATTGTGCCTGATCCATTCGGTGAATGAAACGCTGTTTTTTACCTCAATGGCGTAAGTATAGTCAATCTCTGTTTACAAAATCGCCAGAACAGGTCCATTCACTTCAGGATTTACCCTTCTTTGACCTCAGCTTACGAGGACAGTTTCCCTTGCAGGCCAAAATGTCTGGCCGCGTTCCGCCATCTGCAATAATTCGTCACACGGCGTAAACCGGGGGCCATATTGCGAAGCCAGACGTTGCAGGATTGCAACCACTTCACCCGCGCCGAGCGTATCCATGTAACGGAACGGGCCGCCAAGGAACGGCGGGAAACCAATGCCAAATACCGCGCCGATGTCGCCATCGCGTGCACTCTTGATCACCTGCTCATCAAAGCAGCGCGCCGCTTCATTGAGCATCATCATCACGCAGCGCTCAGCGCACTGAACGGCGGACAGTTTTCCCTGACCTGTGGTCGAAATGAGTCCATATACCGAAGGGTCGACCTGTTTCCTGCTTTTACGCCCTTTCGCGCCGTAAAGATAGAAACCGCGTTCATTTTTTCTACCTTTGCGATCGTCCTTCAAAATCGCAGAAACAATGTTTGCTGGTGGGCTAAAACGATCGCCATATGCGGCCTCCAGCACTGGTATAATTTTAGTGCCGGTGTCTATTCCCACCTCATCCAAAAGTTGGATTGGGCCAACGGGGAAACCAAACTTTACCAGCGCCTCGTCGATGTGCTCAATCTTCTCCCCTTCCGTCAGCAACCGCATGGCTTCATTAATGTAGGGCGCCAGTATGCGGTTGACGTAGAAGCCAGCTTTGTCCGCTACCACAATCGGGGTTTTGCCCTGTTTTTTCGCCAGCTTCACCACGGTGGCAACAGTTTGCGGACTGGTAGTCGCGTGAGGAATAACCTCCACCAGCGGCATTTTTTCTACCGGGCTAAAGAAGTGCAGTCCGATCACCTGCTCCGGACGCACGGCTTTCGCCGCGATATCGCCAATCGGTAATGACGACGTGTTAGAGGCAAAAATGGTGTGCGGGGCGCAATGTTGCTCAACGTCTGCCACCATCTGTTGTTTAAGCGCCAGATCTTCAAACACGGCTTCAATCACAAGATCGCGGTGCGCAAAACCGCTGTAATCCGTCGTACCGGATATCATCGCCAGGGTTTTATCACGCTCGCTTGCCTTGATATGGCGGCGCTTGACCTTTTGATCAAGGTTCTGCCAGCTGTACTGCAGCGCGTGGTTGATCCCCTTAGGATTAATGTCTTTAATTCGTACAGGCAATTTGCCTTTGCTGGCGGTAACAAAAGAGATTCCGCCACCCATGAGCCCCCCACCCAGTACGCCAATGGCACGCAGCGGCGCAGGCTGCGCCTCGCTGCCCGGATCTTTTTTCACTTCCGTGCTGGCGAAGAAGATGCTGCGCAGCGCCTGTGACTGTGGCGTCATCGCCAGTTCGCCGAAGGCTTTGGCCTCCGCTGCATAGCCGCTGCTGCTGCCCTGCGACAGCCCGGTTTCGATCACTTCCAGGATCCGCTTTGCCGCCGGGTAATTGCCTTTGGTTTTTTGTTCGGTCTTTTTGCCCACCATGTTGAACAGGAGCGTTCTTCCCAGCGGGCCGGCCAGCACGCGCTCGCGTACCGGCAGAGGACGTTTTGCCTGACGCCCTTTCAGCGCAAGCTCAACGGCGGCCTCCAGCAAAATGGACTGCGGCACGACGTCATCGACCAGACCGGCTTTCAGCGCCTGACGGGCACGCAGCTGTTTACCGGTTAAGATCATCTCCAGTGCCGTGCTAACGCCCACCAGGCGCGGCAACCGTTGCGTTCCGCCGGAGCCAGGCAGCAGGCCCAGCTGCACTTCCGGCAGGCCCAGAATCGTTTTCGCATCGTCGGTGCAAATTCGGCTGTGACAGGCCAGCGCCAGCTCAAGCCCACCGCCCAGACAGGCGCCGTGGATTGCGGCAATGACCGGGATCGGCAGGCCGCCGATCTCCGCCATCACCTGCTGGCCCTGACGCGCCAACTCTTCGGCTTCCAGAGCGCTTTGCGCCCGGGCGATCATGTTGATATCCGCGCCGGCGATAAAGTTATCCGGCTTGGCAGAGATAAAGACCAGACCACGAATCGCTTTGTTGTCGCGGATCTGCTTTAGCATCGCGCGCACCTGAACACCAAATTCGGCCTTCAGGGTATTCATCTTTTCATCAGGCACATCAATAGTGATAACGGCCACGTTATCGAGGCGAACCGTTAGATTAAATGCAGATGGCATATCCATTATTCAGCCTCCAGAACCATTGCTGCGCCAAGGCCACCCGCCGCACAGGCGGTAACGAGGCCAAACCCGCCGCCGCGGCGACGGAGTTCATGTAATGTTTGCGTGATCATCCTCGCCCCTGTGGCGGCAAACGGATGACCGTAGGCGATAGAGCCGCCCAGCACGTTGAATTTACTCTGATCCACTTCGCCCGTGGCATGGGCGCGGCCCAGCACATCGCGCGCGAAACGCTCGCTTGCCAGCAGCTGTACGTTTGCCAAGGTTTGCGCGGCAAACGCTTCGTGCATATCAATCAGGGTTAAATCAGCCAGCGTCAGCCCCGCGCGCTCCAGCGCCAGCGGCGTGGACCACGCCGGACCTAACAGCATGTCCTGCCAGACATCAATGGCGGTGAAGGCATAGCTGCGTAAATAGCCCAGGGGAGTGATGCCCAGCTCCTTCGCGCGGGATTCGGTCATCAGGATCACGGCGGCGGCGCCATCCGTCAGCGGCGTACTGTTCGCCGCCGTCACCGTGCCGTGCTTGCGGTCAAACGCCGGGCGCAGTTTGGCGTAATCCGCCAGCGTTGAGGTGCCGCGAATATTGTTATCTTCCACAAGCGGTTCACGGTAGGGGGGAATATAGGCGGTCATGACCTCGTCGGTTAGCTTGCCTTCCGACCAGGCTTTTGCCGCAAGCTGATGCGAGCGATGTGCCAGGGCATCCTGTTGTTCACGCGTAATGCCGTACGTCTTTGCCATCTGCTCGGCGGTATCGCCCATGCGCAGGCCAGTAGAATATTCCGCTACGGCAGGCGGCACGGGCATGAGGTCGCGCAGGCGTAAACGCGAGAAGAGCTTGAGTTTCTGACCCGTCGTGCGGGCTTTATTGACATCCACCAGGATGCGCGCCAGCTTTTTACTCACGCCAATCGGCAGCACCGAAGAGGAATCCGCTCCACCCGCGATCCCGGCGCGAATCGTACCCGCCATCAGGCTTTCAGCGACGTTAGCCACGGCCTGGAAGCTGGTCGCGCAGGCGCGACTGACGCTGTAGGCATCGGTATGCACGTTCATCCCGGTACCGAGGACGATTTCACGCGCAATATTGGGGGCTTCAGGCATCTGCACGACCTGACCGAAGACCAGCTGTTCGATGACCTCCGGCGGAATTTCGCTGCGAGCCAGCATCTCCCCCACTACCATTTTGCCCAGGTCAACGGCCGGTATGCCATGAAACGCCGTTGCCTGCCGCGCAAACGGCGTGCGCAATCCACTGACTATGGCAATGCGATCGCCCTGACGGGTAATAAGCGGTAATGCCTGACTCATAACACTCCCCTGTAAAAAATTTTCGCCAACATAAAGTGGTCTGACCTGATAATAGTCTTAACCATTTTTTTACATTCAGCCAATCGGGGAAACGAAAAAGTGCGAGCTAAAACACAGAGAAGAAAAAGAAAATGCCGGCGTGATAAAAGCAAAACGGTAACCCTGAGGTTACCGTTTTTGATGTTTGAGCCCTCTCCCGTGGCAGAGTGTTAGGGAGAGGGATCCGACCGCAGAAATTAACGCAGGCCCAGCTGGAAAATCAGCGTTTCCGCTTCGCAGGCGAAAACAAAGTCAATGTCCAGCTTCACGCCGCCTTCCACTTCGGTAAAGGTTGACTTGATTTCACACGGATCGGATTCAACGTCACGCGCACGCTTGCTCAGCGCGGTCAGGGTCTCTTCCGCTTCAGCGCGGGTAGTGAACACGCGGCTGTAAGACGCGGTGCAATCGGAGTTGTCCATGATGGTCCCAACATCCATACAGCAGCAAACCGGGGTTTCATCAGCACTGCATTTACTCATAGCTCAATTTCCTCTGTATTCGCGCAGAGCGCGAGATAAACACGATGCTGATATTTTACGCCCCGGCGCGGGCTCTCTCCAGCCGTTAATGGCGCAAAACCGGTTAAGTGACCAATATCACACTAAAAAATGATCTAAAACAAAAACCACCCTTTTGGGTGAGTCGCGATGGTCACAATTTTGCCAAGCAGATCTCGTTTCACGAAACATGTTTGAAAATATTAATAAACAAACTTGCAACATTCAGGCTGGTCGGACCTATACTCTGGCCACTGGTCTGATTTGTCTGTCATACCTCAGACCCTACACTTCGCGCTCCTGTTACGGTATGTAACAATTATTGAATAAAAATAACTCAATGAGGTTATGGTCATGAGCCAGAAAACCCTGTTCAACAAGACTGCGCTGGCAGTCGCAGTGGCACTCGTCTCCACTTCCGCCTGGTCAGCGGGCTTTCAGTTAAACGAATTTTCTTCCTCTGGCCTTGGCCGCGCGTATTCAGGGGAAGGCGCCATTGCTGATGATGCGGGTAACGCGAGTCGTAACCCCGCGTTGATCATGATGTTCGATCGTCCGACTTTCTCTGCCGGTGCAATTTTTGTCGATCCAGGTGTTGATATCTCGGGCCGTTCTCCGACAGGTGCCGATCTGAAGTCGGATAACATTGCCCCAACGGCATGGGTTCCAAACATGCACTTCGTGGCGCCAATTAACGACCAGTTCGGCTGGGGCGCATCCGTGACCTCTAACTACGGTTTAGCAACCGAGTTCAATAACGACTATGCAGCTGGGGCGTTTGGCGGTAAAACCGACCTCGAAACCCTGAACCTGAACCTGAGCGGTGCTTACCGTCTGGATAATCACTGGAGTTTCGGCGTTGGCTTTGACGCTGTGTATGCTAAAGCGAAGATCGAACGTTACGCGGGCGACCTGGGCAAAGTCGTCGCTGGCTCAGGCGCACTTCCACCAGCCCTGGCACAGCGTGTGGCTGGAATCCCAGCAGATACTCAGATCGCTTATCTGAAGGGCGATGAGTGGGGCTTTGGCTGGAACGCCGGTATCCTTTATGAACTCGATAAAAACAACCGTTACGGCTTTACCTACCGTTCAGAAGTAAAAATCGATTTTGATGGAGATTATAAAAGCAGCCTCCCTTCTGCTTATAACCAGATCCTCGGCAACTTCGGTCTTCCGATGGGAACCAATGGACAAACCACTGGCGGCTCTCTGAGCCTGCACTTACCAGAAATGTGGGAATTGTCAGGTTATAACAAAGTGGCGCCACAGTGGGCAGTTCACTATAGCCTGACCTACACCAGCTGGAGCCAGTTCCAGGAGCTGAAGGCGACCAATAGCAACGGCGACACGCTCTTCTATAAAGATGAGAGCTTCCGTGATGCTTACCGCATCGCGCTGGGGACAACCTACTATATGGATGACAACTGGACATTCCGCACCGGTATTGCCTTCGATGATAGTCCGGTACCAGCAGACAAACGCTCTATCTCGATTCCCGATCAGGACCGCTTCTGGCTGAGCGCTGGTGCGACCTATGCATTCAACAAGGATGCTTCTATTGATGCGGGCATATCTTATATGCACGGTCAAAAAGTTAACTTCAAGGAAGGTCCGTATGAGTTCTCTTCCGAAGGTAAAGCCTGGCTGTACGGCATGAACTTCAACTACGCGTTCTAATCGCGCTGGAATCAAAAAAGGTGAGCATTGCTCACCTTTTTTATTTACTCCGAATCGATATCTTTTAGTTCGTTTTCGATCGCTTTCGCGTTTGGATTCTCTTCAGGCTTCAGCTTGCCGCCGTTGGCAATAAAGTCATGATTCTGGAAGTACGCTTCGCGCACCATAATGTACGGATCAGAAGACTGGCGCAGCAGACCATCAGAGTCGAGCAGTTGCGCGCGAGTTTCAATCCCTTCCACCGTCCATTTACCCACCGACAGCGGCCAGGTCAGCCACGACAGGACCGGATACAGCGTATCCACCATATCGCCGCCATCATCACGGAGGGTGAAACTACCGTAGAACGGTAAATGCACGTACGGACCATACCCGACGCCATAGTGTCCCATCGTACTGCCGAAACGGTGCGGCTGTTCACGCTGCAGCTTCTGGTTAGCCATACCTGCAACATCAATAAAGCCACCCATCCCCAGAATGGAGTTCAGGAAGAAGCGGGTAAAGTGGACCATCCCCTGATAGGGGTCGCCCTGCAGGAAGTAGTTCACCATGACCGCAGGCTCTTCGAGGTTGCTGGTAAAGTTACTTAACCCGTTACGCGCGGGTTGTGGAACATAATCGCGCCATGCTACTGCCACCGGACGAACCACATACGGGTCCAGTACGTTGTAGTTGAAGCTATACATTGAGCGGTTAAATCCTTCGAGAGGATCGGAGCGTCCCGTTTGCTCCCCGGAGCTGGCGCAGCCCACAAGCATCGTCGCGCCAAGCGCAAGCGCCGACAGCCGAAGTTTCATAAATATCTCCCTGTTCAGTATGGCTATCGTTGATTGCCATCCGTAACGGAGCCGTTGACGCTCCGTCTGTAAACGTGCAAGTGATTGTAACAGCACGTTTACCGATGTCTATGAGCACAATTACGGGCAGTAACCACCGTGACTCTGATCTCAGCATAGCCTGGCTTTTGGAATTCGTTTCGCTGGCAATTTTATAATGTCTTTGAAAGAGATGTATCACCTTTGTTGTCATTGCAGCCAAATTAAGAGCATCCCCACAGGCATCCCGACAAAAGCCGCTACGCTTAACAGAAAGATCAACCTCCGGGAGCAGATATGAAAGATGTAGGCGAAGAAAAAATTGGCGAGAGCACTGAGGAGCTTGAAATTGAAAGCGAGGAGAAGGCGCGCGGCGAGAAGATAGAAATTGATGAAGATCGCCTCCCCTCCCGCGCAATGGCCATCCACGAGCATATACGCCAGGATGGTGAAAAAGAGATGGAGCGCGACGCGATGGCCCTCTTCTGGTCAGCCATCGCTGCCGGGCTATCAATGGGCGCATCTCTTCTTGCGAAAGGGATATTTCATGTGCAGCTGGAAGGCGTGCCCGGTGGATTTTTACTGGAAAACCTCGGCTATACCTTCGGCTTTATTATTGTCATCATGGCCCGCCAGCAGCTGTTTACCGAAAACACGGTGACCGCCGTTCTGCCGGTGATGCAAAACCCCACACTCGGTAATTTCGGTTTATTGATGCGGCTCTGGAGCGTGGTCCTGCTGGGTAATATCATTGGCACGGGCATCGCGGCATGGGCGTTTGAATATATGCCGATCTTTGATGAACCCACCCGGGATGCGTTTGTGAAAATCGGCATGGACGTGATGAAAAACACGCCGGTCGAGATGTTCTCAAACGCCATCATTTCTGGCTGGATTATCGCCACGATGGTCTGGATGTTTCCTTCAGCGGGAAGCGCCAAAATTGTGGTGATCATATTGATGACCTGGCTAATTGCGCTGGCGGACACCACGCATATTGTGGTCGGTACCGTTGAAATCCTCTATCTGGTCTTTAACGGTACGCTTCACTGGAGCGATTTCTTCTGGCCGTTTGCCCTTCCGACGCTGGCGGGAAACATTTGCGGCGGAACGTTTATCTTCGCGCTGTTAAGCCATGCCCAAATTCGTAACGACATGTCGAACAAACGCAAAGCTGAGCTTAAGGCACGGGAAAATGATGATAAATCGACAAAAAAATCGACCTGAATGGTGACTCTTTGAGCAGTCAGGCGGCGATGCGCTTAACGCAAAGTGTAAATAAGGCTATACTCGTGCCGCCTCGTCCCCTTAGTTAAATGGATATAACGAGCCCCTCCTAAGGGCTAGTTGCAGGTTCGATTCCTGCAGGGGACACCATACCGATGCTAATACTATCCTTTAAAATCTGCCAATTACGAATTTCTCCCCTTCCTTATTGTCAATAACCTTCATCCATCCCCATCAACCACTTTACTGGGGTGGAGCGATGAAAAGATCGTTCAGGAGCTGGGAATGGATGCCGATGAACTTTCACGCCTCAAACAGATTAACGGACTCCTGATGTTGTTTGCCGGCTGCCGCTCCTCCAAAGCCGGGATGGTGAAATAAAACCTAAACACCTGATCGCGTGTATGCTTTCCGGCCTCACGTGCGCAAGCGCCAGCAACAGTATATACCACTATCTCATGCGCATTTTCCGGCCTCGGCTCCTACAGCGTTTCTTTCGCCGACGGCTCATTTTCTTTCAGCAAGGTGAGCGTTGATTTGATAAAGAGGAAGAGCGCCGCTGCCGATCATCATCTGGAACTTATTGGCAATCGTCAGAACACTCACCCTGTCATTCGGACTGAAGGCTTTGTCTGCCCGGCAATCGTCACAACATGGTGGCCGAACAGCACGTTTTCCTCGGCAGGCACATCGTATAAACTTGGAAGGAATAACAATGGGGTATGTACACCCTAAATAATACGCGTTGCGGTAAGGCGGCAAAAAAGTGACAAATTCGTCGGGAACGAATTTGACCAGCAGCAGGCTGGCATTCGGTAAGAGACAGGATGTCTCACATTAATCCCAGGCGCTTACATAAGTAAGTGACTGGAGTGAACGAGTGCAGCCAACGCCCATGCAACCTGAACTATTACGGGTATAAACCCCATTGTTTATTAATTAACAGCAGTTAGAGACGTTCAATTTCAACGGTCACATTGCCCAATAAGGAGCCGCTGGTGACGGTTTGTCCCGGCAATTTAACAGCCTGGAAGCCAATACCGGTCTTTGACATATTCTCGCTGGTCACGACCACCGTTTTGCCAAGCTCATAAGGACTTTGATCGAGAGAAAAGAGGCCAATGCCGATTCCGCCAGCATGAGTATCGGTTGAATCGGCGTTTTTCAGGACAGTTGCGTCAGATTCGTCTGCAATCCCTGTAATTTTATATCCGATTCTGCCTTGATCAATAAGCTGCCGGCATCCAATATCGCCTGAGACCTGAATAGGTACAAAGCTCATATTAGTTGCATTATCCCCAGCCTCAATCATATTAGAAATATCACTATGAATACTTACAGTATGAACTGAAGAAGTCACTGTACATTCTGCCGCAGAAGAATCTGATACCGAGCCGGTTATTGAAACATAAGCCGAGTTATCGGTTGTTGATCCCACTGCCATGGCTGAACCTGATACTAATAGTGCAGGAATAACAATTCCTTTAATAATTTTATTCATAATAGTTCCCAGTTTTCCTTGAAGGTTAAGTTATAAACGCTCAATGTTAACAGTCATTGAGGTCTGTACATCTCCAGGGACAACGCTCTGGTTGCTTAATTGTACAACTCCTAAATTCACACTCGTCGGCTTATCGTAAACCGGCATGATAGATTGATTTACGTGAAACATGATATTACTGTAGCTACCAGAGAAAATGCCTACACCTACGCCTTTTGCAGCATTTTCACCTTCCGCTGTATTAGCCAGTACGGTGCCATCGGCATTATCCGCAACACCTGTAAATTTCAGGTAGATACGGCCTGACTTTAAGGTGTTATGACAACCTTCATCACCGTCAACGGTAATATTGACTACACCATCCGGGCTGTAATAGTTCAGCTTTTGTTCAGCCTGCTTGTTAATATGTGCGGGATCCGCGTAAAGCTGAATTGAAGATTTATCAATTTGTACCGCACAAGCGCCTGCTGTGTCAGAAATATAACCTGAAACAGATATATCAGTCGAATCTTGTGCATAGGCATTCATCAAGCCTAATGATGAAAGGCCGATAGCAAGAATAATCTTTTTCATAGTCACTACCTTGTTAATACAATAACCAATGAAAACGCCCCCGAGGGGGCGCTCATTATTACAAACGCTCAATTTCAATAGTTACGCCGGCGTCAACAGCACCTGCCTTGTAAACCATATCTTCTGAGCCAGCCAGTTTCACCAGTTGAAGCGTTACAGTCGTGGCTTCATCTTTCTTAGCCGGGATGAGGGTAGAATTGACAGCAACAGTATGAAGTGCCTGATCATAAATACCCACACCGATATTCTGAGCAGCATTATCACCTGTTGCAGTATTTGCAAGCACGGTACCTAAGGAAGCATCAGCTTGTCCTACAAATTTGTAGGAAATGTGCCCCTCAGCGACTTTATCTAAGCAGTTCCCAGCACCAGTAACGGTCAGACTGAGAGTCTGTGATCCCGGAACAGAACTGGTCGCATTATTACCCTGCGTAGGCAGAACATTAATATCGCTGGTTAAATTGATCACGTTAGTAGACGGAACAACCGTACAAGCGTCATCAATGTCCTGAACCACAGTACCGGTGATACTTACAACTGCAGATGTATCAGCAGCGTGCGCCGTACCCATAACAAACATTGCAGATACAAACATCCCAATAATTGACTTTTTCACTTTAAATTCCTTCTTAATTGATAATAAGCGAAGAATACTTTCCAAGTGTTCTTCCGTATTGTCATAAATAATCAAGCCGTAGTGTAAATTGAGTTTTTACTTCACCAGCTTTAACTTCATCAGCAATCTTTAAATATCGCGCCGTAAAAGGTAAAGATTTTGACTGGTTCTCCTTTGAAAGGCCGATGTCAATAATCTGATGTGGTATAATCGTTTTTCCATCGTATAAAAGCTCAATACCAACGCCAGAGGATGCCTTCTCTTTCAGTAAATTCTCTAATACCCAACCGGAGTCTATTTTAGACATTCCTTCGATACTGATACTGGCATGAGTGGTATTGATACACTCAACACCTATTTCAACAGGCTGTGGCGGACTGGCCGGGCTATTTTTAAACTGACTGGTTTTCACTGCCGTGAGAACGACCTGCGGCGCGTTCATTTTTATAGCGCAATGCGGGCTGGCTGGCGCGATTTTTACTGCCAAACCGGCAATGAAAGATCCGTCATTTAATGTCAGTAAATCAGGAATATTGAACGTTTCAACACCCTGTGTTTCAACATTACCTATTTTAACAAGTTCAAGCCTGATACTAATATCATCCGTCTTAATCTGTTTATTTGCATACTGCCCAAGAGAAATCGCAAATGGTATGAAGAGCTCTTTATGAACAACACCTTTCTTCGAAAAAACAACCGTTATTCTGATACCAACACCATCGACACGTGTCTTAAATACATTATTTCCTGATTTAACATCAGGTAAACGACCGGTAAAAACCTGACTTGCTTTGGCAATGCAATCGCTTGTTAAATCCTTACTTTTTCCGGTTAATTCCGTCAGCGTAGCCTCTTTTCTAAACAATACTGTCCCGATAGATTTAGATTGAATATCATCAGGAATGCGAAACGAGATCGGGATAGTTGTTAACCCGCCCTCTGGCTGATAGCGGCATTCGCTGCCAAACGAAAAACGAGAAAAAAATATAAATGCACAAAATAAAATAGTCGCGTTTTTCATCATCTGCACTCCAGTTGCTTAACAAGTATTTTCGTCCGGTCGTTAGTAGGCGGAAAATCGTAGGACGCATTACATGTCAGCCCATCATCCAGATAAAATTTAATATTTCCAGAGTCATTTTCAACGTTTACGTAAAGCTGCCCATTATCACCAATATAATAGGTCTTATCATCGCCATCCACTTTCGCACGAATACCAAATTGTAATGGTTCTTGGTTATATATAACATTAAACACGGCTTTATGACCGTTAATAGCTTTAAATGGAGCCCAGATGATAGCATCCTTTGTCGGAACAACATTTTTTGATGTCGTGTCAAAATCAAGTTTGCGGTCATCATTCTGAACATCAACGTTAACGGTATTACGATGGTAAGGGCGTAAGTCCGGATAAATAGCATAACCAAACCGATCGGTGGTGATATTATAACCACCGGAGAGTGGTACAGAGTCTATTCCAGGTACCGCCACTATTGCCGCGCTTCCTGAAATAGTTCGACCAAACGTAATACCATGTCGATGACCCACTATACTCCCTGATGCGTTCCACGAAATATAATTATTCCTGTCAGCGTTGTAGGTAACATTCATATCACCACGGCTTCCCTGATAATCAATCCCCGCAGATCCAGATGTGGTATCCGTTTGCCCAGGTTGAGATGCATAGCTAACCTGCGTATTCCAGTTTAAATTAGAATCGCCGTTAATTGTTCCGGTCATCCCTAACTGATTGCTTAAATCACCTTTTAACCCACTTGTGGCAGTGTAGTTCAAAACAGGATGAGTCTTTGGAAACAAATCAAAAAAGGGAACTGATAAATTCAAAGACAATTGTTTGTCCCATTCAGGATTACTACTATCTTTGCTCATACTATAATTAATTGAGTAACTTATATATTTCCATGAACTATTCCATCCCAACATCCAGGAACGTGAAACAGAGTCATCTTTATTTTCTGACCTGTTTAAGGTAATAAAGAAGTTATTTTTATCATCCACACTCTGATTGATATTCAGATTGTACTCGTTCTTTTTCTGTGAAGAGAATGAATCATAATTCTCGGAAGACCAGTCGCTAAAAGAGATAAACTGGTCCTGATAAAATCGTTGGTCCAGTTCAATCTGTGTATTCGTCGCATCCAGGTAATTGCGGTATGCCATGCGGATCATTTTTCCACTATGATCGCGACTCTTAAAATGGCTTTCGTTTTTCATCATATCAATCGCAATACCGCCATTGCTATGGAGATTAACCCCCAACCCGGCATCGACAGCACTGAATTTATTTTGATATTGGATCCCGCCATACAAAGTCGTATCAAGAGGCAAGCCAACCGAAAGCGATGACTGAATAATATCTTTATCTTGCGCATTGGCTGAACTGGACTGTGCCTTTCCCAACGCGACGTTGTATTCTACCTGCCCTGTTCTGAGCAATTGCGGAACATTGGCATAAGAGACGGTAGTATGTGTTTCCGAACCGTCCGCTTCTGTAACGATCACATCCAGTTTTCCACCATCCGATACAGAAGAAAGATCGTTGATGGTAAAAGGCCCCGCAGGCACATTCCGCTGATAAATAGTATGCCCATTCTGCTGGATTTTGACGACAGCATTACTTTTAGCTATCCCATGAATAAGCGGCGCAAAACCGGTAAGCTGGTCAGCGCGCATATCATCATCCGAAGCGATCTGTATTCCTCTTAAACTATAACTGTCAAAAATCTCGCCGGACGTATTCGAGTCGCCAACGGTGAGTTCACCTTTGATCTCACTAATCGCAGTTTCGATATACGTGCTTAAATTCTGAGTACCTTCTTCTGAAACAGTCGAATTATTTCGTAACCGCCAGCGCCCAATGTTAATTCCATTTTGTAGATTGAGGAACACACTATCGCTACTATTCGTATTTCCGCCAATATATTTTTGACCAGAAAGTTGATAATTACTGAGAATAGCGGGTACGCCGTCATCCCATTCCTCTACAGGTACAACATCATATTGCTCATCCAGCATAGATTGTGGAACAGCAATATTAAGCTCAAGGTTAGAAAAATTAAACGTTGCCTTAACATCTGGAAACTGAGATTCAATCGGCGTACATGATGAATTCTTAGCGTTATCCTTCGCGTTAGCTGTCAGTTTTTCCATATCCAGTCCTAATTTTTTATATAAATCAAACGACATGCATGGCACTAATTCATCAGTGTCGTTTTGCTTAAATTCCAGGCTGGTATTTAAAACCGTCTGTTCGTTAACTTTAACATTAACCCGATAAACTCCCGGTGGCTGCCCACCGGTAGAAAACATACTGGTATCTGTTATTGTTTGTTTGCCATCTATCGACTGTAGCAACATTGGGTCAAAATATTCTTTTGATACAACCACTCGACTAAATAAAAAAAACAGCGCAACCATCTTCGCAGAAGATTTAATGGTACTCATGAGTCACCATTAATGCATGCTGTACTTATATGGTTTTGACTCCAACCCAAAATCGTTTATTGACTGCCATTCAACATCGCTTATTTGCGGCAAGGAATGTTTTAATTTATACGTTTTTTTACCAAATGGAGGGATAACAGTATTATTGGTATCGACAGATACCGGAATTGCTTCTTTATCCACGACAATTTTACTCAAAACGGCGTAGTAGGGAGAATTGTTCGTTACTGAAACAACCTGGCCTTCATTACTCCAGGTCAAATTTTTAGCAGCCTCTCCCGGTTCGCCTTTTAGATTTGCCGGACGATAGAAAAATTTAATTCGGTTGTTAATGGCGACAACCATGCGGCTACTTGCTTTAGACTCTTCTTCGTTTAAACCGGGGATCCCTTTTACATCAAGCCAGAGCAAACTTTCACGATCGGCTGGCAATCCTGAGCCAAGATAAACGATACGGATAAGATTATCCGTGCCCGGAGCTAATTTGAAAAGAGGTGGAGTAACGACAAAAGGAATATTACCTGTTTTTTTGGTACTGTCGCCTGTATCAAGCCATGACTGAATAAGATAACCACGACTTTCGCTATTATGAATAGTAACAGAAGCTTCATCAGACTTTGCATTGTAGACCAGACGATCGGCGCTTAATGTCAACGATGCATTAGCATTTAAACAAAACAGAAATGATACCGCCGATATAAATCCGATTCCCTTTTTCATACATGCCATCCTTAGTAAAACATGCGCTCATCTTAAGGACGATTTTATAGATTCAAAATGTTTAAGAGTCTCTTTTTAGACTTCTATGCCCGCGATTATTGAAGATGCTTTATTTTCAGGCAACAGGAGATCATTCTATTCACCATGAAAATATTCATCACTTGGACTGACCCCGCCCCGGTAGACGATCCTGCCCTATAGTTGGACTGACCCCACCCCGGTAGACGATCCTGCCCTATAGTTTGAGCATAGGAGGAGCGTATGGGCACACCACGATTTACACCTGAATTTAAGGAAGAAGCCGTCCGTCAAATAACGGAACGCGGTTATTCCGTTGCCGAAGTATCTGACCGCCTGGGCGTGTCTGCACACAGCCTCTACAAGTGGCAACGGGCTATCAAACCTGATAACAGCGAACAGCATGCCCGGGATTTACTGGAAGCCAAAAGCGAGATCCTGAAACTCCGGGCGCAGCTAAAACGCACCGAAGAAGAACGGGATATCCTGAAAAAGGCCGCGCGGTACTTTGCAAGGGAGCCCGACTGAAGTACCGCTTTATCAATGAGCACCGCACTGTATGGGGTGTGATGACAATGTGTCGGGTATTGAATGTCGACCGGGCCGGGTTCTACGCGTGACTGCATAACCCGGTCTCGGCACGCGATAAAGATAACCAGCGCCTGCTAACGCTTATCCGTGACTCA
>NZ_JADCKW010000043.1:0-49342 GCF_014982155.1 Enterobacter cloacae complex sp. P16RS2 | reverse complement strand
ATATTTCGTTGATAAAACCAAAGATCTCATTACCTCAAATAACCTCAAGGACTTAGCTTTAGCTGCAAGATACTACGATTTCATCATAAGCCAAAACCGAAACAACAAAGCTCTGATTAAAGTATTCAAAAAAAATTTAGCAGATATATTCGATTATCATAATTTCATTACCAAAACCGTTGGCTACGATGCCTATGATTTATGTAGTGCATCTAAAACCAGAAGCTGCCCTTATTGCAATCAATCATACGCATTCACAATCAGGGCACAAAAAAAAGAATTTAGGCCAACATTAGACCATTTCTTCCCGAAAGAGAGTTATCCCCATCTGGCATTAAGTTTATATAATCTCGTACCATCTTGTTCTATTTGCAACTCTAGCTTAAAAGGTCGAATTAATTTCTCAAAAACACCTCACCTACATCCATTGTTTGACAACGAAAGCATTGAGTTCTCACTTGAAACAACAAAATCCCGAAAAGAAATTGTTGGATTGGTGGACATCAACACCAAGGACTTCAAAATTAAAATCGCACACAACAATGATGCCAAATCAATTAATTCCGTAAATACCTTCATAATAGCAGAGCGTTATGAAAGCTTTATTTTCGAAGCAGTAAACTTTGCACGATGCAAAATTTACTATGATGAACTGAAAGGTAATAACCAAATAGACATAGTTAATGATATTGATGAAAGTTCGGCATTGATGTTTAATCATCATGCCTATCAAAACCAACTTCTTGGCAAGCTACTTAAAGGTATTTACAAACAATATTCACAGCAAACTTAGTCAATTACCACCAGAGCTGAAAACCATTAAAATCAGCCTCCAAAATAACATGGAGGCTGACTTTCACATTCAGCCATCAATTTCATGCCACGACCACAAACATCTTGTGCAACTATTAAAATAATATTTACACCTGCACTAGATACTCAGCAATTAATCCTTCAATTAGCAGCTCATTCTTTCTATTAATGCCAAGTAACTGACGTTTAGGATATTGAATATCCTCACTATGCGGATTTGGCCTGTCCTTAAGCCCAAACTGATGCACCTGACCTGCTCCCCGTTCGTTAACACATAGCAACGTTAGTAACGCATCATGCGCGGTAATAACAATTGCGAGCTTCCGTTCCTCGCTCTGAGCAGACGCTCTAAGCATGACCAATGTGAGAAGCAAGACTAATCGTTCCGTAACATAACCAAAACTAAAAGCCCCGCATGTGCGGGGCTTCTCGTATCGATGTGGTCAATGTGTGGACGTGACCTGAAACAAATCCTTTTATTTCAGTACCTTGAAGACAAAAAATAAGCCCGCGTAAGGGAGATTACGCAGGCTAAGGAGGTGGTTCCTGGTACAGCTAGCATTTATGGGTTATGTTTTTCAGCGGGGGGATAATACCCGTATTGAACGAAGCGGTATGTGATCCGATTCTAAGAATTATCCCAGCGCGAAAAAATTTCCCTGATTAACTATTTGCCGTGTGGGTTTCGGGTGCTTTCACCGTTGAAGTTACGCATCAGCAGCGCAAACTTCAGCTCCACCTCTTCCGGAACCGGCAGCCAGACGGTATGACCATCACCCGGCGCCACGTCAATCGCCTCGCCTTTGCCGTTTTCCAGATGCTCCAGCGTGAAGTTCATGTTGCCCTGCGGGGTCATCAGCTCCAGGCTGTCGCCTTTGGTGAATTTGTTTTTCACCGCCACGGCCGCCAGCGCGCCTTTGCGCTCGCCGGTGAAGTCGCCAACAAACTGCTGGCGCTCGGAAACGGAGTAGCCGTGCTCGTAGTTCTGGTAGTCATCGTGGGTATGACGACGCAGGAAGCCTTCGGTATAGCCGCGGTGCGCCAGGCCTTCCAGAGTTTCCAGCAGGCTGGTATCGAACGGTTTACCGGCCGCCGCATCGTCGATGGCTTTGCGGTACACCTGCGCGGTGCGCGCGCAGTAGTAATAGGATTTGGTGCGGCCTTCAATCTTCAGGGAGTGCACGCCCATCTGGGTAAGACGCTCAACGTGGGCGATGGCGCGCAGATCTTTCGAGTTCATGATGTAGGTGCCGTGCTCGTCTTCAAAGGCGGTCATGTACTCGCCCGGGCGTTTGGCTTCTTCAATCATAAACACGCTGTCGGTTGGCGCGCCGATGCCCAGCGTCGGCTCAACGTTGGTTACCGGAATCGGCTCGTGCTTGTGGACGATGTTGCCGATGTCATCCTCTTTGCCTTCCTGAACGTTATATTCCCAGCGGCAGGCGTTGGTGCAGGTGCCCTGGTTCGGGTCGCGCTTGTTGATATAGCCTGAGAGCAGGCAGCGGCCGGAGTAGGCCATGCACAGCGCGCCGTGAACGAAGATTTCGATTTCCATATCCGGCACCTGGGTGCGGATCTCTTCGATCTCTTCCAGAGACAGTTCGCGGGACAGGATGACGCGAGTCAGCCCCATCTGCTTCCAGAACTTCACCGTCGCCCAGTTGACGGCGTTAGCCTGGACGGAGAGGTGAATATCCATCTCCGGGAAGTTCTCCCGAACCAGCATGATTAAACCCGGGTCCGACATGATCAGCGCGTCCGGCCCCATATCCACCACCGGCTTCAGGTCGCGGATGAACGTTTTCAGCTTGGCGTTGTGCGGCGCGATGTTCACGACCACGTAGAATTTCTTGCCCAGGGCATGCGCTTCGTTGATGCCGAGCTGCAGGTTCTCGTGGTTGAATTCGTTGTTACGCACGCGCAGCGAGTAGCGCGGCTGGCCCGCATAAACGGCGTCGGCACCATAGGCGAAAGCGTAACGCATATTTTGCAGCGTTCCCGCCGGGGAAAGGAGTTCCGGTTTAAACATGTTTGTTCTCGTTCTGATGACAGGTCAGATCCGCGTGCACAAGGTGCAGCGGTAAGGGGAGATCCCCCACTTTAAGGGCGGGCATTGTAGCGCTGCGGGGCAGGGAGGTAAAGTTATTGTGCCGGGTGGCGGCTTCGCCTTACCCGGCCTAAATTGACCCGCGGATAACTACGCAATCCTGCACGCATCCGCTTCCCAGCGATACCCCACGCCGTACACCGCGCGAATAAACGACTGTTCGGCGTCCAGCGCCTCCAGCTTGCGGCGCAGGTTTTTGATGTGGCTGTCGATGGTGCGGTCAGTCACGACGCGGTAATCGTCATACAGGTGGTTCAGCAGCTGCTCGCGGGAGAAGACTTTCCCCGGCTCGTGGGAGAGGGTTTTCAGCAGGCGGAACTCCGCAGGCGTCAGGTCCAGCAGCTTGCTGCGCCAGCTCGCCTGGAAGCGGCTTTCGTCGACAATCAGCGGGCTTTCGGCATCGAGCACCTGAAGCTCGCGCTGTGGCCTGCAGCGGCGCAGTATGGTTTTCACGCGGGCGACCACTTCACGCGGGCTATAGGGCTTGCAGATGTAATCGTCCGCGCCAATTTCGAGCCCCAGCAGGCGATCAATCTCTTCAATTTTGGCGGTGACCATGACGATCGGCACGTCGGAGAAGCGACGAATTTCCCGGCACAGGGTCAGACCGTCAACGCCTGGCAGCATTAAATCAAGCAGGATCAGATCCGGCGGGGTCTGGCGCACGTATGGCAGCACCTGGTCGCCGTGGCTGATTAGCGATGGAGCGTAGCTGGCCGCACGTAAATAGTCGATCAGCAGCTGCCCAAGCTTCGGCTCGTCTTCCACGATCAAAATGCGCGGCGTGTTTTCGTCAATCGGTAACTCGGTCATACTTCTCTCGATAAATCCCGTTCCAGAGGTAACTCTACTGTAATGCTAACCCCGCCAAAAGGCGAATGGGCGGCGCGGATCGTGCCATTATGCGCCTCAACGATGTTAACGCAAATCGCCAGCCCCAGGCCGGAACCGCCGCTGGCGCGGTTGCGGGAGCCTTCGGTACGGTAGAAACGTTCAAACAGTTTTTCCAGCTGCGCGTCCTGCACGCCGGGGGCGGAATCCGCGAAGGTGAGGGCAAAGCGTCCGTTTTCCTGCCTGCCGGAGATATGCAGCCCGCCGCCGCTGTCGGTGTAGCGCAGGCTGTTTTCCAGCAGGTTGTTGAACAGCTGCATCAGCCGGTCTTTGTCGCCAAACACCACCGCGCTGTCCGGCAGGGAGAGGTCGATTTTCAGGTTGCGGCTGGCAAACCGCTCGCGGAACGCGCCGCTGATCACTTCCAGAATGTTAATCACGTCTACCGGCGCCTTCTGGTAGGCCAGCGCGCCTTCGTCGGACATGGAGAGCTGGTGGAGATCGTCCACCAGCTTGGTGAGCGTGCCCACCTCCGCCTGCAGAGAGGCCACCGATTCGGGCGTAAACTGACGCACGCCGTCCTGAATGGCCTCCAGCTCGCCGCGCAGCACCGCCAGCGGAGTGCGCAGCTCGTGGGAGATATCGGCCATAAAGTCGCGGCGCATCTGCTGGTTCTTCTCCAGCGTGCTGGCGAGCTGGTTAAAATCCTGCGCCAGCTTGCCCAGTTCGTCCTGGCTGCGGGTATCGACGCGGGTGGTGAAATCCCCGGCGGCCAGCTTGTGCGTGCCTTCCACCAGCCGTTTCACCGGGGCGAGCAGGCCGCGCGCCAGCGGGAAGGTGGCGAGCGCGGCGAGCAGGGTGGAGAGGGCGACAATCAGCCAGCTTGTCCGGCGCTGCTGGCGGTCAAAGTTGATGTCGGTGTTGCGCGTCAGGCGCTCCACAGGAGAGGCGATAACCCAGCCGACTGTCGCATTGTTGACTTTGATCGCCCGACGGGTGCCGTCCGGCGGTATCGGCGCACGCGGACCCACCAGCGTGCGCATGTCCTGGTCAATCACCCAGAACTGGGTGCGCCAGCCGTGCGGCGGCATGCCCGGCCCCGGGCGATCGTCACCGGTATCGTGCTCCAGCGATCGCAGGATCTGGAAAATAAAGCGGTCGTTATTGCGCAGAAAACGCCAGTTGCCGTGCTGGGCGTACTGTTCACTCAGCGCATCGCTTAAGCCCTGTAAACGCTGTTCATTGCCATGCTTGATGTAATCAATAAAACCGCGCTCGAAGCTGATCCGCACCGCCCAGTGCATGGTGATCAGCAGGACGATACAGGTGGCAAATATCGCCACGAAGAGCTTGCCGGTAATGCCCGGACGCCAGAATTTCATGAACCACTCCTTTTACCGCGCCTAATCACGACGTTCTTGCTGGTATCATCCGGCACTCTGGCGAAGATGAAAGCGGGCAGGGCGATGATGACCGCCATGCTGAGATAGGTATACAAAAAGACCTGATGCGCCACCGGCGTGTCGACGCTGAGGTGGTGCTGGCCGTACATGCCGAGCAGTAAGCCCGCGATGGTCACCCCGACGCTCATCGAGAGCTGCATGATCATCGACAGCAGGCTGTTGCCGCTGCTCGCCAGATCGTCCGGCAGGTCCTTCAGCGTCAGGGTATTCATCGACGAGAAGCGCATGGAGTTGACGATCCCCTGGCAGAACAGCACCAGCGGCAGAACGTAGTACCAGCCCATCAGCGCCACGGCCATAAACAGAAGACTCACCAGCGCCAGCCCCAGCGTGGCGGTCACCAGCACGTGACGGTAGCCAAAGCGGTTCACCACCTGTACCACGATGCGCTTCATTCCCATGCTGCCGAGCACCATCGGGATCATCATCAGGCCCGCGTGGAACGGCGAAAATCCCATTCCGATTTGCAGGAAAACGGGCGTCATAAACGGCAGCATGCCGCTGCCGACGCGCCCGGCGAAGCTGCCGAACAGGCCAAGGCGATAGGTAGGGTTTTTAAACAAGTTCAGGCTGAACAGCGCCTTATCGTTACCTCTGGCATGCTGCAGATACCACAGTATGGCGGTAACGCCGAGCGCGATCGGGAGCCCAAGCGTCAGGGGCGAAATCCCCAGCCCTTTTTGCCCGTCGAGCGCCAGGGTAAGCGTGGCCATGCCCGCCGCCAGCAGGATAAAGCCGAAGAAATCAAAGCGCCGGGTCTGCATTTTGTAGTTCGGCATCAGCGTCAGGGTGGCGATGGCGCCGATGATGCCAACAGGAAGATTGATTAAGAAGATCCAGTGCCAGGAGGCGTACTCCACCAGAATGCCGCCGAGCGCCGGGCCCAGGAGCGGCCCCACCTGACCGGGCAGGGTCACAAAGGTCATCGCCGCCATGTACTGCTCGCGCGGCACGATCTTCATCACCGTTAGCCGCCCGACAGGGACCATCATCGCCCCGCCGACGCCCTGCAGCACGCGCGCCATCACCAGCTGGTCGAGCGTGTTGGCCTGGGCGCAAAACAGCGATCCGGTGGTAAACAGCACGATGGCGGTAAAGAAGATGTTCCGCACGCCCACTTTGTCCGCCAGCCAGCCGCTGGCAGGCAGCATGACGGCTACCGTCAGCACGTAGGAGACAATCACCATATGCATATGCAGCGGGCTCTCCCCCAGGCTTTTTGCCATGGAGGGGAGGGCGGTGTTGACGATGGTCGTATCCAGCGACTGCATAAAGAAGCCGAAAGCGACTATCCATAGCTGCCAGCGAACGTTAGCGGGGAGATCGGTCATTTACTCGGTCACCGTGGTTCTGTTTTTACGCGAGATGCGCAGCCGCAGGCGGTCGAAGAACAGATAGACCACCGGCGTGGTGTACAGCGTCAGCAGCTGGCTCATGACCAGGCCGCCGACAATGGTGATCCCAAGCGGCTGGCGCAGCTCTGAGCCGTCGCCGCCCGAGATAACCAGCGGCAGCGCGCCAAACAGCGCCGCCAGGGTGGTCATCATGATCGGACGAAAACGCAGCAGGCAGGCCTGGAAGATGGCCTCTTCCGGCGAGAGGTTGCCGTTGCGCTGGGCGTCCAGCGCGAAGTCCACCATCATGATGGCGTTTTTCTTCACGATGCCGATCAATAGCATGATCCCGATGAGCGCGATAAGGCTGAACGGCGCGCCAAAGAGCTCCAGCGCCAGCAGCGCCCCCACGCCCGCGGACGGCAGCGTCGAGAGGATGGTCAGCGGGTGCACGTAGCTCTCATACAGCACGCCCAGCACAATATAGACCGTGGCGATGGCGGCCAGAATCAAAATCACCTGCGAATTCATCGTCTCCTGGAATACCTGCGCGGTCCCGGCGAAGCTGCCGCGCACGGTGGACGGCACGCCAAGCTGGGTCATCGCGCGGTTGATTGCATCGCTGGCCTCAGACAGTGACGAACCGGCGGGCAGGTTAAAGGAGATGGTCGACGCCGCCGACAGCCCCTGATGGTTCACCGACAGCGGCGCGTTGGCTGGCTGCCAGCTGGCAAAGTACGAGAGCGGAATCGCCTTGCCGTCGTTGTTAATCACAAACATTTTGTCCAGGGCGCTGATGTCCTGGGTGTAGCGCGGGTCAACTTCCATCACCACCTTATACTGGTTCATCGGCTGGTAGATGGTGGAGATCTCGCGCTGGCCGAAGGCGTTGTTCAGCAGGCTATTGGCGGCTTCAACGTTAATGCCCAGCCGCGACATGGTTTCGCGGTCGTAGGTCAGGGCCATCTCGGCGCCGTTATCCTGCTGATCGGAGTTGACGTCCGCCAGCTGCGGCAGGGCGGCCAGCGCCTTGCGGATCTTCGGCTCCCACTCGCGCAGGGCGGCTAAATCGTCCGAGAGCAACGTGTACTGATAGCTGGCGTTCGCCTGACGGCCGCCGACGCGGATATCCTGAACGGCCATCAAAAACAGGTTTGCCCCCGGCTCTTTGGCGAGCTTCACCCGCAGGCGGTCAATCACCTGCTGGGCGGTTTCGTTGCGCTCGCCGCGCGGTTTCAGGGTAATAAACATCATCCCGCTGTTGACGCGTGACCCGCCGGTAAAGCCGGTGACGTTATCCACGGCTTTGTCTTCACGAATGATCTTCATGAAGTCCTGCAGCTTGCCGCGCATCGCCTGGAACGAAATGCTCTGGTCCGCCTGAATCCCCCCCATCAGCACGCCGGTGTCCTGCTCCGGGAAGAAAGTTTTCGGGATGGTGATGTACATCCAGACGTTGAGCCCAATGGTGGCGATAAGCACCAGCCCAACCAGCCGCGTATGGTTCAGCACCCACTTCAGCGATTTGCCGTAGCCTTCCTGCATCGCCATCAGGAAGCGACCAAAGCCTTTGCGGCGCGGCTGCGAATGGGGCTTGCTGCGCTTGAGCATCCAGCCGCACATCATCGGCGTCAGCGTTAGGGAGATAACCAGCGAAATCCCGATGGCGACGGAGAGGGTGACGGCAAACTCGCGCAGCAGCCGGCCCGGCAGCCCGCCCATCAGCAGCAGCGGCAGGAATACCGCCACCAGTGACAGGCTCATGGAGAGCACCGTAAAGCCCACCTCGCGCGTGCCCTGCAGGGCGGCCTGCAGCGGCTTCACGCCCGCTTCCAGGTGGCGGGAAATGTTTTCCAGCACCACGATGGCGTCATCCACCACGAAGCCCGTCGCTATCGTCAGGGCCATCAGCGACAGGTTGTTGAGGCTAAATCCGCACAGGTACATGGCGGCAAAGGTACCGATCAGCGAGACCGGCACGGCCACCGCCGGAATAAGCGTCGCGCGTCCGGATCGCAGGAACAGGAAGACCACCAGGATCACCAGCGCGACGGAGATAATCAGCGTTTGCTCCACCTCTTCAAGCGAGGCGCGAATGGTCGGGGAGCGATCCTGGGCAATTTGCAGATCGATTGCTGCCGGGATGGTCTCCTGCAGGTCCGGAAGACGGGCGCGAATGCTGTTCACCGTCTCAATAATATTCGCTTCCGGCAGCTTGCGGATCATCAGCAGAATGGCCGGTTTCGCGTTGGTCATCCCGGCGTTGCGCACGTCCTGCACCGAGTCGGTGACGCTGGCAACGTCGCTCAAGCGCACCGCGGCGCCGTTGTTGTAGTGAATAATGAGCGGCTGATATTCCGCGGCGGTTTTCAGCTCGTCGTTAGTGTGGATCTGCCAGCGGTGGCTGCCGTCCTCAATCGCCCCCTGCGGTTTGCGGACGTTGGCCGTGCTGATGGCGGAGCGCACGTCATCCAGCGACACGCCCTGGTTGAACAGCGCCTGCGGGTTTAGGCCGACGCGCACGGCGGGCAGGGAGCTCCCGCCGACGCTCACGTCACCGACGCCGTTAATTTGTGAGATTGTCTGCGCCAGCTGGGTAGACGCAAAGTCGTAAAGCTGCCCCTGCGAGTACGTATCCGAGGTCAGCGTCAGAATCATGATCGGCGCATCGGACGGGTTGGCCTTGCGGTAGGTTGGGCGGCTCGGCATCCCGCTCGGCAGCAGGCTTTGCGCGGCGTTGATGGCCGCCTGCACGTCGCGCGCCGCACCGTTAATATCCCGGTCGAAGCTGAACTCCAGAATGATGCGCGTGCTGCCCAGCGAGCTGCTGGAGGTCATCTCGTTGACCCCCGCAATCCGCCCAAGGGAACGCTCCAGCGGCGTGGCAACCGACGAGGCCATGGTCTCCGGAGATGCACCCGGCAGCGAGGCGCTGACCATGATCACCGGGAAATCCACCTGCGGCAGCGGCGCTACCGGCAGCAGCCGGAAGCCCAGCACGCCGCAGAGGGTAATGGCGAGCGAGATTAATATCGTCGCCACCGGGCGATAAATGAAGAGGGCGAAAAACTTCACTTATGCCTCCTCTTCACGTTTCGGGAAACGGCTTTTGGTCCACAGCGCCAGACGGTCAAACAGCAGGTAGATCACCGGCGTAGTGAAGAGGGTCAGCACCTGGCTCACCAGCAGACCGCCGACCATGCCGATACCCAGCGGACGGCGCAGCTCCGCGCCGACGCCCGTGCTGAGCATCAGCGGCAGCGCGCCCAGCAGGGCGGCCAGCGTGGTCATCAGGATCGGACGGAAGCGCAGCAGACAGGCCTGGAAGATGGCGTCGCGCGGCGACATGCCCTGCTCGCGCTCGGCGGCCAGGGCGAAGTCGATCATCATGATGGCGTTTTTCTTCACGATCCCGATAAGCAGGATAATGCCGATGATGGCAATGACGTCCAGCTCGCTGCCCGCCAGCATCAGCGCCAGCAGCGCTCCCACGCCCGCCGTCGGCAGGGTAGAGAGGATGGTGATCGGGTGGATAAAGCTTTCGTACAGCACGCCAAGCACGATGTACATCGCCACGACCGCCGCGACGATAAGCCAGATGGTGTTACCCAGCGCGGCCTGAAACGCCAGCGTGCTGCCCTGGAACTGGGTCTGAATATCGGACGGGAAGCTGAGCTCTTTTTCAGCCGCCTGAATGGCCTCCACCGCTTCGCCGAGAGAATAATTGTCCGGCACGTTGAAGGAAATGGTGGTGGACGGGAACTGATCCAGATGGTTGATCGACAGCGGGGTGTAGCGTTCTTCCACCGTGGCGATAGCGCTCAGCGGCACAATGCCGCCGTCTTTGCTGGTCAGGCGCACCGAGTCCAGCCCCGCCAGGCCAGGCGTGTTGTCCGTGTTGTGCTCCAGTACCACGCGATACTGGTTGGCCTGAGTGTAGATGGTGGAGATCAGGCGCTGACCGAAGGCGTTGTACAGGGCGTTGTCCACGTCCGACATGGTAATGCCCAGACGGCTGGCGGTATCGCGGTTGACGTTCACGTACGCCGCCAGCCCTTTGTCCTGCCAGTCGCTGCTGACGTCGGCGAGCTGCGGCAGGGTGTTAAGCTTGTTCACCAGCTGCGGCACCCAGGTGCTGAGCGCGTCCAGCGAGGTGGCCTGCAGCGTGAACTGGTACTGCGTGCGGCTGACCTGAGTATCAATGGTCAAATCCTGAATCGGCTGCAGGTAAAGTTCAACGCCCGGCACCCGCGCGACGGCGTTTTGCAGACGCTCAATGACGGCGTTGACGCGATCGTCGCGTTCATCCAGCGGCTTAAGGTTGATCTGCAGACGCGCGCTGTTGAGCGACGGGTTGGTGCCGTCGACGCCCACGTAGGAGGTCAGGCTCTCGACCGCCGGATCTTTCATAACGATCTCAGACACCTGCTGCTGGCGCTGGGCCATACTGGCGAAGGAGACCGACTGCGGGGCCTGAAGCGTGCCCTGAATAATGCCGTTGTCCTGGATCGGGAAGAAACCTTTCGGAATGAAAATCCACAGCATCACGCTGAGCGCCAGGGTTCCCAGCGCCACGCCGAGCGTGGCCCACGGATGGTTCAGAACTTTCGCCAGCACGCGGCCGTAGGCGGCAATAATCCGCTCGAACATGCGCTCGGAGGCGCGCGAGAAGCGGTTTTGCTTGCGCAGGGACTCGTGGCTCAGCATGCGGGCGCACATCATTGGCGTCAGGGTCAGCGACACCACGGCGGAGATCAAAATGGCGACCGCCAGCGTCACGGCAAACTCGCGGAACAGACGTCCGACGATATCGCCCATAAACAGCAGCGGGATCAGCACCGCAATCAGCGAGAAGGTCAGCGAGATAATGGTAAAGCCGATCTCACCCGCACCTTTTAGCGCGGCCGCCAGCGGTTTTTCCCCTTTCTCGATATAGCGCGAGATGTTCTCGATGACCACGATGGCATCATCCACCACGAACCCGGTGGCGATGGTGAGCGCCATCAGCGTCAGGTTATTGATCGAGAAATCAAGGAACACCATCACCGCAAAGGTCCCGACCAGCGAGAGCGGCACGGCGACGGCGGGAATAATGGTTGCCGGGACGTTACGCAGGAACAGATAGATGATCATGACCACCAGCGCAATCGCCAGCATCAGCTCGAACTGGGTGTCGGTGACCGACGCGCGAATATTCGTGGTACGGTCGGAAAGCACTTTTACGTTGACCGATTTCGGCAGGCTTTCGATCAGCTGTGGCAGCATGGTGCGAATACTGTCGGCGGTTTCAATGATGTTTGCGCCCGGCTGGCGCTGGACGTTCATCACGATCGCCTGCTGTTTGTTCGCCCAGGCACCGAGCCAGCTGTTTTCCGCCCCTTGTTCGACGGTCGCCACATCACCCAGACGCACCGGCGCACCGTTCTGGTAAGCAATAATCAGCTGACGGTATTCATCGGCGGACTGCATCTGATCGTTGGCAGAGAGCGTCACGGCGCGGGTAGGGCCGTCCAGCGAGCCTTTTGCCGAGTTAACGTTGGCGCTGCTGATGGCGGTGCGGATGGTTTCGCTGGTCAGGCCCAGCGCGGCAATCGCCTGCGCATTAAGCTTCACGCGCACGGCGGGGCGCTGGCCGCCCGCCAGCGTGACGAGGCCGACGCCGGAGACCTGTGAAATTTTCTGCGCCACGCGCGTTTCGACCATGTCTTCGACCTGGGTCATCGGCATGGCGGAGGAGGTGACGGCAAGCGTCATGATCGGCGGATCCGCCGGGTTCACCTTGCTGTAGACCGGCGGGTTAGGCAGGTCGGACGGCAGCAGATTGGTGGCGGCGTTGATGGCGGCCTGCACCTCCTGCTCGGCGACGTCCAGAGACAGCGTTAGCTGGAACTGCAGCGTCACGACGGATGCCCCGCCGGAACTCTGGGAGGACATCTGTTTTAACCCCGACATCTGGCCGAACTGGCGTTCCAGCGGGGCGGTAATGGCGGATGTCACCACGTCCGGGCTGGCGCCTGGATAGAGAGTGACAACCTGAATCGTTGGGTAATCCACCTCCGGCAGCGCCGACACGGGCAGGAAGCGATAGCCGATAATCCCGGCGAGCAGGATCGCGACCATCAGCAGCGTGGTAGCGACAGGACGGAGGATAAACAGGCGTGACGGCCCGCCTGTAGAGCCTGGGGGCATCACCTGCATCAGGATTTCTCTCCCTGTTTCGCAGGTTCAACTACTTCCACTTTGGCCCCTTCGGTCAGACGGTCAATGCCGTCGGTGACCACGCGGTCGCCTGCGGAAAGGCCGGCGGCGATGACCACCGTCTGGCTGTCCTGGATACCGGTTTTCACCAGGTGCTTGCTGACCTTATTGTCGCCGTTAAGTACCCAGACGAAATTACCTTCGTTACCCATCTGCAGCGCAGCTGTGGGGATCACTACCGCGTTCTCTTCGGTCGCGACCAGCATACGCGCGTTGACGAACTGGTTCGGGAAGAGGGCATCGTCCTGATTGTTAAAGCGCGCCTTCAGCTTGATGGTGCCGGTGGTGGTGTCGATCTGGTTATCCAGACTGAGCAGAGAACCTTCGCTCAGCTTCTGCTTGTTGCTGCGGTCCCAGGCTTCCACCACCAGCCCCTTCCCGGATTTTTGCGCCTGCACCACGGTCGCAATGTCGCTTTCCGGTAGGGTAAAGACTAAATCAATCGGGTGGGTCTGGGTGATGACCACGATGCCCGTGGTGTCGCCGCTGGAGATCTGGTTGCCGATATCGACCTGCTTCAGGCCCACGCGTCCGTCAATCGGCGCGGTGATGCGGCTCCAGTCCAGCTGCAGCTGGGCGCTGGCCACGGCGGCCTCGTCGGCTTTGATGGTGCCCTGCGTTTCGCTGACCAGCGACTGCTGGGTGTCCAGCTCCTGACGAGATACGAGGTTGGTTTTCACAAGCTGCTGGTAGCGGGCCAGATCGCGGCGGGCGTTGGCGAGCGTGGCTTTGTCTTTCGCGAGCTGCCCCTGCGCCTGGGCGAGGGCGACCTTAAACTGGCTCGGGTCTATTTCGGCCAGCAGATCGCCCGCTTTAACCTGCTGACCTTCCTGGAAGTGAATGGCCATCAGCTGGCCGTCGACGCGGCTGCGCACCGTCACGGTGTTGGCGGCGGTAATGGTCCCAAGGCCAGTAAGATAGCGAGGAACGGCTTTATTCACTGCCGTCGCCGCCTGTACCGGCGCCAGCGCGCCGCCGCGCATGCCGTGACGCCCTCCGCCTGCCGGGCGCTGTGCCTGACTATTTGCACCGGCGGGAGCAGCGGAGTTCGCGGATTGACTGTGCCAGTACCAGGCGGCGGCAAGGACCACCACAATGATGCCAGCGGCGATTGCCCAGCGGGATTTGTTACTGCCTTTCATCGTTATACGTTCTCATCCTGAAGACTTCGGGGAATGATACTAGTTTAGTCAGCTAACACAGCGGAAAAATGGAGGAAATATGGAAGACTGTCAGGAATGGTCTGAATGGAGGTAAACGCAAAACGGCAACATCCGTTGCCGTTTTTGGTGTTTTCGCCCTCTGCCTGTGGGAGAGGGCCGGGGTGAGGGCACCAGACCGCACCGCAACAATGCTAGCTAAACATCACCTGCGCCCAGCGTGCCAGGCCTGCGGTGACGGAGCCAAAGTCATCCCCACCGGCAATCGGAATGCCAGGCAGCTGTTCCGCCAGCGCTTTCTTGATCAGCGGCGAGCGGGCGCTTCCCCCGGTCAGGTAAATCACGTCCGGCTTATCTTTGCCGTTCTCCAGCGCCAGCTGTACCTGCTCCAGAATACGCTGCAGCGGCTGCGCGAGCGCCGTCTCCAGCCCGTCCTGCGAAATCGCGGTGGCCAGATCGTCGCTGATAAACGGCAAGGAGACCGCATGCTCAGCACGGTCGGAAAGGGCTATTTTGCTCTCTTCGGCAGTGCGCACCACGCGGTAGCTCAGGCGCTGACGCCACACTTTATACAGCAGGGCGACTTTTTCGGCGTCCTGCGCGTCGCGCACCAGATCGTTAAGGAAGCGGCCGTTGGCGGTGCTGTAAAAATCACTCTGCGCAGGCACGTCGTTAATGGCAATCGCGTTCCACCACGGCAGGATCGGCAGGGCGATGCCTTTTTCGGTTTGCCCGCCCATGCCGAGCAGCGGCATCAGGCTCTTGAATGCCAGCGCGATATCGAGATCGTTACCGCCTACGCGACAGCCGCTGTGCCCGAGCAGGCTATTTTCACGATCGCGTCGGTTATGCCACTGCGGCCCCATCAGCAGCAGCGAGCAGTCCGTTGTGCCCCCGCCGATATCCACGACTAATACGCGCTTCTCTTCCGTCAGCGTGGCTTCAAAATCCAGCCCCGCGGCAACCGGCTCGTACTGGAACACCACGTCGCGGAAGCCTGCGCGGTGCGCCGCGCGTTCAAGGATCCCCTGCGCCTGCTGGTTGGCCTCGTCGCCGCCCAGCCCCTGGAAGTTGATCGGGCGGCCAATGACCGCCTGGGTAATCGCATCGGAGACCTGCGTCTGCGCCTGATTGCGAATATGCAGCATCATCGCGCACACCAGGTCTTCGAACATCGCCACCTGCTGCGGCTTCAGTCCGCTGGCGCCGAGGAAGGATTTTGGCGACTTAACGAAGTAAACCTCTTCAGGATCTTCAATGTAGTGCCCGAGCGAAGAGAGGCCGAACTGCACGCTGGACGGCGTAACGTCAATATCTTCCTCACGGTTAAAGCTGACCGCCCGGCGCAGCAGCGCCTGGGTCTCCGCCGCCGTGGCCGGAACCTGATGGTGGCGGAACAGCCATTCGCTTACCGCTTCACGCGTCGGCGCACAAAGCATTGACGGCAGCAGCGTGCTCTCTTTTTCCATTTTCAGATGCTGTGGCTGTCCGTTTTGCATAATCGCAACCGAGCAGTTTGCCGTACCGTAGTCGAATCCAATAAACACGATGAATCCCCATGCCAGTGAGAAGGGGCGAGACTTTAACGAAATGTCTTCATGGCGACAACAGGAATATGAAAGCAAGGCGAAACTGGACCTTTCCGTTTATGCTGTGGAGAACCCAAAGGAGAGACGATGTACACCCTGAACTGGCAACCCCCTTACGACTGGCAGTGGATGTTTGGCTTTCTCGGCGCGCGTGCTGTGACGGGCATTGAAACCGTCACACGCGACTACTACGAGCGCAGTTTTGCCTGTGAAGGGCATCAGGGGATATTTCGCGTAACGCCGGATATCGCCACCCATACGCTGACCGTGACGCTCAGTCCGGAGTTAGTTCCGGTTGCGCAGACGTGCCTTGAACGCATAGAGCGCCTGTTCGATCTCGCCTGCAACCCGCAGCACATCGCGGATACGCTGGGCGATCTCGGTGCTGCCCGGCCAGGCTTGCGTTTGCCGGGGGCGATGGACGCGTACGAGCAGGGCGTACGGGCGATCCTCGGGCAGCTGGTGAGCGTGGCGATGGCGGCGAAACTGACGTCGCGCGTGGTGGCGCTGTGCGGTGAGCCGATCGCGGATTGTCCGGGGTATCTCTGTTTCCCCACGCCGGACGCGCTGGCAGCAGCGGACCCGCTGGCGCTGAAAGCGTTGGGCATGCCGGTAAAACGCGCGGAGTCGTTAATTCATCTGGCGCAGTCGGTCATCGACGGGACGTTTCCGCTTTTCCCGCCCGAGAATATTGAGGCCGGGATGAAGGCGCTACAGCAGCGGCCGGGGATAGGGCGCTGGACGGCAAACTACCTGGCCCTGCGCGGCTGGCAGGCGAAAGATGTCTTTCTGCCGGATGATTATCTGATTAAGCAACGCTTTGCCGGGATGACGCCCGCGCAAATTCGGCGTTATGCCGAGCGCTGGCAGCCGTGGCGCTCTTACGCGCTGCTGCACATCTGGTACACCGACGGCTGGGCACCGTCAGTTGATGGCGAAATAGCTGGTGTTGAGCAGTAGATCCAGCGGCTGCGGCTCGGCGATGGTGTCGCCATAGATAAAATCAATGCCGATGCCGGAGAGCGTATCCATCATGATGGGCTGATTGCACGGGCCCGCGATGGTTTTCATCCCCAGACGCTGGGCGTGGCCCTGCACAATGGTCACCATCATCTCATCCATCAGGTTGCCATACACGTTGCTTACCACCTCCGCGTCCAGCATCAGATAGTCGGCCATATTGGCGGTCAGGTGGGTGAAGACGTTCATGTCGCGACCCACCTGGCTGAAGATCACTCGGCAGCCCGCCTGGCGAAGCTTTTGCAGACTCCGCTGCAGGTTTTTATCCGGGCTGCACACCACGTCGGCAGAGATAACCAGATGCAGGAGACGGCCCGGCATCGGGCTTTTATCCAGCAGGTCGAGAAGTTCATCGACCAGCGTTACGCTGGCTAAACCGGCCTCAGAGAGCGGCAGCGCCACTCCCATGCCTTTACTGGCGATCTGGGCGGCTGAGGTGCGGAAAAACTCGCTAAAGATCCGTCTGTCGAGGGCATGTAAAAGCTCAGGCTCTGCCAGGCCCGAGCGGAAGGCATGCTCCTCCTGGACTTCGCCCTGGCTGGTCCACAGGCGTAACGAGAGCAGCCAGAAATTACTGCTTTCCGGGATGCGCGGGGAGGCGACGCTGCGGGCAATCATCATCAGGTGATTGTCTTTAATCATGTGCCACTGTTCATCAAGCGACATCATGCTGCGCGTGTTGTGATCCCGCTCCTGCTGGGGTTCGTAAACCGTCACCATGCCGCGCCCGCTGTTTTTCGAGGCATAACAGGCTATATCCGCCTGCGACATCACCTCCGACGCCTGATGGTTATTTTCATCAATCAGCGTGATGCCTGCGCTGGCGCCGATCCGATGCAGGCGGCCTTCCCACATAAAGTGATAGTCATTGACCGTGTGGATCAGGCGCCCGGCGATATAGCGCGCGCTTTCAATATTGCAGTCCGGCAGCAGTAATCCGAACTCATCCCCACCCAGACGCGCCAGCACGTCGCTGGAGCGGAGCATGGTCAACATCAGGGAAGAGAGTTCCCGCAGCAGGGCATCGCCCGCCGCATGGCCTGCCGTATCGTTGACGGCTTTGAAGCGATCGAGATCGATAAAGACCAGGGCATGGCGCTGGCGCGTTTCGCGAACGGTCTGCAGGAGTCGTTTAAGATGATTTTCGAAGCTGACCCGGTTTGCCAGGTGGGTCAGGGCGTCGTGGGAGGCGCTGTAGCTCAGCTGTCGCAGCATTTTGCGCGACTCGGTCACGTCCTGAATCACGATAACCGAGCCTATATTCTGCCCGTCCAGCGTGCTGAGCGGCGTAATACTGTAGTGAATATCAAAATTACCGCCGGTACGGCAGTTCAGCACCACGTCCTGATCGATATCGGAGCGGGACATATCGCCGCTGTGAATATTTTCCATCAGCGGCCCTTTTTCACCAAAGGTGATGTGCAACACCTTCAGGATCGGCTGGCCGATAGCCTCGGTCTGCAGCCAGCCGCTCATTTTCTCGGCCACCGGGTTCATAAAGGTGACGTTCATGTTGATATCGGTACACAGTACCGCTTCACCGATGGAGTCGAGGGTGATGTGCAGACGCTCTTTTTCCTGGAAGAGGGCCTCGTTGAGCTGCTTAACCTCGGTCATATCCATGTTGATCCCGAGCAGCCGTTCGACTTCACCCTGCTTATTGAGCACCCGGTTCGCCAGGGAGCGAATATGGCGCACGCCTTCCTTCACGCGGATGCGGAATTCCAGCTTAAACGGCAGGCGGGAAATCAGCGAGTCCCGCAGCACCTGCTCGGCGTGGGCACGATCTTCCGGCAGCATCGTGTCGTGCCAGAGCTGCCAGGTAGGCTTGATGTGCGGCGGGATTTCATATAGCTCAAACATCCGCTTGTCCCAGCTGATAATGTCTGGCTCCAGATCCCACTCCCAGATGCCGATGCCGCCCGCTTCGTTAGCCAGCGTAATGCGCTCCATCAGGCGTTTGTTGACCCACTCGGTCTGCTTCAGGTCGTTAATGTCTTCAATCTGGGCGATAAAATAGAGCGGCGATCCGTCGGCATGGCGCACGACGGAGACGGCAAGAAGCGCCCAGACTACTTCCCCGTTGCGGGTGTAATAGCGCTTCTCGAGGGTATAGGTATTGATGTCGCCGTTGACCAGCTGTTCGAGCTGTTCCAGGTCGGTGTGCAGATCTTCCGGCCAGGTGAGCTGCTGGAAGGTCAGCGACTGAAGCTCCGTCTGGCTGTAACCGAGGAAATTGCACAGCGCCTTATTAGCCTGCAGCCATTTGCCCTCAATGCTGACCAGCGCCATACCGATGGCGGAATACTCCATCGCATTGCGGAAACGCTCCTCGCTTTCGGTGATGTGTTTGCGCTCTGCGCGGAAGGCGTACATCACCATGGTCATGACGTTAGCTGGCAGGAGCAGCATCAGGAACGGCAGCCAGGGGGCGTTCAGCATCGCCCCGACGTGCTGGGTTGTCAGCGCCACCGGGTTTTGGGCAATCATCAGCGACACAACCATCACCGTGACCAGAAACACCAGGAACGCTTCCATTCGCGGCAGGCGCACGGCGCTCCACATAAGCAAAACGATAACGCAGGTGAAAGGCCACGGCAGCCAGGTGATGGCTGCCCAGCTGAGTGCCAGCGTTACGGCCAGCGTGGTCAGGGTTTCCAGGAGCAGTCTCGGGTCACGGTGGCGCAGCAGATAATGCGGTTTAAATAACAGCCCCAACGGTACCACCGCCAGTGCGCCAATGGCTTCGGACAACACCCAGACGAAGAAATTACGCAGGGGTTCAGGGCCGGGCGCTAGCAGAGACACCAGGACGCCGCCAACCAGCGGCGGTATCACGGCGCTGCCGATGGCCACGCGGATCCAGTCATTCAGATTCTGCAGCGGGTTGTACCACGGGAGCAATTTGCGAAGTAATAGCGCACCGGTAAAGGCTTCAACCACGTTAATTGAGGTGTAGGTGAGGCTTATCGATCCCCACGAAAACAGCATCCAGGTGGCCAGAATATTGCCAAACGAACAGGCCAGGGCGATTCCCGGCCACATTTTTCCTGCATGGCGGTAAAACGCCACCATCATAATGGCGGTGGGGAACCAGAGCGGGGCCAGCAGGGTGCCGAACCGGGTGAGCTCCAGGGAAAATAAGGTAAAGATAAAGGTGACCAGGCCCAGACAGACAAGTCGTATTAAAGGATGTGGGGTGGTAACCAAAACCCGCTGGTATTGTTTATTCATTACCGCTTTATCCAGAGACGCCATGCCGTCAGGGAAGATGTCCGAACGCGTGAATTAGATAATTTGGTTTATGCTAGTACAAACAATTTACAATTCATATGGTGACCGCTCAGAATTTGACACCACAGACTTATTAAATAGAGGCTCCGTGAAAAAAAACGGTTAAACGCTGAAAAAACGTTCATTTAAATTTCACTCAGGGAATAAAGCGCCACTTTTCGGCCAGTCTCGCAGAACCTGTGCTTTCGACTGGTATCACGCCCGCGAAATCCCTATAATTGCCGCGTTTGACGCTCCGGCGTCGTCCTTCCTTAACATCCAGGTTAATCAGGTCGCTAAATTTATGACTGATAAGTCTCATCAGTGCGTCATTATAGGCATCGCCGGCGCATCGGCTTCAGGTAAAAGTCTAATTGCCAGTACGCTTTATCGCGAACTGCGTGAACAAGTAGGTGATGAGCATATCGGCGTCATTCCCGAAGACAGCTATTACAAAGATCAATCCCATCTGTCGATGGAAGAGCGCGTTAAAACGAACTATGACCACCCAAATGCGATGGATCACAGCCTGCTGTTCCAGCATTTAGAAGCGCTTAAGAGCGGCCAGGCGATCGAGCTGCCCGTTTACAGTTACGTAGAACATACCCGCACCCAGGAAACGATCCGCATCGAGCCGAAAAAGGTCATTATCCTTGAAGGCATCCTGTTGCTGACCGACGCTCGCCTGCGTGAATCCATGAACTTCTCGATTTTCGTCGATACCCCGCTGGATATTTGCCTGATGCGCCGCATCAAGCGTGACGTTAATGAACGCGGCCGCTCAATGGACTCCGTGATGGCGCAATACCAGAAAACGGTCCGCCCGATGTTCCTGCAGTTTATTGAGCCCTCCAAACAATACGCCGATATCATCGTGCCCCGCGGGGGTAAAAACCGCATTGCTATTGATATCTTAAAAGCGAAAATCAGCCAGTTTTTTGAATAAGCCGCGCGAATTGTGTACCGTTCAGAGATAACCTGGTTTTACCCTGAGCGCTTAACGCCTCAGGGTACGATGCATGAAAGGAGAAAGTGCCATGCGTCTTTGTGATCGCGATATAGAAGCCTGGCTGGATGAAGGCCGTTTGTCTATTACCCCACGTCCACCCGTTGAGCGTATCAATGGCGTGACCGTTGATGTCCGGTTAGGTAATAAATTCCGTACCTTTAGCGGCCATACCGCACCGTTCATTGACCTTAGCGGGCCGAAGGACGAAGTCAGCGCCGCGCTCGATCGCGTGATGAGTGACGAAATCGTAATCGATGAAGGCGAAGCTTTTTATCTGCATCCGGGTGAACTGGCCCTGGCGGTGACGTTTGAATCCGTCACCCTGCCTCCGGATCTGGTTGGCTGGCTTGATGGCCGTTCTTCGCTGGCGCGACTGGGGCTGATGGTTCACGTGACCGCGCACCGTATCGATCCTGGCTGGTCGGGGCGTATCGTGCTGGAATTCTTCAATGCCGGTAAATTGCCGCTTGCGCTGCGCCCGGGCATGATGATCGGCGCGTTGAGTTTTGAACCGCTGTCGGGCCCGGCAGATCGTCCTTACAACCGTCGGCAGGACGCAAAATATCGCGACCAGCAGGGCGCGGTTGCCAGCCGTATTGATAAAGACTGAGCGTTAGCCCATTGAGGATGCCATGAGAAGAGTTCTGACAACGCTGATGATTTTGCTGGTGGTGCTGGTGGCTGGCCTTTCGGCGTTGGTTCTGCTGGTTAACCCCAACGATTTCCGCGCTTACATGGTGCGGCAGGTCGAGGCACGCAGTGGTTATCAACTGAAGCTTGACGGGCCGCTGCGCTGGCACGTCTGGCCGCAGCTCAGCATTCTCTCTGGCCGCATGTCGCTCACGGCGCCGGGGGCGGCCCAGCCGCTGGTGTCCGCAGACAACATGCGCCTTGATGTGGCGCTGTTCCCGCTCATTTCCCATCAGCTGCAGGTTAAGCAGGTGATGCTGAAAGGCGCGGTGATCCAGCTCACCCCGCAAACCGAAGCCGTGCGTGATGCCGGTGCGCCTGTTGCGCCGCGCGAAAATACTCTGCCTGATGACCCGTCCGATACCGGCTGGTCCTTTGATATCGGCAAGCTGAAAGTTGCCGATAGCGTGTTGGTTTTCCAGCATGAGCACCAGGAGCAGGTGACCATTCGCAACATTAACCTGCAGATGGAACAGGATGCTCATCATCTTGCGTCGCTGGAATTTAGCGGGCGCGTGAACCGCGATCAGCGTGATTTGACCCTGTCGCTGAATGCTAATGTGAACGCCTCAGACTATCCGCACCAGCTTACGGCCGACATCCAGCAGCTGAACTGGCAGCTGACGGGTGCCGATCTTCCCCCCCAGGGGGTCACCGGGCAGGGAACGCTGCAGGCCGTGTGGCGCGAAGAGCAAAAGCAGCTGGAGCTGGATAATCTCAACCTGCAGGCAAATGACAGTAGCCTGAAGGGGCAAGCGAGCGTCACGCTCGAAGAGAAGCCGAAGTGGGTGCTGAATCTGCAGTTTGACAAGCTCAACCTGGAAAATCTGCTGCCGCCTCTGCCCGCCAGCGCCACGGACAGCGATGCCACGCAGACGGGGCAAAGCCAGGCACCGGTATCACGTCCGGTAATCTCGTCTAATCTCGATCAGCCTGACTATAACGCCCTGCGCGGGTTCACGGCGGATATTCTGCTGAAAGCCAATAGCCTGCGCTGGCGCGGCATTGATTTTACCGACGTGAGCAGCCAGATGTTTAACCATAACGGTTTGCTGGTGATCTCCGAGCTTAGCGGAAAGATGGGCGCAGGGAGCCTCTCGCTGCCCGGCACGCTGGACGTCCGTAAAGACGAAGCCAGCGCCGAATTCCAGCCGCGTCTCGACAACGTTGAGATAGGCACCATCCTGAACGCGTTTAACTATCCGATATCCCTGACGGGGCAGTTGACGCTCGCGGGTGACTTCTCAGGCACGAAAATTGATGCCGATGCTTTCCGCCGCGAGTGGCAGGGGCAGGCGCATCTTGATCTGAAAAATTCCCGTATGGAAGGGCTTAACTTCCAGCAGCTGGTGCAGCAGGCGGTCGAGCGCAGCAGCGATGTGAAGGCCCAGGATAACTACGACAGCGCCACGCGCCTCGACAGCTTCACCACGGACCTGACGCTGGACAACGGACAACTTACTCTCGACGGAATGCAGGGTACTTCTTCACTCTTATCAATGACCGGTGAAGGTAAGCTGGATCTGGTGAAAGAAACCGCGGACACGCGCTTTAACGTGCGCGTACTTTCCGGCTGGCAGGGTGAAAGCAAGCTCATCGACTTCCTGAAAGAGACGCCGGTCCCGCTGACCGTATACGGCAAATGGCAGGCCCTGAATTACCGTCTGGAGGTGGATCAGCTCCTGCGTAAGCATCTGCAGGATGAAGCGAAACGTCGGCTTAGCGGCTGGGCGGAACGCAATAAAGATTCACAGGACGGTAAGGACGTTAAGAAGCTGCTGGATAAGCTTTGATGTCCGTTGCGCCGGGTGGCGTTGCGGCCTGATGCCCTCACCCCGGCCCTCTCCCACGGGAGAGGGAGCAAACACTAAAAACGGCAACCGGGTTGCCGTTTTGTTTTACCTAAACCTCAAAATCCAGTTCTTCCTCATCCCGCAGCGGAATGAGCTGAACCTTCTGCACGCGATGGTTTTCAATCTGCAGCGTTTTGAGCAGATAGTCGCCCACCTGAACTTCTTCCCCCGGCTGCGGGATACGCTGCAAATATTCCATCAGCAGGCCGGCAATAGTGTGGTACTCCCGTTTTTCATCCAGCGGCAGCGGCACGTATTGCACCAGGTCTTCCAGCGGCATATGGCCGTTAGCGGTCCACGAACCGTTTGCGTTTTTCTGAATATCATGGCGGGCGTCAATCTCATCCACCTCGTTAGGCAAATTACCGGCGATGGTTTCCATGACGTCGCTGAGCGTGACCAGCCCTTCCACCGAACCAAACTCATCCACCACAAAGGCAAAGTGCGTGCGCGCGTTACGGAATTGCTCAAGGGCTGAAAGCAGCGGTAGCCCCTCAGGGAAGACCAGCGGCTGGCGTACCAGTACGCGCAGGTTGAGCGCCTCGCCGTGAAGCTGCTGCTGGAGCAGGTCAATAACGTGCACCACGCCCAGCAGCTCCTCTTCCTCTTCACCGCCGGTTACCACCACGCGGGTGTGCTGGTTTTTATCCAGCAGGGCGCGAATGTGCTCTTCCGGTGCCGTCAGGTCAATATGCTCAATGTCATGCCGCGAGGTCATGATGCTGCTGACCGTCCGCTGATTCAGATTAAGCACCCGCTCGATCATCCGTCGTTCCTGCGGGTCGAAGATCAGCCCGTCGCTGTGATCGGCCAGCATGGCGGAGGATTCGGCATCCAGCTCCGCATCCTCTTTCTTACCGCTTAGCAGGCGCATAACCGTGTCGGCCGTGCGCTGACGCAGGGTCTGATTCGCGGACAGGAAGCGGCGGCGGTTAAATATCGCCAGCTGGTTGAGCGCTTCAATCATGACGGAGAAGCCGATGGCGGCGTACAGGTAGCCTTTCGGAATATGGAAGCCAAAACCGTCGGCCACCAGGCTAAAGCCAATCATCAGCAGGAAGCTCAGGCAGAGGATCACGATGGTCGGGTGACTGTTCACAAAGCGGGTCAGCGACTTGCTGGCCATGACCATCAGCGTGATGGCAATAATCACCGCAGCCATCATCACCGCAAGGTGGTCCACCATCCCGACGGCGGTGATCACCGAGTCGAGGGAGAAGACCGCATCCAGCACCACGATTTGCGCCACTACCGGCCAGAATTTCGCCCCGCGGCGCTGGGTTGGGTTCTCGCTGTCTTTGCCTTCCAGCCGCTCGTTGAGCTCCACCGTGGCTTTGAACAGCAGGAACAACCCGCCGAAAAGCATGATCAGATCGCGGGCGCTAAAACTCAGACCGTGGATGGAGAACAGAGGCTGTGTGAGCGTCACCAGCCAGGAGATAGAGGCCAGCAGCAGTAACCGCATCACCATCGCCAGCAGCAGGCCCGTCACGCGCGCGCGGTCGCGCTGGGAAGGGGGCAGTTTTTCAGCGAGGATGGCGATAAAGACCAGATTATCAATCCCGAGCACGAGCTCGATGACGACCAGCGTAACCAGCCCGGCCCAGATTGAGGGATCGGCAATCCATTCCATAGTAATAGCAATACCTTCTGTTATATGACGAATGTCACACTTCGATCATGGATAAAGCTGGGGGAAATTGCAATGCCGGGCTGAGATTTCTCTTAATACGATGGGTGAAAAAGAGAGCATTCTCAATAGGGTGTAAATAAGCGAAATACGTATATTTAATTACAAGGAATGCATTTTAGGATATATCGCAGGGACTGATTTTTACTCTTATTTTGTCAATATAAAGAAAATCCTAAAAGTTCAAAAATTTGCTCTTAATATTAATCTTAAAAACCAATATTAGGACAGTTGTCTCCTTGCCTGCTATTAGGTTAGCTGCAACAATTCTCCCAGCATCAAATGTTAAATCTCGGTGTTGCTATTTATGTTCGGTCTTCAGGGATGGTTATTCATTATCCGTCGGGTTTCTCAAGCGACTGATATATTTCCAGAAGACCTTGCTCAAGAGGGTGTCTATCCATAACACATTGTTTAGTCAGTGGATTGGTAACTGAAAGCCAAGGGCGGTAGCGTGCCTGAAAGCGTGTGAATCAGCCTCGATTATTCTGTCAATAGCCAATGGATGAATAAGCTTTTTTTAGGACTGATGCCAGTTATATTTCTATTTGATTAACTGCATGCTGAAACCCAATACGACTCGAGCTTATTTAAATTGCACAGGATAATTACTCTGCCAAAGTGATAAATAATCAATGATGAAATCCAAAATGAAATTGATGCCATTATTGGTGTCTGTGACCTTGATGAGTGGTTGCACGGTCTTTCCCGGCAGCAATATGTCAACAATGGGTAAGGATGTGATTAAGCAACAGGATGCCGATTTTGATCTCGACAAAATGGTGAATGTTTATCCACTTACGCCTCGTCTGGTCGAACAATTACGTCCACGTCCGAATGTTGCCCAGCCGAATATGTCGCTGGACCAGGAAATTGCGTCCTACCAGTACCGAGTGGGGCCGGGTGACGTGATCAACGTGACCGTCTGGGACCACCCTGAACTGACCACGCCAGCGGGCCAGTACCGTAGCTCAAGCGACACCGGTAACTGGGTGCAGTCAGATGGCACAATGTTCTATCCCTACATTGGTAAAGTCCATGTTGCAGGGAAAACGCTTGCCGAGATACGTAGTGATATTACCGGCCGCTTAGCGCAGTACATCGCCGATCCGCAGGTGGACGTTAATATCGCCGCATTCCGCTCGCAAAAAGCCTATATCTCCGGCCAGGTGAACAAATCCGGCCAGCAGGCCATCACCAACGTTCCTCTGACCGTACTGGATGCCATCAACGCCGCGGGCGGGTTAACCGACGGCGCCGACTGGCGCAACGTCGTGCTCACCCACAACGGGAAGGAGCAGCGTATTTCGCTGCAGGCGCTGATGCAAAACGGCGATCTGACCCAGAACCGCCTGCTCTATCCGGGCGACATTCTCTACGTGCCGCGCAATGACGATCTGAAAGTCTTCGTGATGGGTGAAGTGAAGAAACAGAGCACCCTCAAAATGGACTTCAGCGGTATGACGCTGACCGAAGCGCTGGGCAATGCTGAGGGTATCGATCTGACGACCTCTAACGCGACCGGTATCTTCGTTATCCGTCCGCTGAAAGGTGAGGGCAGTGCGAAAGGCAAGATTGCCAACATCTACCAGCTGGATATGTCCGATGCGACCTCTCTGGTGATGGCAACGGAGTTCCGTCTCCAGCCATACGATGTGGTGTATGTCACCACCGCGCCGGTTGCCCGCTGGAACCGTCTGATCAACCAGTTGCTGCCAACCATCAGTGGCGTTCGCTACATGACGGATACGGCGCGCGACATTCATACCTGGTAATCCGCGATGTTTAACAAAATTCTGGTGGTATGCGTGGGGAACATTTGCCGTTCCCCTACGGCTGAACGGTTGTTGAAACACTACCAGCCCGAACTGACCGTTGATTCGGCAGGGCTGGGTGCACTGGTCGGTAAAGGTGCCGATGAGCGCGCAACGAGCGTGGCGCGGGATCATCACCTCTCTCTCGACGGCCACGTGGCCCGCCAGGTCACTGGCCGCATGTGCCGGGAGTATGACCTGATCCTGACGATGGAAAAACGCCATATTCATGCGCTGTGCGATATCGCTCCGGAGATGCGCGGCAAGGTGATGCTGTTTGGTCACTGGGACAATGAACGTGAAATCCCCGATCCGTATCGCAAAAGCCATGAGGCCTTTGAGGCGGTTTACACCTTACTTGACCAGTCTGCCCAACAGTGGGCGCAGGCACTGAAAGTTCAGCAGGGATAACAATGACAGAAAAAACAAGACCTTCTGCCGCCCCGACTTCGGGCAGTGATGAAATTGATATTGGGCGCCTGGTCGGCACTGTTGTAGAGGCAAAGTGGTGGGTGCTGGGCATTACCGCCGTGTTCGCTGCGGCGGCCGTCGTCTATACGCTGTTTGCCACCCCTATCTACAGCGCCGACGCGCTGGTGCAGATCGAACAGAATACCGGCAACTCGCTGGTGCAGGACATCGGTTCCGCGCTGGCGAACAAGCCGCCGGCATCCGACGCCGAAATTCAGCTCATCCAGTCACGCCTGGTGCTGGGTAAAACGGTTCACGACCTCGGGCTCGATATCTCCGTCACCAAAAATACCTTCCCAATCTTTGGTGCCGGCTGGGATCGTCTGATGGGGCGAAACAACGACACGGTGAAAGTCACTGACTTCGTGCTGCCGAAAGGGGCAGGCGATCAGACGTTTACCCTGACGGTGCTTGGCCCGAAACAGTACCAGCTAACCAGCGACGCAGGTTTTAGCGCGCGCGGCGAAGTGGGGCAGATGCTGACCAAAGACGGTGTCAGCATGATGGTTAGCGCCATCAACGCCCAGGAGGGCGGCGAATTCACCGTCACTAAATTCTCCACCCTGGGGATGATCAACAATCTGCAAAACAACCTGACCGTCACCGAAAACGGTAAGGACACCGGCGTGCTGAGCATGACCTTTACCGGTGAAGATAAGGATCAAATCCGCGACATCCTGAACAGCATTACCCGCAACTATCTTGAGCAGAACGTTGAGCGTAAGTCGGCGGAAGCAGCGAAAAGCCTGGCCTTCCTCGCGAAACAGCTCCCGGAAGTGCGCGCCCATCTGGATGATGCCGAGAACAAGCTGAACGCCTATCGTCAGGATAAAGACTCCGTTGACCTGCCGCTGGAGGCGAAATCGGTCCTCGATTCGATGGTCAACATTGATGCGCAGCTCAACGAGCTGACCTTCAAAGAGGCGGAGATTTCCAAGCTTTATACCAAACGTCACCCGGCCTACCGCACGCTGCTGGAGAAACGCCGCACGCTGGAAGAGGAGAAGGCGAAGCTCAATGACCGCGTGACCGCGATGCCGAAAACGCAGCAGGAGATCGTGCGTCTGACCCGCGACGTGGAGTCCGGACAGCAGGTTTACATGCAGCTGCTGAACAAGCAGCAGGAGCTGAAGATCACCGAAGCCAGTACCGTCGGTGACGTGCGCATCGTCGACCCGGCCATTACCCAGCCTGGCGTGCTGAAGCCGAAGAAAGCGCTGATAATTCTCGGCAGCATTATTCTCGGCCTGATGCTCTCCATCGTCGGTGTACTGCTGCGTTCGCTGTTCAACCGCGGAATCGAAAGCCCGCAGGTGCTGGAAGAGAGCGGTATCAACGTCTATGCCAGCATTCCGCTGTCTGAGTGGCAAAAATCCCGTGATAGCGTGAAAACCATCAAGGGCGTTAAGCGTTACAAACAGAGCCAGCTTCTGGCGGTGGGTAACCCAACCGACCTCGCTATCGAAGCGATCCGCAGCCTGCGCACCAGCCTGCACTTCGCGATGATGCAGGCCAAAAACAACGTCCTGATGTTAACCGGCGTTAGCCCGTCGATTGGTAAAACCTTCGTCTGCGCCAACCTGGCGGCCGTTGTCAGCCAGACCAACAAGCGCGTGCTGCTGATCGACTGCGATATGCGTAAGGGCTACACCCACGAACTACTGGGCACCAATAACGTGAACGGTCTGTCGGAAATCCTGCTCGGTAAAGGTGACATCAGCCAGAGCGCGAAACCTACAACGGTGCCGAAATTCGATCTGATCCCACGCGGTCAGGTGCCGCCTAACCCGTCCGAACTGCTGATGAGCGAACGCTTCACCGAACTGGTGGAGTGGGCGAGCAAAAACTACGACCTGGTGCTGATCGATACGCCGCCGATTCTGGCCGTGACCGACGCTGCCGTTGTGGGTCGCCATGCGGGTACGACGCTGATGGTGGCGCGTTACGCGGTGAATACCCTCAAAGAGGTGGAAACCAGCCTGAGCCGCTTCGAGCAGAACGGGATTGAGGTGAAAGGGGTGATCCTGAACTCCATCTTCCGCCGCGCGACCGGGTACCAGGATTACGGGTATTACGAGTACGAATATAAGTCTGACAGCAAATAACAATCCCCCTCACCCTAACCCTCTCCCGAGGGGAGAGGGGCGGGGTGAGGGATCAGGGGAAGATCATGACCACACAACGCCCTTTAGTTTCAATCTATATGCCGACATGGAATCGTCAGCAGCTGGCGATCCGCGCAATCAAATCCGTCCTGCGACAGGATTACGATAACTGGGAGCTGATCATCGTTGATGACTGCTCTTCCTCGTATGAACAGCTGCAAAAGTTTGTGACTGACCTCAACGACCCGCGGGTGGTCTATACGCATAACGCCATTAACTCCGGCGCATGCGCGGTGCGTAATCAGGCGATTATGCAGGCCAAAGGGCAGTATCTGACCGGGATCGACGACGATGACGAATGGACGCCGAACCGCCTGTCTATCTTCCTGTCGCATAAAGAACAGCTGGTCACGCACGCTTTCCTGTATGCCAACGACTATGTTTGCCAGGGCGAGGTTTATTCGCAGCCCGCGAGTCTGCCGCTGTACCCGAAATCGCCGTATTCTCGCCGCCTGTTCTACAAGCGCAACATTATTGGTAACCAGGTCTTCACCTGGGCGTGGCGTTTCAAAGAGTGCCTGTTCGATACCGAACTCAAGGCCGCGCAGGATTACGATATCTTCCTGCGCATGGTGGTGGAGTACGGCGAGCCGTGGAAGGTGGAAGAGGCCACGCAGATCCTGCATATCAACCACGGGGAGATGCAAATCACCTCCTCGCCGAAGAAGTTCTCCGGCTACTTCCATTTTTACCGCAAGCACAAGGACAAGTTTGACCGTGCCAGCCGTAAATATCAGCTCTTTACCCTCTATCAGATCCGCAATAAGCGCATGAACTGGCGCACGCTGCTGACGCTGCTGTCCGTGCGTAACGGCAAACGCCTGGCTGATGGACTTCGGGGGAAATAATGTTTCTGGAAGATTGCCGCGCTAACAGCTGGAGCCTGCGTCCGTGCTGCATGGTTCTGGCGTACCGCATCGCGCACTTTTGCTCGGTGTGGCGTAAGAAAAACGTGCTGAACAATATCTGGGCGGCGCCCGTGCTGGTGCTGTACCGCATCATTACCGAATGCTTTTTTGGCTATGAAATTCAGGCTGCTGCCACTATTGGCCGCCGCTTTACCATCCATCACGGCTATGCGGTGGTGATCAACAAGTTTGTGGTCGCCGGGGATGATTTCACCATTCGTCATGCGGTCACCATTGGCAACCGCGGGCCTGACAGCCTGGCCTGCCCGGTCATCGGCAATAACGTCGAGCTGGGCGCGAACGTGGTAATCATCGGTGACATTACGATTGGTAATAACGTCACGATTGGTGCTGGCAGCGTAGTGCTGGACAGCATTCCGGATAACGCGCTGGTGGTGGGAGAAAAGGCCCGCGTGAAGGTGATTAAATGAACATTCTGCAATTTAACGTACGCCTCGCAGAAGGCGGAGCGGCAGGCGTGGCGCTGGATCTGCACCAGCGCGCGCTGCAAAAAGGACTTCAGTCTCGGTTTATTTACGGCTACGGCAAAGGCGGCAAGAAAAGCGTCAGCCACGATAACTTCCCGCAGGTGCACAAGCACACGCCGCGTCTGACCTCAATTGCCAACATTGCGCTGTTCCGTCTGTTTAACCGCGACCTGTTTGGCAACCTGAACAACCTTTACCGCACCGTGACGCGCACGACCGGCCCGGTTGTGCTGCATTTTCACGTGCTGCACAGCTACTGGCTGAATCTGGAAGAGGTGGTGGCGTTTTGCCAGAAGGTGCAGGCCCACAAGCCCGATACCCGCTTTGTCTGGACGCTGCACGATCACTGGAGCGTGACCGGACGCTGCGCGTTTACCGACGGCTGCGAAGGCTGGAAAGATAACTGCCAGAAGTGCCCGACGTTAAGCAACTACCCGCCGGTGAAGGTGGATCGCGCGCATCAGCTGGTGGCCGGAAAGCGTCAGCTGTTCCGCGACATGCTCTCGCTCGGCTGTACGTTTATCTCCCCGAGCCAGCACGTGGCCGATGCCTTCAACAGCCTGTACGGGGCAGGGCGCTGTCAGATTATCAACAACGGCATCGACGTAGCGACGGAAGCCATTCTTGCCGAGCTGACCCCGGTGGCCGAAACCGCGGGCAAATCGAAAATCGCTATCGTTGCGCATGACCTGCGTTACGACGGTAAAACCAACCAGCAGCTGGTGCGTGACATGATGGCGCTGGGTGACAAGATAGAGCTTCACACCTTCGGCAAGTTTTCACCGTTCGAAGGGGCCAACGTGGTGAACCACGGGTTTGAGACCGACAAGCGCAAGCTGATGAGCGCGCTGAATGAAATGGACGCGCTGGTGTTCAGCTCCCGCGTGGATAACTACCCGCTGATCCTCTGCGAAGCGCTCTCTATCGGCGTGCCGGTGATCGCCACCCACAGCGATGCGGCGCGCGAAGTGCTGGAAAAGTCCGGCGGGAAAACCTTCACGGAGCAGGAGGTCCTGCCGCTGGTACAGCTGCCGAAGGCGCAGATTGCTGAGATCGTTTTTGGCACAGACCTGGAATCGTTCCGCAACCGCAGCCGCAAGGCCTACAGTGGACAACAGATGCTGGAGGAATATGTCTCGTTCTATCAGAATCTGTAGTTATCTGCTGCTGCCGCTGATCTACCTGCTGGTCAACGTCAAAATTGCCCAGCTCGGCGAAAGCTTCCCGATAACCATCGTAACCTTCCTGCCCGTTCTGCTTCTGCTGTATGTCGATAAAATCAACCTCAAGAAGCTGATGATTGCCTTAGGTCTGGGCACGGGCCTGACGCTGTTTAACTACATCTTTGGCCAGTCGCTGGATGCGAGTAAATACGTCACGTCGACCATGCTGTTTGTTTATATTGTTATTATTATCGGAATGGTCTGGAGTATTCGGTTTAAAACTATTTCTCCGCACAATTATCGGAAAATCCTTAGGTTCTTTTATATTGCCGTTGCGTTAATTGTTATGCTTGCCGCACTGGAGATGGCGCAAATTATTCTCACCGGCGGCAGCAGCCTGATGGAGATAATTTCGAAATATCTCATTTACAGTAACAGCTATGTATTGAACTTCATCAAGTTTGGCGGGAAGCGTACTACAGCCCTTTATTTTGAACCGGCGTTTTTCGCTCTGGCGTTAATCTCAATTTGGCTCAGCATCAAACAGTTTGGTATCAAAACGACTAAGACCGATGCTATGATTCTTGCAGGAATTGTTCTGTCTGGATCGTTCTCAGGGGTAATGACATTTATCCTGTTTTACCTGCTGGAGTGGGCGTTCCAGTACCTGAACAAAGATGCGATTAAGAAAAAACTGCCGCTGGCGATTATCTCCCTGACGGTATTTATGGTAGGCGTGATATTTGCCTTCCCGTACATCTCAGAACGTCTTGGTGATTTGGGAACGGAAGGGTCTTCGTCCTATTATCGCATCATTGGGCCACTGGTGATGGTGGGTTATTCCTTAACCCATATTGATGGGGTGGTAAGATTCGGCTCACTTTACGAATATGTTGCATCATTCGGAATCTTTAACGGTGCGGATGTCGGTAAAACCATAGACAATGGTCTGTATCTGTTAATTATTTATTTTTCGTGGTTCGCCGTACTGTTGACCCTGTGGTATCTGTTTAAAGTTTTCAAAATGATGATTAACGCGTTTGGTGATAACCAGAACTTTCGCGTTCAGCTTTATCTGTTTACTCCGGTGTCGCTGTTTTTTACCGGGTCAATATTTAGCCCGGAATATGCTTTCTTGATTGTCTGTCCGTTTATTCTGCGCAAGGCGCTTAATATTACGAACGTATGACGAAATGAGGTGATTTATGTTTCTTAGCGTCATTACTGTCGCTTTTCGTAATTACGAAGGGGTGGTAAAAACCTGGCGCTCGCTGCGCAACCTGGCGCGCGATCCAAGCCTCACCTTTGAGTGGATTGTGGTCGACGGCGGCTCGAACGATGGCACTGCGGAGTTTCTGGAAAAACTCAACGGTGAGTTCAACTTACGCTACATCAGCGAGAAAGATAAAGGCATCTATGATGCGATGAATAAAGGCATCAACATGGCGCAAGGCCGTTATGCCATCTTCCTGAACTCGGGCGATATTTTCCATGAAGACGTGGCGCTGTTTGCCCGTCAGCTGGCTCGCCAGAAAGAGGACGCCATGTATATTGGCGATGCGCTGCTCGATTTTGGCGACGGACATAAAGTGTGCCGCAGCGCGAAGCCAGGCTGGTATATCTATCACAGCTTGCCCGCCAGCCATCAGGCCATTTTCTTCCCGGTAAAGGGTCTGAAAAAACAGCCTTACGATTTGCAGTATAAAGTGTCTTCCGATTATGCGCTGGCAGCCAGCCTGTATAAATCAGGTTACCCGTTCCGTCGAATTAAAGGGCTGGTGTCTGAATTCTCAATGGGCGGTGTGTCAACGTCTAATAATCTGGAATTGTGCCAGGATGCCAAAAACGTGCAGCGTAAAATATTACGCGTGCCGGGGTTCTGGGCGGAATTGTCTTATTTATTACGCCTGCGCACCACAGGCAAAACGAAAACCTTATATAACAAAGCCTGAATATAAGGAAACGCAATGCAGGATTTAAAAGGTTTTTCCGTGCCGAAAGGTTTTCGGGGCGGGAACGGTATTAAGGTACAGCTGTGGTGGGCCGTTCAGGCAACCTTATTTGCCTGGTCGCCGCAAATAATGTACCGCTGGCGAGCTTTTTTATTGCGCCTGTTTGGCGCAAAAATCGGAAAAAACGTAGTCATCCGACCTTCTGTGAAAATTACCTATCCGTGGAAATTAACGCTGGGGGATTACGCATGGGTTGGGGATGACGCGGTGTTATATACCCTTGGCGAAATTACGATTGGCGCAAATTCGGTGGTTTCACAGAAATGTTATTTGTGCACCGGCAGCCACGACTTTATGAGTCAGCATTTTGATATTACCGCTTCGCCTGTTGCGATTGGCGAAAAATGCTGGCTGGCAACGGATGTTTTTGTTGCACCGGGTGTTTCTGTTGGCGATGGCACGGTAGTCGGTGCCCGCAGCAGCGTTTTTAAATCGCTACCGGCAAATAAAATTTGCCGTGGCAACCCCGCAGTGGTGATACGCGAACGCGTTGAAACTGATTAAATTCATAAGTAGAGGAATATAAACATGTCTAAAGTCGCTCTCATCACCGGCGTTACCGGGCAGGATGGTTCTTACCTGGCAGAGTTCCTGCTGGAAAAAGGGTATGAAGTGCACGGTATTAAACGTCGTGCGTCTTCTTTCAACACCGAACGTGTGGATCATATTTATCAGGATCCTCACGCGGCGAACCCGAAATTCCATCTGCACTACGGCGACCTGACCGATACCTCCAACCTGACCCGTATCCTGCAGGAAGTACAGCCGGATGAAGTCTACAACCTGGGCGCGATGAGCCACGTAGCGGTTTCCTTCGAGTCTCCGGAATACACCGCTGACGTTGATGCCATGGGTACCCTGCGTCTGCTGGAAGCCATCCGCTTCCTCGGCCTTGAGAAGAAAACCCGCTTCTACCAGGCATCCACCTCCGAGCTGTACGGTCTGGTACAGGAAATCCCGCAGAAAGAGACCACGCCGTTCTACCCGCGCTCTCCGTATGCGGTAGCAAAACTGTACGCCTACTGGATCACCGTGAACTACCGTGAATCCTACGGCATGTACGCCTGTAACGGCATTCTGTTCAACCACGAATCTCCGCGTCGCGGCGAAACCTTCGTAACCCGCAAAATCACTCGCGCTATCGCCAACATCGCGCAGGGTCTGGAGTCTTGCCTGCACCTCGGCAACATGGATTCCCTGCGTGACTGGGGCCATGCCAAAGACTACGTGAAAATGCAGTGGATGATGCTGCAGCAGGAACAGCCAGAAGACTTCGTGATTGCGACCGGCGTGCAGTACTCCGTGCGTCAGTTCGTTGAAATGGCGGCGGCACAGCTGGGCATCAAACTGCGCTTCGAAGGTACCGGCGTGGAAGAGAAAGGTATCGTTGTTTCTGTGACCGGCCACGACGCGCCGGGCGTGAAGCCAGGCGATGTCATTGTGCAGGTTGACCCGCGCTACTTCCGTCCTGCTGAAGTGGAAACCCTGCTGGGCGACCCAACCAAAGCGCACGAGAAGCTGGGCTGGAAACCAGAAATCACTCTGCAAGAGATGGTTTCCGAGATGGTAGCCAAAGATCTTGAAGCAGCGAAAAAACACTCTCTGCTCAAATCTCATGGCTACGAGGTTGCCATCGCGCTGGAGTCCTGAGAATGACAAAACAACGTATTTTTGTCGCCGGTCATCGCGGAATGGTGGGTTCCGCGATTGTTCGCCAGCTGGAACAGCGCGGTGACGTCGAAGTGGTCGTCCGTTCGCGCGACGAGCTGAACCTGCTCGACAGCCGTGCGGTTCAGGACTTCTTTGCTAACGAACGCATTGATCAGGTGTATCTGGCGGCGGCGAAGGTGGGCGGCATTGTCGCTAACAACACCTACCCGGCGGATTTCATCTACGAAAACATGATGATCGAGAGCAACATCATTCACGCGGCGCATCTGCACAACGTGAATAAGCTGCTGTTCCTCGGGTCGTCCTGTATTTACCCGAAAATGGCGAAGCAGCCGATCGCCGAAAGCGAGCTGCTGCAGGGCACGCTGGAGGCGACCAACGAGCCGTACGCGATTGCCAAGATTGCCGGGATCAAGCTGTGCGAGTCCTACAACCGTCAGTACAACCGCGACTATCGTTCGGTGATGCCGACCAACCTGTACGGACCGCACGACAACTTCCACCCGAGCAACTCGCACGTGATCCCAGCGCTGCTGCGCCGCTTCCACGAGGCGACCGCCGAGAACGCGCCGGACGTGGTGGTGTGGGGCAGCGGTACGCCGATGCGCGAGTTCCTGCACGTGGACGACATGGCTGCCGCCAGCATTCACGTGATGGAGCTGGATCGCGAGGTGTGGCAGGAAAACACCGAGCCGATGCTGTCGCACATCAACGTGGGTACCGGCGTGGACTGCACCATTCGCGAGCTGGCGCAAACCATCGCGCAGGTAGTGGGCTACAAAGGCCGCGTGGTGTTTGACGCGACGAAACCGGACGGCACGCCGCGCAAGCTGCTGGACGTGACCCGTCTGCATCAGCTGGGCTGGTATCACGAGGTGTCACTGGAGCAGGGTCTGGCCAGTACCTACCAGTGGTTCCTGGAAAACCAGCACCGCTTCCGGGGGTAACGATGTTTTTAAGTCAGGAAGATTTTGCCACGGTAGTGCGTTCCACTCCGCTCATCTCAATTGATTTGATCGTGGAGAACGAACGCGGCGAGTTCTTGCTGGGGAAACGAACCAACCGTCCTGCACAGGGCTTCTGGTTCGTGCCCGGCGGGCGCGTGCAGAAGGATGAGCGGCTCAGCGATGCGTTTGAGCGTCTCACTCTGGCGGAACTGGGCCTGCAGCTGCCGATGGCAGCGGGCCAGTTTTACGGGGTCTGGCAGCACTTCTATGACGATAACTTTTCAGGCACCGGGTTCACCACGCACTACATCGTGCTGGGGTTCCGCCTGAAGGTGAGTGAGGCAGACCTGCGTCTGCCTGATTCTCAGCATGACGACTACCGCTGGCAGACGCCAGAGGCGCTGCTTGCCAGCGATAATGTGCATGACAACAGTCGTGCCTATTTCCTGGCTGAACGTCAGGCCGAGGTGCCGGGCATATGAAGATCCTCGTATACGGAATCAACTACTCGCCGGAATTAACCGGCATCGGGAAATACACCGGCGAGATGGTTGAGTGGATGTCGAGCCAGGGACATGACGTGCGGGTCATTACCGCGCCGCCGTACTACCCGGAGTGGAAAGTCGGGGAGCGCTACTCAAGCTGGCGCTACCGTCGCGAAGAGGGCGCAGCGACCGTCTGGCGCTGCCCGCTGTATGTGCCTAAGCAGCCCTCAACGCTGAAACGGTTACTTCATCTGGGCAGCTTTGCCCTGAGCAGCTTCTTCCCGCTGATGGCGCAGCGTCGCTGGAAGCCGGATCGCATCATCGGCGTGGTGCCAACGCTGTTTTGCACGCCGGGCATGCGCCTGCTGGGCAAACTCTCCGGCGCGCGCACTCTGCTGCACATACAGGATTACGAAGTTGACGCCATGCTGGGCCTGGGGATGGCAGGCAAAAGTAAAGGCGGCAAGGTCGCGAAGCTCGCCAGCGCGTTTGAGCGCAGCGGCCTGCACAACGTTGATTACGTCTCGACTATCTCGCGCTCGATGATGAACAAGGCGCAGGAGAAGGGCGTCCCGGCGGAGAAAGTCATTTTCTTCCCGAACTGGTCAGAAGTGGCGCGTTTTCGCGATGTAACTGAGCAGGATGCTCATGCCCTGCGCGCGCAGCTCGGTTTGCCTGAAGATCAAAAAATCATTCTTTACTCAGGGAACATCGGCGAAAAGCAGGGGCTGGAAAGCGTGATTGAAGCAGCCGAGCTGCTGAGTGAACATCCGTGGACGTTTGTGATTGTCGGGCAGGGCGGTGGAAAGGCGCGGCTGGAAAAAATGGTCGGTGAACGCGGCCTGACCAACGTGAAATTTTTCCCGCTTCAGTCTTACGAGGCACTGCCTGCGCTGCTGAAGATGGGCGACTGCCATCTGGTGGTGCAAAAACGCGGCGCGGCCGACGCGGTGCTGCCGTCCAAGCTGACCAACATTCTGGCAGTGGGCGGTAACGCGGTGATCACGGCAGAAGCCGAAACAGAATTAGGCCAGCTGTGTGACAGCTATCCGGGGATTGCCGTGTGCGTGGAGCCGGAATCGGTCCCGGCGCTGGTAACCGGAATTGAGCAAGCGCTTGCCATGCCAAAAGTGAACACGGTGGCACGTGAATATGCCGAACGCACGCTCGAAAAAGAGAACGTGCTGAGCCAATTTATTGCAGATATACGGGGATAAATCATGAGTCAAACCACTTTGTATCCGGTTGTGATGGCTGGTGGCTCTGGTAGCCGGTTGTGGCCGCTGTCCCGCGTGCTCTATCCAAAACAGTTCCTCTGCCTGAAAGGGGATCTCACCATGCTGCAGACGACGGTAAACCGTCTGCACGGCGTGGAGTGTGAAAGCCCGGTGGTGATTTGTAACGAACAGCACCGCTTTATTGTTGCCGAGCAGCTGCGCCAGCTGAATAAGCTCACCGAAAACATCATCCTGGAGCCTGCCGGACGCAATACCGCGCCTGCGATCGCCCTGGCGGCGCTGGCGGCAAAACGCAGCAGCCCGGACTGTGACCCGCTGATGCTGGTCCTGGCGGCAGACCACGTTATCCAGCAGGAAGACGCCTTCCGCGACGCGGTGCGTGCGGCGATCCCTTACGCCGAGAGCGGCAAGCTAGTGACCTTCGGCATCGTGCCGGATCTGCCGGAAACCGGATATGGCTATATTCGTCGCGGCAGCGTGACGCCGGGTGAAGGCGACAGCGTGGCGTTTGACGTGGCGCAGTTTGTTGAAAAACCGAATCTGGAAACCGCGCAGGCGTATGTCGCCAGCGGTGAATATTACTGGAACAGCGGGATGTTCCTGTTCCGCGCCGGACGCTACCTGGAAGAGCTGCGCAAATACCGCCCGGATATTCTGAACGCCTGCGAGAAGGCGATGGCGGTGGTGGACCCGGATCTCGACTTCATCCGCGTGGATGAAGAGGCGTTCCTCGCCTGCCCGGAAGAGTCCATTGACTATGCGGTGATGGAACGTACGGCGGACGCCGTCGTGGTACCGATGGATGCGGGCTGGAGCGATGTCGGCTCCTGGTCCTCCCTGTGGGAGATCAGCGCCCATACCCCGGAGGGTAACGTCCACCACGGCGATGTTATTAGCCACAAAACGGAAAACAGCTACGTCTACGCCGAATCCGGCCTGGTGACCACGGTCGGGGTGAAGGATCTGGTGGTTGTCCAGACAAAGGACGCCGTGCTGATTGCCGACCGTAACGCCGTGCAGGACGTTAAAAAAGTGGTTGAACAAATTAAGGCCGATGGCCGTCACGAGCACCATATTCACCGCGAAGTCTACCGTCCGTGGGGGAAATATGACTCCATTGACTCCGGTGACCGCTACCAGGTGAAACGCATCACCGTGAAGCCGGGCGAGGGGCTGTCGGTGCAGATGCACCATCACCGCGCCGAGCACTGGGTGGTGGTTGCGGGTACCGCTAAAGTCACTATCGACGGTGAAGTCAAACTGCTGGGTGAAAACGAGTCCATTTATATTCCGCTGGGGGCCACGCACTGTCTGGAGAACCCGGGGAAAATTCCTCTCGACTTAATTGAGGTGCGCTCCGGCTCGTATCTGGAAGAGGACGATATCGTGCGCTTCCAGGACCGCTACGGGCGGGTGTAGCACTCTGCATTATGCCCGGTGGCGCTGCGCTTACCGGGCCTGCGAATGACAAAAAAATCAATTTGGCCATTAAGTGGTCAGGGCCGACTGTTGCCTGAAAAAGGGGTCATCATGGAAAAATTAACCTGTTTTAAAGCCTACGATATTCGCGGCAAGCTGGGCGAAGAGCTGAATGAAGACATCGCGTGGCGCATTGGCCGCGCGTACGGCGAATATTTAAAACCGCAGACCATCGTGCTGGGCGGCGACGTGCGTCTGACCAGTGAATCCCTCAAGCTGGCCCTGGCGAAAGGGCTGCAGGACGCGGGCGTGGACGTGCTGGATATCGGCCTTTCCGGGACCGAGGAGATTTACTTTGCCACCTTCCACCTGGGCGTGGACGGCGGTATCGAAGTGACCGCCAGCCACAACCCGATGGACTACAACGGGATGAAGCTGGTGCGCAAGGGCGCGCGCCCTATCAGCGGCGACACCGGCCTGCGCGACGTGCAGCGTCTGGCGGAAGCCAACGACTTCCCGCCGGTGAACGAGGCTAAGCGCGGCAGCTACAAAAAAATCAACCTGCAGAAAGAGTACATCGACCACCTGCTGGGCTACATCAACGTGGCGAACCTCAAGCCGCTGAAGCTGGTCATCAACTCCGGTAACGGCGCGGCCGGCCCGGTGGTGGACGCGCTGGAAGCCCGCTTTAAGGCGCTGAACGTGCCGGTAACCTTCGTCAAGGTGCACAACACCCCGGACGGCAACTTCCCGAACGGTATTCCTAACCCGCTGCTGCCGGAGTGCCGCGACGACACCCGCAACGCGGTGATTGAGCACGGCGCGGACATGGGGATCGCCTTTGACGGTGACTTCGACCGCTGCTTCCTGTTCGACGAGAAAGGGCAGTTCATCGAGGGCTACTACATTGTCGGCCTGCTGGCAGAAGCGTTCCTCGAGAAAAACCCGGGTGCGAAAATCATCCATGACCCGCGCCTTTCCTGGAACACCGTCGACGTGGTCTCCGCGGCGGGCGGCACGCCGGTGATGTCCAAAACCGGCCACGCCTTCATCAAAGAGCGCATGCGCGAAGAAGACGCCATTTACGGCGGCGAGATGAGCGCCCACCACTACTTCCGTGATTTTGCCTACTGCGACAGCGGGATGATCCCGTGGCTGCTGGTGACCGAGCTGCTGTGCCTGAAGGGGCAGACGCTGGGCGAGCTGGTGCGCGACCGCATGGCGGCGTTCCCGGCGAGCGGGGAGATCAACAGCAAGCTGGCGCAGCCGGCCGAGGCCATTGCCCGCGTGGAGCAGCACTTTGCGATCCACGCGCTGGAAATTGACCGTACGGACGGCATCAGCATGGCGTTCCCGCAGTGGCGCTTTAACCTGCGCTCGTCCAATACCGAGCCGGTGGTGCGCCTGAACGTGGAGTCCCGTGCTGACACGGCGCTGATGGAAGCCCGAACGAAGGACATTCTGGCGCTGTTGAATCAGTAACAATTGCCCCTCCCGGCGGGAGGGGGAACCGAATACAGGAACAACGATGACGAATCTAAAAAAACGCGAACGAGCGAGAACGAATGCATCGTTAATCTCTATGGTGCAGCGTTTTTCTGATATCACCATCATGGTCGGTGGGTTATGGGCGGTGTGTCGGATCGGCGGGCTGCCGTTCTTATATATGCATCTGCTGATGGCACTCATTGCGCTGGTCGTGTTTCAGATGATCGGCGGGATGACCGATTTCTACCGCTCGTGGCGCGGCGTGAAAATGACCACCGAACTGATGCTGCTGCTGCAGAACTGGACCCTGAGCCTGATCTTCAGCGCAGGCCTGGTGGCCTTCAGCCATGATTTTGATAATCGCCTCGTGACCTATCTGAGCTGGTATCTGTTAACCAGCGTCGGCATGGTGGTGTGCCGTTCCCTGATCCGCTTTGGGGCGGGCTGGCTGCGCAACCGGGGCTATAACCGTCGCTTCGTTGCGGTAGCGGGCGATCTTCCGGTTGGTAAGGTTCTGCTCGACAGCTTCCGCAAAGAGCCGTGGTTAGGGTTTGAAGTGGTCGGGATTTATCACGACGCGAAGCCGGGCGGCGTGCCGTCGGACTGGGCGGGCAATTACGAACAGCTTATTGAAGACGCGAAAGCCGGCAAAATTCACAACGTCTACATCGCCATGCAGATGAGAGACGAATCCCGCATTAAGCAAATGATGCGCGAGCTGGCGGACACCACCTGTTCGGTGATCCTGATCCCGGACGTCTTTACCTTTAACATCCTTCATTCACGCATTGAAGAAGTGAACGGCGTGCCGGTGGTACCGCTGTACGACACCCCGCTGTCGGGCATTAACCGCGTGCTGAAGCGCGCGGAAGATATAGTGCTCTCTTCGCTGATTTTACTGCTCATCTCCCCGGTGCTGTGCTGCATTGCCCTGGCGGTGAAGCTGAGCTCTCCCGGCCCGGTTATTTTCCGCCAGACCCGCTACGGTATGGACGGTAAGCCGATTATGGTGTGGAAATTCCGCTCCATGAAGGTGATGGAAAATGACAAGGTGGTGACCCAGGCGACGCAGAACGATCCGCGCGTCACCCGCGTGGGGAACTTCCTGCGCCGTACCTCGCTGGATGAACTCCCGCAGTTTATCAACGTCTTTACCGGCGGCATGTCGATTGTTGGCCCGCGTCCGCACGCGGTGGCGCACAACGAGCAGTACCGCTCGCTGATTGAAGGCTACATGCTGCGCCATAAGGTGAAGCCGGGCATTACCGGCTGGGCGCAGATCAACGGCTGGCGCGGCGAAACCGACACGCTGGAAAAAATGGAAAAACGCATCGAATTCGATCTGGAGTACATCCGTGAATGGAGTATCTGGTTCGATATCAAGATTGTTTTTCTGACCATCTTCAAAGGTTTCGTGAACAAAGCGGCGTACTAAGATGAGCTTACGTGAAAAAACCATCAGCGGGGCGAAGTGGTCAGCGATGGCGACCATCGTCATCATTGGCCTCGGTCTGGTGCAGATGACCGTGCTGGCGCGCATTATTGATAATCACCAGTTCGGCCTTTTGACCGTCTCGCTGGTGATTATCGCGCTGGCCGATACGCTGTCTGATTTTGGTATCGCCAATTCGATTATCCAGCGCAAAGAGATCAGCCATCTGGAGCTAACCACGCTCTACTGGCTGAACGTGGGGCTGGGGATTTTCGTGTTCGTGCTGGTGTTCCTGCTGAGCGACACCATCGCCAGCGTGCTGCACAACCCGGATCTGGCTCCGCTGATGCGCACGCTGTCGTTTGCTTTCGTGGTGATCCCGCACGGGCAGCAGTTCCGCGCGCTGATGCAGAAAGAGCTGGAGTTCAACAAGATCGGCATGATCGAGACCAGCGCGGTGCTGGCGGGCTTTACCTTCACCGTGGTGAGCGCCCATTTCTGGCCGCTGGCGATGACCGCAATTCTCGGATACCTGGTTAACTCTGCCGTGCGTACGCTGCTGTTCGGCTACTTTGGCCGCAAGATCTACCGTCCCGGGCTGCATTTCTCTCTCGCATCCGTCTCGTCCAACCTGCGCTTTGGCGCGTGGCTGACGGCGGACAGCATCATCAACTATGTGAATACCAACCTGTCGACGCTGGTGCTGGCGCGTATTCTTGGCGCGAGCGTGGCGGGGGGCTACAACCTGGCCTACAACGTCGCGGTGGTGCCGCCGATGAAGCTGAACCCGATCATCACCCGCGTGCTGTTCCCGGCCTTCGCCAAGATCCAGGACGACACCGAGAAGCTGCGCGTTAACTTCTACAAGCTGCTTTCCGTGGTGGGGATCATTAACTTCCCGGTGCTGCTGGGGCTGATGGTGGTTTCCAGCAACTTCGTGCCGCTGGTGTTTGGCGAGAAGTGGAACGGCATCATCCCGATCCTGCAGCTGCTGTGCGTGGTGGGGCTCCTGCGCTCCGTGGGGAATCCGATTGGTTCCCTGCTGATGGCAAAAGCGCGCGTCGACATTAGCTTTAAGTTCAACGTGTTCAAAACCTTCCTGTTTATTCCGGCAATTATCGTCGGCGGGCATATGGCGGGCGCCATCGGCGTCACGCTGGGCTTCCTGCTGGTGCAGGTAGTCAATACCGTTCTGAGCTACTTCATCATGATCAAGCCGGTGCTGGGCTCCAGCTACCGTCAGTACATCCTGAGCCTGTGGCTGCCGTTCTATCTCTCCTTGCCGACCCTGGCGGTGAGCTACGGCCTGGGCATCATCCTCAGCGGTCACCTGCCGCTGGCCGCGCTGCTGGCGGTGCAGGTTGCCGCGGGGGCGCTGGCATTTGGCGTGATGATTGTGCTGTCACGCAATGCGCTGGTGGTGGAGATGAAGCGCCAGTTTTGCCGTAACGAAAAAATGAAAACGCTGCTTCGCGCAGGCTAGTTATTTAAGAGGCCATTATGAAATTATTAATTCTTGGCAACCATACCTGCGGCAACCGTGGCGACAGCGCCATCCTGCGCGGTTTACTGGATGCAATTAACACCCTTAAGCCTGAGACCGAAGTGGACGTGATGAGCCGTTATCCGGTCAGCTCATCCTGGTTACTGAACCGCCCGGTGATGGGCGACCCGCTTTACAGCCAGATGAAACAGCACAATAACGCCGCGGGCGTGATGGGCCGCGTGAAGAAAGTACTGCGTCGTCGCTACCAGCACCAGGTGCTGCTTTCCCGCGTGACCGATACCGGCAAGCTGCGCAACATCGCGATCGCGCAGGGCTTTACCGATTTTGTCCGTCTGCTTTCCGGTTATGACGCCATTATTCAGGTCGGCGGTTCGTTCTTCGTCGATCTCTACGGCGTGCCGCAGTTTGAGCATGCGCTCTGTACCTTTATGGCGAAAAAGCCGCTGTTTATGATTGGCCACAGCGTCGGGCCATTCCAGGATCCGCAGTTTAACCAGCTCGCAAACTACGTCTTCGGCCACTGCGACGCGCTGATCCTGCGCGAGTCGGTCAGCCTCGACATGATGAAGCGCAGCGAAATTGACACCTCAAAAGTTGAGCACGGCGTGGACACCGCGTGGCTGGTGGATCATCAGGACGACGGCTTCCAGCCGAGCTACGCGGTGCAGCACTGGCTCGACGTGGCGGCGAAACAGAAAACCGTCGCCATAACCCTGCGCGAGCTGGCGCCCTTCGATAAGCGTTTAGGTACGACCCAGGCGGCGTATGAGAAAGCCTTCGCCGACGTGGTGAACCGCGTGCTGGATAGCGGGTACCAGGTGCTGGCGCTCTCAACCTGCACCGGCATCGACAGCTACAACAAAGACGACCGTATGGTGGCGCTGAAACTGCGCAATCTGGTTAACGATCCGTCCCGCTATCACGTGGTGATGGACGAACTGAACGACCTGGAGATGGGCAAGCTTCTCTCCGCCTGCGACCTGACCGTCGGCACGCGTCTGCACTCCGCCATTATCTCCATGAACTTTGGCACGCCGGCCATTGCCATTAACTACGAACACAAATCAGCAGGCATCATGCAGCAGCTCGGTATGCCGGAAATGGCCGTGGATATCCGTCATCTGCTGGATGGTTCGCTGGGTGCGATGGTGGGGGACACCCTGGGTCAACTGCCCGCCATCAATGAACGCCTGGCCGTGGCGGTGAAAACCGAGCGCGAGAAGGGCATTGGGATGGTGAAATCGGTACTTGACCGCGTGCGGGAGGGGAAATGAAGGTCGGTTTCTTCTTACTGAAATTTCCGCTGTCGTCTGAAACGTTTGTCCTGAACCAAATCACCGCGTTTATCGATATGGGATATGACGTGGAGATTATCGCCCTGCAAAAGGGCGATACCAAAAATACCCATGCGGCGTATACCCAGTATGGGCTGGAGGCGAAAACCCGCTGGCTGCAGGATGAGCCTTCCGGGAGGCTGAGCAAGCTGCGCCACCGGGCCAGCCAGACGCTACGCGGGATCCACCGCGCGTCGACGTGGCGGGCGCTGAATGTTTCCCGCTATGGGGCGGAATCCCGCAATCTGATCCTGTCGGCCATCTGCGGGCAAACCGCGCAGCCGTATCGTGCCGACGTGTTTATCGCCCACTTTGGCCCGGCGGGCGTCACCGCCGCGAAGCTGCGCGAGCTGGGCGTGATTGACGGTAAAATTGCGACCATCTTCCACGGTATCGACATCTCCAGCCGCGAAGTGCTGAACCACTACACGCCGGAGTATCAGCAGCTGTTCAGACGCGGCGACATGATGCTGCCTATCAGCGACCTGTGGGCCGGGCGCCTGAAAAACATGGGCTGCCCGGGAGAGAAAATTGCCGTTTCGCGTATGGGCGTGGATTTAACGCGCTTCACACGCCGTCCTGTCAAGGTGCCGGGAAAACCGCTGCAGATCATCTCCGTTGCTCGCCTGACCGAGAAGAAAGGCCTCCATGTGGCCATTGAAGCCTGCCGCCAGCTGAAAGCGCGCGGGGTGGATTTCCACTATCGCATTCTCGGCATTGGGCCGTGGGAGCGTCGTCTGCGCACGCTTATCGAACAGTATCAGCTGGAAGATGTCGTAGAGATGCCGGGCTTCAAGCCGAGCCACGAGGTTAAGGCCATGCTCGACGAGGCGGATGTGTTTCTGCTGCCCTCGGTGACGGGCGCCGATGGCGATATGGAAGGCATTCCGGTTGCGCTGATGGAGGCGATGGCCGTAGGTATTCCGGTGGTATCAACCCTGCACAGCGGGATCCCGGAGCTGATTAAGTCTGACCATTCCGGCTGGCTGGTGCCGGAGAATAACGCGATGGCCCTTGCGGACCGATTAGCAGCCTTCAGCGATATTGACCAGCAGGCGCTGGAGCCCGTGCTCCAGAACGCCCGACAAAAAGTGGAAACCGATTTTAACCAGCAGGTGATTAACCGCCAGTTAGCGAGCCTGCTGCAAACGTTGTAACGCCGAGGATGTATGCTGAAAAAGATTACCCGACGCACCTTTGTTTCTTCTCTCTCCGTTCTGGCGGCCACGCCGCTGCTGTCGTCACGCATCGCGCGGGCGGCAAGCGGCAGAACGGTCTCTGTTAATCAGTACAATAACAACGACTGGATCGCCGCCTTTAAGCAGGCGTTCAATGACGGCGACACCGTCGTGGTCCCAGCCGGGCTCACCTGCGAAAACATCAATACGGGCATTTTCATTCCCGACGGTAAAACCCTGCTGATCCGCGGGGCGTTAACCGGCAACGGGCGCGGCCGCTTTGTTCTGCAGGAAGGTAGCAAAGTGATAGGCGAAGGTGCTGGCCGCACGGAGAACATCACGCTCGACGTTCGCGGCTCTGAATGCGTCATCAAAGGGCTGGCCATGAGCGGTTTTGGCCCGGTGACGCAGATCTACATCGGCGGCAAGAAACCGAGCGTGATGCGTAATTTGCTGATTGATAACATCAGCGTGAGTCAGGCCAACTACGCCATCCTGCGCCAGGGGTTCCACAACCAGGTGGACGGTGCCCGCATCACCAACAGTAAATTTAGCCATCTCCAGGGGGATGCGATCGAGTGGAACGTCGCCATCAACGATCGCAATATCCTGATCTCCGATCATGTCATCGATAACATTAACTGCACCAACGGCAAGATCAACTGGGGCATCGGCATTGGCCTCGCCGGCAGCACCTACGATAACGACTATCCGGAGAAGCAAACCGTCAAGAACTTCGTGGTCGCAAACATCACCGGCAGCAACTGTCGCCAGCTGGTGCACGTTGAAAACGGTAAACATTTTGTTATTCGCAATATTAAGGCCAAAAATATAACTCCCGACTTCAGTAAAAAGGCGGGAATAGACAACGCCACGGTGGCCATTTATGGCTGTGATAATTTCATTATTGATAATGTCGACATGGTTAACAGCGCCGGAATGTTAATCGGCTATGGGGTGATAAAAGGCGATTATTTGTCCATCCCACAGAACTTCAAGCTCAATAATATTCACCTCGATAATCGACAGCTTGCGTATAAATTGCGCGGAATACAGATTTCATCCGGTAACGCCACCTCGTTTGTGGCGATAACCAATGTGGAAATGCAGCGTGCTACGCTTGAACTGCACAACAAGCCGCAGCATCTTTTTTTACGCAACATCAATGTGATGCAGGAAGCCGCTGTGGGTCCCGCCCTGAAGATCAACTTCGACCTGCGCAAGGATGTGCGGGGTAAATTTATGGCGAAAGATGAGACCTTGCTTTCGCTGGCGAACATTAAAGCGGTGAATGAGAAGGGGCAAAGCTCGGTGGATATTGACCGAGTCGACCAGCAGGTGGTGAATGTGGAAAAGCTTAACTTTGCGCTTCCGCACAGATAATCGACAATTAGCTGTTTTGAGACTATTCCTGGGAAAGGGGCGTGATCTATTCAGATTACAACTACAGAAATTTGTAGGGCTAAGGCGTAACATTACCTGCGGATCACGGCAAATCATGCTGGCGAAAACAGGTTTAAGAGCTATAATTCGTCAACCATTTTAAGGTGGAAGAAATAATGATTAATTTGAAAGCAGTCATTCCGGTAGCAGGCCTGGGCATGCATATGCTGCCAGCCACAAAAGCCATTCCTAAAGAGATGCTGCCGATCGTCGACAAGCCAATGATTCAGTACATTGTCGACGAGATTGTTGCTGCAGGGATCAAAGAAATCGTCCTGGTTACGCACTCCTCCAAGAATGCGGTAGAAAACCACTTCGACACCTCTTACGAACTCGAAGCGCTGCTTGAGCAGCGCGTTAAGCGCCAGTTGCTGGCGGAAGTGCAGTCTATTTGTCCGCCAGGCGTGACCATCATGAACGTGCGCCAGGCGCAGCCGCTGGGTCTGGGCCACTCTATTCTGTGTGCCCGTCCGGTTGTGGGCGATAACCCATTCATCGTCGTGCTGCCGGATATCATCATTGATACTGCTTCTGCCGATCCGCTGCGTTATAACCTGGCGGCAATGGTGGCACGTTTCAATGAAACCGGCCGGAGCCAGGTGCTGGCGAAACGCATGAAGGGCGATCTCTCCGAGTACTCTGTGATCCAGACTAAAGAACCGCTGGAGACGGAAGGGCAGGTGAGCCGCATCGTTGAGTTCATCGAAAAACCGGATCAGCCACAGACGCTGGATTCAGACCTGATGGCTGTAGGTCGCTATGTTCTGAACGCAGATATCTGGGCCGAGCTGGAAAAAACCGAGCCAGGCGCCTGGGATCGTATTCAGCTGACCGACGCGATTGCCGAGCTTGCGAAGAAACAGTCCGTAGACGCTATGCTGATGACCGGCGACAGCTATGACTGCGGTAAGAAAATGGGGTATATGCAGGCGTTCGTGAATTATGGGCTGCGTAACCTGAAGGAAGGGGCGAAGTTCAGAACCCGTATTGAGAAGTTGCTCGCAAACGACTGATATTCCAGCCACGAGTTGAACAAGCGGCAGTCATTATTTTGGTTAGATTTCATCACACCAAAATAATGACTGCCGC